>NZ_JBICXB010000026.1:0-93986 GCF_043200055.1 Streptomyces sp. NPDC048496 | reverse complement strand
GACAGCGCCACATACCGCGCAAAAGCCCTTCGTCTTCTCAAGGACACGATCGGCTTCTTCTAACTAACCGGTCCACAGGTCTTGACGATTACTCCTCGGTCTCCTCGATGCTGGTGTAGCGCTCGCGTATCTTGTCGACGTCGCCATGGTCTTCACGCATGGCCTGCTGTCGCTTGGTGGACTCTTCGCAGGCCCGTTGCGCGAGCGCGAGTTCCTTGTCCAGTTCTCTCTCGGTGTCCCAGGCGACGTTGATGTAGTCCTCGTCCAGCGGCGGATCAGAGTAGGCGCCTTCTCCCCGCTGCTCGGCGTGATCTCGTTCGCGCTCGACCCGATCCCGATGGTCTTCGAGACATCTCTGGATCTCACGGGCTATCCGCCCTTCGTGAACCCAGAGGAAGGAAGCCAGAAGGTCGTCGTAGCCAGCACGGGCGATGTACCCGCCCATCACCTTGCGCAGGGTGAACCGCCCCGGGAACCGGAGGCGCGGCGGCCGGTGATGTGCAGGTCACGCCGCGCCGCCCGGCACTACGTCCTCCGCAACCTCACGCCCGAGCTTCCAGGCGTCCCACATCGAGGGCGGCCTCACTCAGTCCCAGCAGGTCGAACGTCGGCTCCGACAGGTCCGCGACGACGGACGAGGGCAGTGTCGTCCAGTCGTAGTGCGTCGGGATCTCCGGGTGCGTGTAGGCCGCGTGGATGCTCCGGCGGTCGGATCCACTGCTGTTCGGCCGACCGCTGTGGATGAGGTGCGAGTTGTGCATGATGACGGCACCGCGTGGCGCCTCGACTATGACCTCGTCCGAATGCGAGTCCATCGGGTCTCCCATCCGGGCCAGTGCGGCGGTGTCATCCAGGTGGGAGCCCGGGATGACACGCGTCGCGCCGTTCTCCGCGGTGAAGTCGTCCAGACACCAGATCGCGTTGCACTTGTCGAAGGGCCGCCCGCGCCGGCGGTCGAGGACGTGCAACGGCTGCCCCGCCGCACCCGCCGCGGGAGAGCGGCCGTTGATCAGATTGAGCAAGAGCCGCGGTCCGACCATCAGGCGAGCGGCGTCGAGAATCAGCGGGTGAAGAAGGCCGTCCTGCACTTTGGCCGAGTAGTGCAGTGCGTTGTCGACGAAACGGACGCCCTCCTCGGAATCACTGATCTCGTGAAGACGGTAGGTCTCCCACGCGGTGTCCATCTCGTCGCCCAACTCGTCGCATTCCTGCGGAGTGAACACGTCGAGGAGGACCACATATCCTTCGGTGTCAAGCTGCTCGCGTTCCCCGGGCGTCAGTGCAGTACGGGTCAACACGTTCATCCTCCAGCGTCATAAATACACATTGCTGCCGAGCCCCTCGCGGTCGCGGTGCTCGAAACTCAGACCTTGGTGTTCGCGACGATTCGGTCGAGAGTGGAACGACCCATGTTGTACATCGCCGGATTGGTGTCGATGTAGTACCAGATCGCACCCATACACTGTTCGAACGCCCACGCCTTGCTGCGCTCCCATTCCAGGTCCTCACAGCCCAGCTCCTCGCGGAACGCCGCGCGGGACGTGTCGTCGAGCAGGTGCCAGGCGGAGATGACGTCCAAGGCGGGGTCGGCCGGTGCGAAATCACCGCTGTCGAGAACGCCGGCCAGCCGACCTCCGTCGACCAGAACGTTGTTGGGAGTCAGATCGCCGTGCGACATCACGTCGCCCGGCGTTCGAGGAAGTTCACGGAAGTGGCTCCAGAGCCGGCGGAGAAGAGGCACGTCCAGCAGGCCCTCGCTCTTCTCGAAGCAGAGCTCGACCCATTCGTCGTGGGCGGGCAGCTCGCCACCCCGGTTCTCGCCCTGGAACGTGCGGCCCTCGGTGTCCCTGGTCCGCAGCGCCTTGATGAGACCCGCGAGGTCGCGGGCGAATTCAGCGGACCCGCCGAAGCCGGCGGTGGCGACATCTCCAGGCACCCACGTCTGCACCGACCACGGCAGCGGGTAGCCGCTCCCCGGCTCACCGAGAGCGATGGGACGAGGAGCCGCGACCGGGCAGTGGTCCGCGAATCGCTGCGAGGCTCGGGCCTCGCGCTGGAGCGTCTCCCGGCACACCTCGGGGTCCACCGACTGCAGCGGGAAGCGCGCCGCCAAGTCGTCGCCGATGCGGAAGATGGCATTCACTGTGCCGCTCGACGTCAGACGCCGGATCCGCAGCGCTTTCCATTCGGGAAACTGGGTGGCAATGAGCTCCTGGACAGCTTCGTCTTCCATGATGATCTCGTCATCGTGCATGGTCATGCTTCGTGTGTCCGATCCTGGGTCAGTGGTACCGGCCCGCGCGTGGCCATTCCGTCCGATATCGATGAGAGCGGCGCACCCCATGGTGACTGCCGAGTGTGCGGACCGGGCTTCAGCGAGCCCATGCCAGATGCTCGGCATTGGCCGCGATCAGCTTGTCCGTGAGCACTTCCGCCGCTTGGTGCTGACCGATCAGCGGGTGCGACAGCAAGGCGGCGTACACGCGCTCGCGGCCTCCGCGTATGGCCGCGTCGTGGATCGCAGGATCCGAGGAGGCAGCCCGACCTCGGCGGCCAGCTCGTCGGGCCGGGATTCCAGCAGCTCGGGCAGGCGGTCGACGCCGTCGTTGTAGACGGCCCTCTCCCAGGTCAGATGGTTGAGTCCGACGTGTTCGAGCAGGACCGACGACGGCTCGACATCCAGCATCTGGGCGATCCAACGCTCAAGCCCGATGGCCACGTTGCACAGACCCACCGCGCGGTGTCCGGCGTCCAGCAAGGCGCGGGTGACGATGCTGACCGGGTTGGTGAAGTCGACGATCCAGGCGCCCGGCGCCGCCAGTCGTGCCGCGCGCTCGGCGATGTCCAGCACCACGGGGACCGTGCGCATCGCCTTGGCCAGCCCGCCGAAGCCGGTGGTCTCCTGACCGACGCAGCCGCAGTACATCGGGAGAGTCTCGTCGCTGATCCGGGCCTTCTGTCCGCCGACGCGGAGCTGCAGGATGACCACGGAGGCATCGCTGAGACCGGCGTCGAGGTCACTGGTCCACGTGACCCGGCCCGAGGCCCCGTAGTCGCCGAAGATCCGGCTGGACAGCCCACCGATCACTTCGAGGCGATCGGCGACCGGGTCGACAAGGCGCAGTTCCGCTTGTGGGAAAAGGCGAGCGAATCCGTCGACGAGTTCCGGTGTGTACGTAGACCCACCGCCCACAACTGCGATCTTCATTCCTGACTCCTGCAATCGTCACCTCGCGAAACGAAACCGATTCAAACAAAATCAAAGAACGCCGTTGCCAGTCAAGGCAATTGGGCTTCGCATAGCCGCAGGCCGGACGGGGGGACTTCACTGACGCGGTTGTGCCGTTCTGATCCTCCGCCTAGTCTGCGCTGGCGGGTTGATCCAGGAACGCGAGTCCGTTGGAAGACCGATAGGAGAGTCGATGAGCACGCTCAGATCCTCCGTCACAGTCCCGTCCTTACTCCTGTCGAACCGGGTGCTCCATGACGACTGACGCCGGTGTGAGCGACTGGGACCCCTGGCTGGCACGTGCCTTGGAGGCCGCGAGAGCCGGGGCGGACG
Organism: Streptomyces sp. NPDC048496; assembly: GCF_043200055.1. Lineage (NCBI taxonomy): Bacteria > Bacillati > Actinomycetota > Actinomycetes > Kitasatosporales > Streptomycetaceae > Streptomyces > Streptomyces sp. NPDC048496. The sequence continues at coordinate 90,424 of NZ_JBICXB010000026.1, read as the reverse complement.
CCCTGCGGACGGTTCACGCGGAGGCCAGGATCATCGAGACGAAGTCCGCGCCGGGAGACTTCGTCACCACCGCCGACGTCGCCTCCAACGAGGCGATCCTCAAAGTCATCGATCGTGCCGGTGCCCAGGTCGGTCTGGTGTGTGAGGACCACCCGGAGCGTCCGAGCGGTACCGGACTGCGGTGGGTCGTCGACGCCGTCGACGGGACCGGCAATCTCGCCCTGGGCATCCCGCACTACGTCGTCAGCATCGCTCTCGAGGAACGCGTCGGCGATGTCTGGGCGCCGCGCGTCGGCGTCGTGCACGACCCGAACCGCGATGAGGTCTTCTGGGCCGTCGACGGCGGCGGGGCCTGGCTCGGGAAGTCACGGCTTTCGGTACGGCCCCCGTGTCCCGCTCGCGATGCCGTCGTCGCGACCGAGTACGCGTACACCGCCGAGGGCCGAACCCGGCAGGCGCGCACCCTCACCGCGCTGCTGCCCGCCGTCCGCAGCGTGCGATCGAGCGGGAGCTCGGCTCTGAATCTGGCGTGGGTGGCCGCCGGCCGCCTCGACGGGTTCCTCGAAGACGAGCCGGAGCGCTGGGACTGGGCCGCCGGGGCGCTCATCTCCCGTGAGGCGGGCGCTCACTGCACCCCATGGGGAACCGGAGTCATCTGTGCCGGGCCGGCCTTGGCGGCCGAGCTGCGGGCGCTGGTCAACACCGCGGAGTACTGAAAGATGCCCGACGCACTGCGTATCGCCGTCGTTGGTTACGGACAGGTCGCCCGCCTCCACGCCGAGATCACCCTGGCCGAGGGGCAGGTGCTCCACCGTGTGGTGGGGCGCCTGCCGGAACCGACCGCCGACTTCGCGAAGGAGTTCGGCATCGCCCATCACGGAGTCTCGCTCGACGAGGCGCTCGCGGACGACGCGACCGCGTTGCGGGCCAACTCGCGGCCCCGGTACCGAGGGTCGTCCTGCCCGTCCGGCGTCAGGCCCGACAGTGCGTTCAGGAACAGCGCGGCGAAGTCGTCCTCCAGGTACTTGATCGTCACGTGGTCCTTGGCCTGGCGGCGACGGGCCTGGTTGACCTGCACCTGGGACGCCTGCTCACCGAAGTAGGCCGTGCCCTGCTTGTACGTGAACGGCTCCGCGTCCGTGTACCCTTCGTCAACCGCCCATCGGTAGAAGCTCGCCAGGATGCCCACGTTCTGGTTCCACGTCGACGCCTCGAAACGGTGCTTGATCGGCCCGGTCGCCCGGTACACGGCGTACGCGCCCAGGGCCGACTTCAGCCGCATCCGGGTGTCGAACAGACCCACCCCGTGCTCGGCCAGGAACTCCATCCACTCCTTCACCGTGCGGGCGTAGTAGGTACACGACTTCGGCGCCGGGCACCCATTCGTCGGCAGCTCACGAAGCCACCGGTTCACCGCCACAGTCGGCCGCGGCCCCGAGACGTCCTCGAAGAAGAGGTCGTCATCGATCAGGACCGGCATCCCCTCCGGGATCGCGGGCTTGGCCGGGACATCCCAGTCCTCCCACCCTCGAGAGGAATAGAACACATTTTCCATTCCGCCGACCCTGTCACCCGACACAGCACAGTGCAACATGCAAACCCGCTGGCCCTGCCCCTGCCGCACCCCTGTGGCAACACGACAACAAAGCGAGAACAACACGTATCAGCGTCACCCAGCCCTGCTACCCACTCCCTCAGGCAGCAAAAATTCCGATAATTCCGGTGCGCCGAAGCTCGCCGCCGTGATATTCCGACGAGTCATGGGAGATCTTCTGACACCTCGACTCGTACTCCACCCGTTGAGTCCCGCCGAGGCGGAGAACATAGTGGCCCGCCGTCCGGGGCCGGGCGCCCTGTGGGCACCGGAGTACCCGACCGACGGCGACGCGGCCGGGGCCGGACATTTCTTGGAACACTGCGCCGACACCGGCAACCCCCAGCCGTTCGGCGCCTACGAGATCCGCCTCCGCCAGGACGGACACGCCATAGGCGGAGTGGGCTTTCACGGCGCTCCGAACGCGGAGGGGCAGGTGACGATCGGCTACGGCCTGACCCCTGCGGCGCGCGGCAAGGGGTACGCCGCCGAGGCGCTGCGGGCGCTGCTGGAGTTCGCCCGCGACGAGGGCATCGCCGCCGTGAACGGCGATGCCGACCTCGACAACATCGCGTCCCACCACGTCATGGTGGCGGCAGGCATGCGGTTCGTCAGGGCGGACGACCGGGTGAAGCACTTCCTGATCGACTGGTCGGACACGTCGGAGGCGTCGGACGCAACGGATGCGACGTACGTGGCTGAAGCGACCGACGCGACGGACGCCGCATAGACGGGAGAACCCGCCGGGGCTTCCCGGCGGGTTCTCCCGTCATACGGCCGACGAGTCGGCCGGCGCCTCAGCTCGCAGCGGCTGTGGCGTGGGACGTGGTACCGCCCCCGGCCGTCACCGTGCCGGCCTTCGGCACCAGCAGCCGCTCGGTCAGATAGCCGAAGACCAGACCGAACGTGGTCCACAGCGTGGCCTGAACAGCGAGGGTGGCGAGGCGGAACTCCCACAGCAGACTGGCCGGGAAGCCCTTGCCGACCTCGTTGAACGAGGGCAGGAAGGCGTAGGCCAGCCCGATGACGAGCACATAGGCGGCGGACGCGGCAATGGACGCGTTCCAGTTGCCCAGGCGGGGAGCCAGCCGTTTGCCGAAGATGACGGCAGCGACGGCCAACAGCACGCTGAGGACGACCATCAGGAAGAACAGGGTGGTGCGTTGGCCGATCGTGTCGGGGTGTCCGACAGCCGGCGGATTGGCCGGGTATTTGAGGAACGGCACGACATACACGGTCAGCAGGGCGCCGAACGCGATCAATGCGGCCGTGGCCCTCGGGCCGAACCTGCCGATGCGGCCGAGGGCGTAGCAGAAGACCAGCGCGGCGATGCCGCCGATCGCCACACCGAAGACCAGGACACCGGTGGCGAGACCCGCGGTGGACTGCATGGTGCGGCTGACAAGTTCCTCGCCGCCGTGCTCGTGGCCGTGAGCCTCTTCGAGCGCGATCGCCGCGTCCACCCGGGATTCACCGAGGAAGTAGGCGACGGCAAGAGCGAGCGCGCCGGCGGCAAGTCCGGCCAGCATGCCGCGGACGAGCAGCGCTCTGACAGATATGGAGTTCATGAGCGGTTCCCCTGAGGTGCGCGGCGTGTCAGTGGCAGGGGAAACCGAGCAGGTGGCGACCGTCGTGAACCCACTCGTGGACACCTTCGCCGGAGATGACAGCGGTGGCACCCTGCTCGGCGCCGACAAAGTACAGCAGGACGAGCATGAGGATGCCGAAGAAGACCGCCCACGGGGCAATGGCCTTCAGCGAGATGGGGGTGATGGCGGGTGTGGCGACGGTTGCGGGGGCAGCAGTCTGTGCCATGGCAGAACCTCCTGAGGGAACACGCGTCCCGATCGTGGTGCCTGAGACGACAGTGCCGGGTCTGACTTCCCGCAGGGGTACGGGTTCACAGTGGCGCGACCGTGCCGGATTCTCACCGGACTTCCGTCACACCGTCGTCATGTTCATCGCGACCTTACCGCCTGCGGGCACGCGCCGCCATGGCGCCATCTGCGGGGCCGGAAGGCCCGGATGCCGTGGTGTGCTTACCCGAAAGGCCACAGTTCAGGGAGTTGACACCGGTGTTGACGGTACAAGTGATGTTGATCTCGCCGGCGCTCAATGCTGCGCTGCGTGAAGCCCGTTTCGACGGCGACGCCCCGCTCGACGCGTCCGGTGTCGGGCGGGCGCGTGCGGCCGCTGCCGCGGTGCCTGCCGCCGATCGCCGGGTGTGCGGAGCGGACGAGCGGTGCGCCGGGACCGCCGAGGCGCTGGGGCTGCGGTCCGAACCCGAACCGGCCCTCCGCGGCTGGGACTTGGGGCGCTGGAGCGGGCAGCGGCTGGCGAAGGTGAGCGAGGCCGAGCCGGAGGCGGTGTCGGTCTGGCTGTCCGGCCCTTCGGCGGCACCGCACGGCGGTGAGTCGCTGCTGGACCTGTGTGCGCGGGTGGGCGGCTGGCTGGACTCGTCGCATCGGGACGGCGCCGGGGACGGCCGCGTGATCGCCGTGGTCGAACCCGCGGTGGTGCGCGCCGCGATCGTGCACGCGCTGGGCCTTCCGCCGCAGGCGTTCTGGCGGTTGGATGTCGCCCCATTGACACTGACAGAGCTCAGCGGCCGGTCCGGCCGCTGGAACCTGCGCTGCGGGCGGTCCCTGAGCACCGGAACCGACGCCCCGTAACCCGGCGTCGGCCTCCACCGCCGGGCCGGCCCGCCCTGCCGGTGGCGGACTGTACCTCCCCTCCCCGCCGGCACCTTGAGGCGAGCGCCCGAGGCCGGACCCCCCACAACGCCGCCAGTACCCACCCATCCCCTCCGCGGCAGGCGCCCGTGGGTCCGCCCACATACCGTTCCTGAGCAAGCCCACGAGCCCACCATCACACGATCGAGTTAAACCGTCCTCGTGCGCCACTCACCGGCAAGCAGTTACCAACCCCTACCGCTCGAGCAATGTTGACAAATGGTACGTAAACTGACCAAGGCGTTCGAATCCACCTTCTCCCTTCGGAAGGGCGACCGACCATGACCGATCAAACGCAGGTGAACCGGCCCGAGACCACCCGCCCGCAATCCGAGGCCGCGCACGGAGCAGGACCGCACGGCGGAAACCGCCGAACGGAACCTGGGTCGCGGGGCCGAACCACGATCGCCGACGGCGTGGTGGCGAAGATCGCCGGGCTGGCGGCCCGTGGCGTGCCCGGAGTCCAGGGCATGGGAGGGGGATTCGCCCGCGGTATGGGGGCCGTGCGGGAGCGGGTGCCCGGAGCGGGAAGTCAGTCCGTCACCAGCGGTGTCAAGGTCGAGGTCGGCGAGGTCCAGACGGCGGTCGACCTGTCGATCATCGTCGAATACGGATACTCGATCGTCGAGCTCACGGGCGACGTCCGGACCGAGGTGATCGCCGCCATCGAGCGGATGACCGGTCTGGAGGTCGTGGAGGTCAACATCTTGGTGAGCGACGTGAAACTGCCCGACGAGGAAGAGGAACAGCAGGTGGAGAGGCGGGTCGCGTAGCGGTTCGCCGGACCGGATCGCGCCTGGTCGAAGGGGGCACCGGCCGTGTCGTCGGCCTGAGACTCCGGCTGTCTCACGAGGTCCGTCGAGCTGTCCGGGCCCCCAGTGGTCACTGCCCGGCGGCCCTGGACGGCCGTACGAGCGACAGCAGTCGCCGGCGACGCGGAGGTACGCCGCCCGGCGCATACTCGAAGGTGGCCCTCAAAGATTGGGGGACGCGATGATCGTCCTCGGAGTCATTCTGCTCGTGCTCGGCATGGTGGCCGGGATTTCCTTCTTGTGGACCATCGGCGTCGCCCTGGTGCTGATCGGTGCGGTCCTCTGGATTCTCGGTGCTGTCGGCCGCGGGATCGGTGGGCGGCGCCACTACTGGTGAGAGCCGGAAAACGCATCGCCCCGTGAGCTCACCGGCACTTCGTCGTTGCATCTGCGCGGGACGACGGACCCCGTCGGCGTGTCCCGTCGTCCCTCGGAGGGAGGAGGGGACACGCCGACACACCGGCCCACCAGCCGTACTCAGCCCCGGTACGCCTCCAGCAGGCGCAGCCACACCTCGCTGATCGTCGGATAGGCCGGGACCGCGTGCCAGAGCCGGTCGATGGGGACCTCACCCGCAACGGCGACCGTCGCCGAGTGCAGCAGCTCGCCGATGCCGGGGCCGACGAAGGTGACGCCGAGTACGATCTCGCGGTCGAGGTCGACGATCATGCGGGCGCGGCCCCGGTAGCCGTCCGCGTACAGTCCGGAGCCGGCGACAGCGGCGAGGTCGTGGTCGACGGCGCGGACCCGGTGCCCGGCGCGCTCGGCCGCGGCGAGGGTGAGCCCGACGGATGCGGCCTCCGGGTCGGTGAAGACGACCTGGGGTACGGCCGCGTGGTCGGCGGTGGCGGCGTGGGCGCCCCAGCGGCCGGTCGCCGGCGGCGCGCCGCCCTGTGCGCGGGCGGCGATCGCGGCACCCGCGATGCGGGCCTGGTACTTGCCCTGGTGGGTGAGGAGCGCCCGGTGATTGACGTCGCCGACTGCGTACAGCCAGTTGCTGCCCTCGACGCGGCAGCTGTCGTCGACCGCGAGCCAGGATCCGGGCTTCAGATCCACCGTCTCCAGGCCCAGGTCGTCGGTGCGCGGGGCACGGCCGGTGGCGAAGAGGATCTCGTCGGTCTCGATGCGCTCGCCGTTGTCCAGTTCCACGGTGACCGGTCCGTCGGGGCCGGCACGCCGCACGGACGTGGCGGAGACGCCCGTACGGACATCGGCTCCGGCCTCGGTGAGGGCCTCGGCGACCAGCTCGCCCGCGAACGGCTCCATCTTCGGCAGCAGCCCCTTGCCGCGGATCAGCATCGTCACCTGCGCGCCGAGAGCCTGCCAGACGGTGGCCATCTCCACGCCGACGACTCCCCCGCCGACGATCACCAGTCGGCCCGGCACCTCTTTGGCGCTCGTCGCCTCGCGGCTGGTCCAGGGGCGGGCGTCGGCGACTCCGGGAAGGTCGGGAACGACGGCGCGACTGCCGGTGCAGACGGCGACGGCATGCCGGGCGGTCAGCCGGTGTCCGGAGCCGTCAGGGCCTGTGACGGAAACCTCCTTCGTGCCGGTCAGACGTCCCTGACCCCGGTAGACGTCCGCGCCGATCCCCTCCAGCCAGGCGACCTGTCCGTCGTCCTTCCAGTGCGAGGCGTACTCGTCACGGCGGGCGAGGACGGCCGCCGTGTCCAGGAGTCCCTGGACCGCCGCGCTCAGTCCGGGGACCTTGCGCGCGTCGGCGCGGGCCACGACCGGGCGCAGCAGCGCCTTGCTGGGCATGCACGCCCAGTACGAGCACTCGCCGCCGACGAGCTCCTTCTCGACAACCGCCGTGGACAGTCCAGCGGCCCGGGTCCGATCCGCCACGTTCTCACCCACAGGTCCCGCACCGATCACCACGACGTCGTACACGGCGTTCTCCACAGCATCTGTCATGGGGACAGTCTGGCCGCAGGTGTGAGCGGTGGCCACACGGGCAGGCGGAATAGCGCGGAACCGGTCACGGTTGTGGCGGACACGTCCGAACGGGCACAGGAAGAGGTAACGAGAGCATGAGCACCGTAGAGCTCACCAAGGAAAACTTCGATCAGGTCGTCAGCGAGAACGAGTTCGTCCTGATCGACTTCTGGGCTTCCTGGTGCGGCCCGTGTCGGCAGTTCGCGCCGGTGTACGACGCGGCGTCCGAGCGCCACGCCGACCTGGTCTTCGCCAAGGTCGACACAGAGGCGCAGCAGGAGCTGGCGGCGGCCTTCGAGATCCGGTCCATTCCGACCCTGATGATCGTCCGGGACAATGTGGCGGTGTTCTCCCAGCCGGGGGCCCTGCCGGAGACGGCTCTCGAGGATGTCATCGGGCAGGCCCGCAAGCTGGACATGGACGAGGTCCGCAAGTCCATCGAGGACCAGCAGAAGGAACCGAAGTAGGCGGCGCGAGCGCGCGACGGTGAAGGGGCCCGGCCGGTTGGCCGGGCCCCTTCGGCGTCCGGATATCCCTGGGGGTGTCCGCCCCCATCCGCCGGTCTGATCCGCCGGCCTAGAAGGGGTGGCCGGCCGGTGCGCGGCGGACCGTCGTCCAGCGCAGGTCGGTGAAGGCCTCCAGGTTGGCCTCGCCCCCGAAGCGCGCCCCGGTGCCTGACGCGGCGATGCCGCCGAAGGGTGCGACCGCCTCGTCGTTCACCGTCTGGTCGTTGATGTGGGCGATGCCGGTCGGGATCCGGTCGGCGAGTTCCAGGCCGAGGGCGGTGTCGCGGGTGACGATGCCCAGCGAGAGCCCGTACGGGCTGTCGGCGGCCAGCGCCGCGGCCTCGTCCAGGGTGTCGAAGGACCGCACGGGGGCGACCGGGCCGAAGACCTCCTCCGCGTAGGCGGGTGTCCGGTCGTCGACGTGGGTGAGGACGGTGGGCCGGTAGAACAGGTCGCGGTGGGTACCGCCCGCCGCGAGCTTCGCGCCCTGTGCGGTGCTCGACTCGACCAGCCGGTGGATCTTGCCGAGCTGGCCGCGGTCGATGACCGGGCCGAGGTGGACCTGCTCACGGTGCGGGTCGCCGACAACCAGCGCGTCCGCCTTCGCGGCGAGCCGCTCGACGTACTCGTCGTGCAACGAGGCGTGGACGAGGTGGCGGCCGGTGGTCATGCAGACCTGGCCCTGGTGGAAGAAGGAGCCCCAGGTCGCCTGCGCCACAGCGCCCTCCAGGTCGGCGTCCTCCAGGACGACGAGCGCGGAGTTGCCGCCGAGTTCGAGGTGCGCACGCTTGAGGAGCCGCCCGGCAGCCTCGCCCACGGCGCGGCCCGCCGTGGTGGAGCCGGTGAAGGAGATGACCGGGACGCGAGGTTCGGCGACGAGCGCCTGTCCGGCCGCGGCGCCGCCGGGCAGGACATGCAGCAGGTTCTCGCCGAGTCCGGCCTCGGCGAAGACCGCGGCGAGTGAGAGCCCGCCGCAGACCGCGGTGCGCGGGTCGGGCTTGAGAAGCACCGCGTTGCCGAGGGCCAGTGCGGGCGCGACGGACCGGATGGAGAGGATCAACGGCGCGTTGAACGGGGCGATGACGCCGACGACCCCGACCGGGACCCTGCGGGTGTAGGAGAGCCGTTGGTCCTCGCTGGGCAGGACCTGACCGGCCGGCCGGGAGGCGAGCGCGGCGGCTTCGTAGCACTCCTGCGCGGCGACGTGGAGCTCGAAGTCGGCCTTGCCGGGGATCGATCCGGACTCCCGTACGAGCCATTCGCGCAGCTCGTCAGCGTGGGCGGCGAACAGGTCACCGGCCCGGCGCAGGACGGCCGCGCGCACGAAGTGCGGGGTGCGGGCCCAGGCGGACTGGGCGGCGGCCGCGGCCTCGGCGGCTGCCGCGATGTCCTCGGGCGCGGCGAGGGTGACGTGTCCGAGGACCTCGCCGGTGGCGGGCTCGACGACATCCGACTCACCTCCCGCGAGCGTGCGGGACTGCCAGGCTTTGGGGTCGAGCAGGAACATGAAGACTCTCCAGTCGATCGGTTCGAGGGGTGGTCCCATGCGGTGGGGCGCGCGGGGTGTGCGGCCGCGGCCTCGCGGGACTACGCGATCCGGCGCAGCCGTGCGAGCTGCGTTCGGCCATCGAACGTGATCTCGCCCGGTTGAACGTGCAACATCGTAGTCACGCCGCACCGATCGAAAAGGGAATTGATCGAACTGCTCCGCCCTTTTACGCGCGCGGAACGGTGCGGACGTCACGCACGAGCGGGTTTCCCAAATCCTGCCTCCTGCAAGGCAGTTGTCAGTACGGACGGTCAGCTTTCGGCGGTCCGCTCCGAGATCCTGACCGAGAGCCCGAGGTCCAGTTCGGCACCGTCGACAAGCAGGGCCTCCACGGTGTGGGTCGCCGGATCGATGTCCGCCACCACGCCCTCCCCGGCGTACCGGGGGTAGCCCGATGCCCCCGTCTCGCCGGTGGCCTCCACGACGGCAGAGCGGATAGGGGCGCCGGCGTACCGGACACCGCCGGCATCGGCGGACTCGGGGGTTCCGGAGGCCTCGGAGGAGCCCTTGGCCTTCGGGGCCTCAGTGGGGCCTTCGGTGAACTCGGGGACCAGCAGGATCTCGTAACTCTGCGGATGGTTCATGGTCATGACGCTAGGCAAGCGACGCGCGACGCGCACGTTGCCGCGCTGAACCCTCCTCAGCTGGACTCGCGGGGGATCGCCCGCGCCCTCAGCAGGTCATGGCGCTCCGGCACGCCTCCCGGATGCCGCACCAGCCGGTCGACGAGTTCCGCCAGCGGCTGCGATGTGGCCAGCTCCATCCGCACACTGCTCAGCCGGGGCCTCAGCAGCCTGCCGAGCAGCAGGTCGTCGGCTCCCACCACGGCCGTCTCGCCCGGTACCTCGATGCCCGCGTCCTGGAGAGCCCGCATCAGGAGCATCGCGTAGGCGTCGTTGTACGCGAACACGGCGTCGAGTCCGAGCGTGCGCCACCGGGCGGCGAGCGCGCCGGCCGACTCCTCGTCGTACCGCAAGGGCAACGGTTCGATGAGGGCTCCGCCATCGGCCGCCACCCGCCGGGCTCCGGACAGCCTCGGTTCGGCGAGCAGGGCGAGACCCGGTTCCTCGGGCATGACGACGCCGATCCGGCGTCGTCCGCGTTCCAGCAGATGTCCGGTCGCGCAACTGCCGACCTCCCGCTGGTCCATGACCAGGGCGTGGGCGCCGTCCACCGGTTGCGGGCCGAAGGTGATCACCGCCTTGGCGCCGGAGCGTCGCAGTACGGCTATGCCCTGCGGAGAGAGCGCGACCCCGCCGGGTGCGATCACGGCGACGGGGCGGAGTTCGGCCCAGGCCCGGGCGGCGTCGTCGGCGTCCAGTCCGAGGCTCCCGTGCTGGACCACGGTGTAGTCGAGGCGGCGCAGCCCGGATTCGAGTTCATGGAGGAAGCGGTGGTGGAGCGGACCGGCCGGGTGGTTCCCGGTGGGCATCAGCACCGTCCGGGTGTGTCCGGCGCGCAGGCTCCGGGCCGCCGCGTGCGGCACATAGCCGAGTTCGGAGGCCGCCTCCCTGACCCGGCGGCGGGTGGGCTCGCTGATCCGGACAGTCGGGTTGTTGTTGAGTACGTACGACACGGTGGCCCGCGAGACCCCGGCGAGCCGCGCCACGTCGGCGCTGGTCGGGACGGGGCCTTCGGTGGGCTGCTTGGGTAACTGGCTCATGGCGTCGGGCAGTCTTCCAGACCGCTTGGAGATGGGTACGCTTCGGGGCATGGATGACTCGTCGATGGTGGGGCTGCTCGGCAGGGTGACCGGGACGGTGGGGCCGGGACTGGTCGGTGAGGTGATCGTATCGATCCGTGGGGGCGCCGAGCACTTCCTCGCTCATCCCGCCGCGCCGGGGGTCCGTATCGAGCCGGGGACGGTGGTGACGGTGATCGAGTATCTGCCGCCGCGCACGGTCTATGTGGCTCCTGCTTACGACAGTTGAGGTGTGTGAAGGACCGGCGTCCCGGGTGCGGCAGTCAAGATTGCGGCAAGGTTGCGCACACCTCTTCTCCGCCGTCGCGCACAGGAGAAGACTTCCTCTGTTCAGCAGTGCCGACGGGGTACTGCGATAAGAGGAGCTCACAAAATGGGAGTCCGATCAGCTCGCGGCGTCTGGTGCGTGCGATCGCAAGGCGCCGGAAGGTCCTCGGATGGGGTCTCCCCCTGCTCGAACGAAGCTGAGAGCTTGGGGAAGGAGCTACTAGGGCGTTTCGGCAACGCAGCGAGCGTGCGTGCCAGGCGTCGCGAGCCGGGCGCCCATTTTGTGAGCTTCTCCAAGGGGGCGCATGCCGATGGTCATCGGCGTCACGGCGGGTCTCGTACTCGCTGCCATCATTGCATTGATCGGCCTGTTCAAGCTCATGTGGCGGGTGGCCGAGCCGAACGAGGCACTCGTCATCTCCGGTTCCAAGCACAAGACCGAGGGCCTCGGACAGGGCATGGGATTCCGCATCGTCACCGGGCACGGCACGCTCGTCCTGCCCGGCGTGCAGGCGGTACGGAAGATGTCGCTGGACCTCAACGAAACGGAACTGTCCGTCGATTGCGTCACGCATCAGGGGATTCCTCTGCGGGTGCGCGGCGTTGTCATCTTCAAGGTGGGCGATGACTTCGTGTCGATCGCCAATGCGGCCCGTCGATTCCTCGACCAGCAGAAGATGATGTCGGAGCGGGTGCACAACGTGTTCGCCGGTCATCTCCGGTCCATCGTCGGCGGGTTGACCGTGGAGGACATGATCCGGGACCGGGAGAAGCTCACCGGTCAGACCCGGGCGGCGTGCGGCACCGAGATGGAGAAGCTCGGGCTGATCGTCGACTCGCTGCAGATCCACGAGATCGAGGACCCGACCGGGTACATCAAGAATCTCGCCATGCCGCATGCCGCGGCGGTGCAACGGGACGCCCGGATCGCACAGGCCGAGGCCAACCGGCGGGCCACCGAGGCGGAGCAGCAGGCCGCCGCCCGGATGTCGGAGGCGACCCGCGACAGCGAGATCCTGCAGGCCGGGTATCAGGCCGAGCGGGACAAGGCCGCGGCCAAGTCGCGGCAGGCGGGACCGCTCGCCGACGCGGCGGCCCGGCAGGAGGTCGTGGTCCAGGAGACCCGGGTCGCCGAACTGGAGGCCCAGCGGCGCGAGCAGCAGCTGCAGGCGGACGTACGGAAGCCCGCGGATGCCCAGGCGTACGAGAAGCGGACGCTGGCGGAGGGCGAGCGCGACGCCCGGATCTCGGCCGCCGAGGCGCATGCGAAGGAGACGGAGCTCGCCGCGATCGCCGAGGCCAACCGGGTCAAGACGGCGGCGATCGCGGAGGCCGAGGCCACGAAGGCGCGCGGCGCCGCCGCCGCGTCGGCGACCCGGGCGACCGGTGAGGCGGAGGCAGCGGCGGCGCAGGCCAAGGGGCTGGCGCTGGCCGAGTCGACCCGGGCCAAGGGGCTGGCCGAGGCCGAAGCGATCAAGGCGCGTGCTGCCGCCCTCGCGGAGAATCAGGAAGCCGTTGTCGCCCAGCAGTTGGCGGAGAGGTGGCCGGAGATCGTCGAGGCGGGCGCCGGTGCCTTCAGCAGTGTGGACCACATGGTGCTGCTGAACGGCGCCGACGGGATGTCGGAGATGTTCGCGAAGGCGCTGACGATGGGTGGCACGGGGCTGGGTCTGGCCCGGCAGCTGCTGTCCGCGATGAGCGAGAAGGGCGAGACGGCAGGATCCTCGGCGCCGGTCAACGGTGCCACGCCCGCCGTGCCGCCGTCGCCGCGCCGGGAGCGCATTCCGGTGACGGGTGATCAGGACGGGAGCACACCCTCCTGACCGTACCCGGTGGGTGTGGCCGGTCCTCGTCCGTCAGCCACGGGCGAGGACCGGCCACTGCTCCAGGTCATCGACATGCGGCGCCCACAGCTCCGTGTCGGCCACCCCGCGCCGACGCAGCACCGGCAGTCGGGGGCCGACGGCCCTGGCGCCGCAGGTGGTCGGCGTGGCGCAGGGCGCTCCGGCAGGCGCCTTCCTGTTCCGGTGGGGCGGCTGTGCGAACGCGGCGACGGGGTCCGACCCTGAACCTTCGGTTGACGTCGAGACCGGTGAGTATGAAGGGCGCTGTCGCTCCGGCAGGCGTGGTCTGGGAAACGGCGTCGCGACCAGTCCGGCGGTCGCACACCCTGCCCTGTGCCAGGGAGGCTGGGCACGGCGTGCGAGCGTGACGAGGGGTGCACCGCGCACGTCCGTGGGGCACGTGTCCGATGACCATGGTCCGGGACTGCTGCCCGTTCGGCGGGCATGGTCCACGGAATGGGCCGGACAGCCCCTACGGTGTTCCGATGACCATCCCTCACCGTTCAGACAGCACGTACCTCTCGGACTCCACCCGCGCCGCCGACGGCTCGGCCGACTTCCCCGGGCGCTCCGGCCCCGCCGCGACCGCCGAGGCGAACCCGCACGACGTGGGCCCGGTCCGCACCTCGTACGCCCCCGACCGCGACGGCGATCCCGACCCCGGCGAGATCGTCTGGACCTGGGTGCCCTTCGAGGAGGACGACGGGCGCGGCAAGGACCGCCCGGTACTGGTGGTGGCCCGGGAGGCGGCGGGCACGCTGCTCGCCGTGCAGCTCTCCAGCAAGCAGCACGACCGGGACCGCGAGTGGGTGGCCCTCGGCGCCGGGCCGTGGGACAGCTCCGGCCGGCCGTCCTGGGTCGATCTGGACCGGGTGCTGCGGGTGCATGAGGACGGGATGCGGCGCGAGGCGTGTGCGCTGGACCGGGACCGGTTCGATCTGGTCGCCGGCCGGCTGCGGGAGCGTTACGGCTGGAACTGACCGGCGGGGCCGGGAGGCGGCCCGTACGGCTGACGTTGACCCCACTGGCTCAGCGTCACCGTGTCGGCCGGTGTCCACCCCTCTGGCTCAACGGCAGGGTCAGGGAGTGTCCGGGCCTGACGGCCGCAGCTCTTTTTCGAACGCGCGAGCGAATGCGGTGCGAGTGGTCGATTCTGGACCGCGGTCGAGGATGCCGAAGACGATCTGCTCGAAATGCCCGGCGAACCGGCCCCCGCCGGTGAGCAGCGCGCGGAAGGCACCTGCCACCTCCGCCGGATCGTTGCGGAACACGCCGCAGCCCCAGGCGCCGAGCACCAGCCTGCGGTATCCGCGCACCGCAGCGACCTCCAGCACCCGTTCGGCGCGGGACTCGAGCGCGGCGGGGATGCGACGGGCGTCCTCGGGAGTCCGGTCGCGGATCACTCCGGCGTTGGGTGCGGGCGAGGTGAGGAAGCCCACGGTGTACGGGGTGTCCAGCAGGCGCCCCCGGTCGTCGCGGAACACCGGTACGCCGGGTGAGTGGATGACCCGGTCGGTGTAGAAGGCGCTGCGTTCGGCGCGGTGGTGGGCGTAGTGGCCGGGGGCTCGCAGCAGGGTGGCGTAGAGCGCCGAGCTGCGGCAGAGCGCCTCCTCCTGGGCCTGCGCGCCGTTGAGATAGCCGCCGCCGGGGTTACGGGCGGAGGCGAAGTTCAGCACGGCGACCTTGCCGGGCCCTTCGCCCGTCATCCGGCGCGCCGCCTGCAGGCTGCTCTCGCCGGTGACCTCGACAACCGTGGTGCGGTCGGAGTCCAGAACGGCGACGGGCACCGGCTCGGGCCCGTACAGCCGGGTCCCGGAGAGCGCGGCGGCCAGAGCACGCTCGATACTCACCTCACGCCCCGCGGGCGTGCGGTAGAACCCCTGCTCGATGATGGTCTCGGTCTCTCTTGCGATGGCGCGAAGCCGTTCGCTCATCAATACTCCCCCGTGTCGTGCATACGGGGCATGGTCGGTGCTTCCGAGGCCCGGATGCAACCGAATTCCTGTCGCGCAAGGGCCCTCTTGTGCGATCTCCCGGCACGGGTTTGGGTGGTACGGACGCACCGAAGAAGGAGGCCCCAGAATGTCACCGGACGCACCTGTCGGCCACGGTCCGGCCGAGTACGACCTCCCCCTCGGCGAGGGGGAGGCGGAGGATTTACTGCGATGTATCTGCTTCAAGACGGGCCCGCCCCGCGCGATCGGTGTCGAGCTCGAATGGCTCATCCACGACCGTGACCATCCCCGGACGCCGGTCCCGCATGACCGTCTCCACGCGGCTGTCGCCGCTGTACGCGCGCTGCCGCTGAGTGCGGCACTCACCTTCGAACCCGGCGGCCAGCTGGAGCTCAGCTCGCGCCCCGCCGACTCCCTGACGGCCTGCGTCGATGCCATGACCACCGATCTGGCCGCCGTACGTGCCGCGCTCGACGCGGAGGGCCTCGCGCCGGTCGGTGTCGGCGTCGACCCCTGGCATCCGCCGCACCGTCTGCTGCACGAGCCCCGCTACGACGCCATGGAGGTCTCGCTCGACCGGTCGGGTACGGCCGGCCGCGCCATGATGTGCACCACCGCGTCCGTCCAGGTCTGTCTGGACGCCGGCGAGGAGGAGCCGGGGCCACTCGGCTACGGGCGGCGCTGGCAGCTGTCGCATCTGCTGGGTGCGGTGCTGGTGGCGGTGTTCGCCAACTCGCCGTACCGGCACGGCCGGCCGACGGGACTGCGGTCCACCCGCCAGTCGATATGGGCGGATCTCGATCCGGTACGGAGTCTGGCGCCACCGGGCCATCTGGCCCCGCGCGACGCCTGGGCCACGCATGTGCTCGACACCCCGGTGATGTGCATACGGGGCGGCGAGGGGCCATGGGCCGTCCCGGAGGATCTGACCTTCCGCGACTGGATCCGTACGGGCGCGCCACGGCCGCCGGTGCGCGCCGATCTCGACTACCACATCAGCACGCTCTTTCCGCCGGTGCGCCCGCGCGGACATCTCGAACTGCGCATGATCGACGCGCAGCCGGGTGACGACGGATGGCTCGTGCCGCTCGCCGTCACCAACGCGCTGTTCGACGACCCGGAGGCCGCCGAGACCGTGTACCGCACCGTCAAACCGCTGGCCGAGACGGCGGGCCCACAGTCGGCACCGCGCAACCCGCTCTGGACCGGCGCCGCCCGTGACGGCCTGTCCGACCCCGAACTGCGGGCGGTGGCCGCCGTCTGCTTCCATCTGGCCCGCGAAGCGCTGCCGAGGATGGGTGCGAGCGAGGCCGTGCAGGAGGCGGTGGCGAATTTCCACGACCGTTATGTCGCCCGGGGGCGATGTCCGGCCGATGATCTGTCCGGACTGCTGTCGAGGCCGGCGGTGCATGCGATGCCCGCTTCGGCGCTCCGTCCGGAACCGGGAAGGAAGGCAGGCTCATGACCCACTCCCCCACCCCCTCGGCCACCGGCCTGGACACCGAGGCGCTCCGTCGGCGCGCTCTTGCGGCGCTCCTCACTGCGCGGGAACGCACCACGCTCCTCACCGACAGCGTGGACGACCATGAACTGACCGCCCAGCATTCACCGTTGATGTCGCCCTTGGTGTGGGATCTCGCGCACATCGGCAATCAGGAGGAGCTGTGGCTGCTGCGGGGCGTCGCCGGGCGGGAGCCGATGCGGCCCGAGATCGACGGGCTGTACGACGCCTTCGAACATCCGCGGGCCAGCCGTCCGTCCCTGCCGCTGCTGCCGCCCGCCGAGGCCCGCTCCTACGCGGCGGAGGTACGGGGCCGGGCCCTGGACATCCTCGACAGCACCGCCCTGACCGGCGGCCGCCCGCTCGTGGATGCGGGTTTCACCTTCGGGATGATCGCTCAGCATGAACAGCAGCACGACGAGACGATGCTGATCACTCATCAGCTGAGGTCAGGTCCGGCCGCACTCACCGCACCGGAACCGCCGCGGCCCACCGACGCGGCCGCCTTGCCCGCCGAAGTCCTGGTGACAGGCGGCCCGTTCACCATGGGAACGTCCACCGAACCCTGGGCCCTCGACAATGAGCGGCCCGCCCATGTGCGCGACGTCCCGGCTTTCCTCATCGACACGACACCGGTCACCTGCGGCGCGTACGAGCGTTTCATCGAGGACGGCGGCTACACCGAACGGCGCTGGTGGGCGCCGGAGGGGTGGGCCATGGTCCGCGAGCACGAGCTGACCGCCCCACTCTTCTGGCACCGGGACGCAGGGCAGTGGCTGCGCCGCCGGTTCGGGGTGACCGAGCCGGTGCCCGCCGACGAGCCGGTGCTCCATGTGAGCTGGTACGAGGCGGACGCGTACGCCCGCTGGGCGGGGCGCAGACTGCCCACCGAAGTCGAGTGGGAGAAGGCGGCGCGCCACGACCCGGGCTCGGGCCGCTCGCGCCGCTACCCGTGGGGCGACGAGGACCCGACCCCCGACCGGGCCAATCTGGGCCAGCGCCATCTGCGTCCGGCGCAGGCAGGCGCGTACGCGACGGGCGAATCACCGTCCGGCGTACGTCAGTTGATCGGCGATGTATGGGAGTGGACGTCGAGCGACTTCCTCCCCTATCCGGGCTTCGCGGCGTTCCCGTACCGGGAGTACTCGGAGGTGTTCTTCGGCCCCGACCACAAGGTCCTGCGCGGTGGTTCGTTCGCCGTCGACCCGGTGGCCTGCCGGGGCACGTTCCGCAACTGGGATCTGCCGGTGCGTCGCCAGATCTTCTCCGGATTCCGGACCGCGAGGGATCTCTGATGTGCCGTCATATTGCTTATGTCGGGCCACCGGTTGCGCTCGGAGCGGTGCTGGCGCAGCCGTCCCGCGCGTTGGTCCGGCAGTCCTGGCAGCCCCGGCAGCAGAAGTACGGGACCGTCAACGCGGACGGTTTCGGGGTGGGCTGGTACGCGGACGGCGACCCGGTGCCGGGTCGCTACCGGCGCCAGGGGCCCATCTGGGCCGACCTGTCCTTTGCCGATCTGGCCAGGGTGGTGCGGAGCACGGCACTGCTGGCCGCCGTACGCGACGCCACCGAGCCGGGGGCGGACGGCGAGGCGGCGGCCGCGCCGTTCGCCTCGGGCCGGCTGCTGTTCAGCCACAACGGTGCGGTGAAGGGCTGGCCCGGATCGCTGGCACCGCTCGCCGCCACGCTGCCCCCGGCCGAACTCCTCTCCCTCAGCGCCCGCTGCGACTCCGCCCTGGTCTGGGCACTCGTGCAGCACCGGATCGCCCAGGGGGACGACATACCGCAGGCCGTCGCGGACACCGTGGGCGAGATCGCGGAGGCGGCGCCCGGTTCGCGGCTGAACCTGCTGCTCACCGACGGCACCACCATCGTGGCGACGGCCTGGGGAGACACCCTCTGGTACCTCACCGAGCCGGGCCGCAGCGCGGTCGTGGCCTCGGAGCCGTACGACGACGATCCGCACTGGCGCACGGTCCCCGACCGCACCCTGCTCGTCGCGACCTGCACCGACGTTCTGCTCACCCCGCTCAAGGAGCCAACCGAGTGAGTCCCATTCAGCTGACCCGCACCCTGCCGGCGGACGCGACGAACGCGGCGCTGCGCGCCGATGTGCTGCACGGCCTGACCCGGCAACCGAAGACCCTGCCGCCCAAGTGGTTCTACGACGCGCGCGGCAGTGAGCTGTTCGAGGAGATCACCCGGCTGCCCGAGTACTACCCGACCCGCGCCGAGCGGGAGATCCTGGTCGCCCGCGCGTCCGGGATCGCCGCGGCGTCCGGGGCACAGACCCTGGTCGAACTGGGTTCCGGCTCGTCGGAGAAGACCCGGCATCTGCTGGACGCGCTGCTCGCGCTGCACAGCTATGTGCCGGTCGACGTGAGCGAGAGCGCGCTGCGCGGCGCGGCCGAGACCCTGCTCGCGGAGCGGCCGTACCTGTCGATCCATGCGCTGATCGCCGACTTCACCGATGGGCTCGCCCTGCCGGACACACCGGGCCCGCGGCTCGTCGCCTTCCTGGGCGGCACGATCGGCAATCTGCTGCCGGACGAGCGGGCGGTGTTCCTGAAGTCGGTACGGTCGCTTCTCTCGCCCGGCGACTCGCTGCTGCTCGGCACCGATCTGGTGAAGGACGAGGAGACGCTCGTCGCGGCGTACGACGACGCGGCCGGGGTGACCGCGGCGTTCAACAAGAACGTACTGACGGTCGTCGACCGGGAGTTGGGGGCCGACTTCGACCCGGCGGACTTCGACCATGTGGCGCTGTGGGACCCGAAGCGGGAGTGGATCGAGATGCGTCTGCGGGCCCGCAGAACGCTCACGGTGAAGATCCCGGAATTGGACCTGGTGGTGCCGTTCACGGCAGGTGAGGAGCTGCGTACGGAGATCTCGGCGAAGTTCCGCAAGGAGGGGATCCGGAGCGAACTCGCCTCGGCCGGCCTCACGTTGACTCAGTGGTGGACGGACTCCGCGGACCGGTTCGCGGTGTCGCTGGCCACGGCGGTCTGAGCGGTACGGGCAAGAGCACGGCGGCCGGGACGGGCGCCCGCGGGGATCGGCGGCAGGACGCGGATCTCGGCGGTCAGCCCGGCCGCCGTGACCACCCGCCACAGCGAGGCGGTGAGCGGATCGTCACCGACGAACGCGGCGGCACCGGCCACCCGCCCGTCCGTCCGCGCCGTGCGGTAGGTGATGCGTACCGGACGGACCTCGGCGTCCGCGTCGATCGCCGCCTGGAACGCAGCGGGCCGGAACCGGCCACCGGATCCGCGCCCGCACCAGGTGCTGCCTTCGGGGAAGACCACCACCCGTGACCCGCCGCGCAGCGCACCCGCGATGGTGCGCACGGTCGTGGGCAGTGCCCGCAGCCGGTCGCGCTCGACGAACAGCGTGCCGCCGAGCGCGGCGAGCGGGCCGAGTACCGGCCAGCGCCGGATCTCGCTCTTGGCGAGCATCCGGCCCGGGAACACGGCGGCGACGAGCGGGATGTCCAGCCATGAGATGTGGTTGGCGACGACCAGCGCACCGGGAGCACCGGCGCGATCCGCCCCGGCCGTCGGCGAAGGGTCGCCGGTCACCTCAATCCGTACTCCGAACGCCCGCACGACCGCGTACGCCCACCACCGGATCAGCCGGTCGCGCTGCCCCGCGGCGAGGAGCAGCACGGGAGCGGCGCACACCGCGCCGACGAGGACGAGGGTGCACCCGGCGAGCAGCAGGGCCGTGGCCGGGAGGGCACCGCGTACCGGGCCGTCGTGACGGGCGCAGGTGTGCGGGGTGCAGGGCGCGGTGGGCAGCCAGGCGCTCATGTCAGCGGGGCGAGAGACAGGAAGTGGCGCAGGTAGCGCGGGTCGGTGCGGCGCAGCGACAGCAGGACGTAGAGGTCGGCGACGTTGAAGTCGGGGTCGTGCGCGGGCGCACCGCAGACCCAGGCACCGAGCCGGAGGTAGCCACGGAGCAGCGGCGGGAGAGCAGCGAGTCCGGTGCGCGCGGGGGTCCCGGCGGCTCCGCCGGGGCGGGTGGTGGCGTTGGGCCGCCAGAGGCGGTGCGGGGTGATCCAGTACTCCTCGGGGGCCAGGTACTTCGCCCGTACGGTGTCCCAGGAGTTTGCGGCCAGCACGCCTCCGTCGGCCAGGGGTATCGAGCAGCAGCCGGCCAGCCAGTTGTGCCCGCTGCGCTCCATGTAGCGGGCGAGCCCCGCCCAGATGAGGGCGATGACGGCGCCGTCCCGGTGGGCCGGGTGGACGCAGGAGCGGCCCACCTCGATCATGTCGTCGCGGATCGGTCCGAGCCGGCCGAGATCGAATTCGCTCTCCGCGTAGAGACGTCCGGCGACACGGGCCCGGTCGGGCGGCAGGAGGCGGTAGGTGGCGATGACGTCGCCGGTCGCGAGCTCCCGTACCAGCAGGTGATCGCAGTACGCGTCGAAGGCGTCGCTGTCCAGACCGGGTTCCGGCCCGTCCAGCCGGGCGCCGAGTTCACCGGCGAAGACCTGGTGGCGCAGCCGCTGGGCGGCTCGCACCTCGTCCTGGGTGACGGCGAGGGAGACGCGGTAGAGCGGCGCCGCGGGAGCTTCGGACCGTGCCGGGGCAGGCTGCTCCGGCGCGAAGGAGGTGGGGGTGAGAGGGCCGGCGACGAGCGGAGGGGTGGGCAGCGCGTTCATGGCGGTCTCCGGAGACGGATCGGCAAGGGCCACTGCCGGGCTGCCGCACTGCTGCGACGGCCCGGCCCCTTACTTCTTCCGTGACCGGCTGGATTCGACATGACCGCTGTGGAGAGCCTGGATGTGCGACGGCTGAATCCCGAGGTGTCGGGCGGCGGATCGGGCGGACCCGGTGGGCTGTCCAGGGGCCCGGCCCGGTCAGCTGCCCGCGAGCTCGGCGGTGATCCGTTCCGAAGCGGACTTCGCCTCGGCCAGCGGGTCACCGCCCCGCAGAACGGCCGACATGTACGGCTTGATCGGGTTCTCGGCCTCGACCGCCGCCCACTGCGGTGAGTTGGGGGTCGCGCGACCGCGCCGGGCGCCCTCGGCCATCGCGGCGGTGCCCTCCTGGCCCTCGATGGCATGTGCGAGGCTCGCCTTGTTCGGCACGTAGCTCATGGTCCTGGCGAGGTCCGCCTGCCACTTGGCTCCGGCCAGTGCCTTGATCACCTCGAGACCGGCGCCACCGTTGTCCGCCTTCTCCGGAACGATCAGATCGGAACCGCCGATAAAAACGGACCCGGGATTCTTCGCGGTCTTGCCCGGTATCGGGAAGTAGCCGAGCTTTCCCTTGAGTTCGGGATTCTTCTGCTCGATGAGCTTGGCGCTGCCCGGTACGGAAATGATCTGCGCGACATCGCCCTTGGCGAACACATCGGTCTGCGGAGGATGCTCTTCGTCGGCGTTCTTCGGGCCGTCGCCGAACGACTGGATCTCCTTGTAGAAGTCCATGCCTCTGATCGCGGCCGGCGTGTCGAGGGCCCCCTCCCACTCGCCGCCCTTGTCGTCGGCCAGATCGCCACCCTCGTCCCAGATGAATCCCGCGAGTACGTACCAGATCTGGCCCGCGAGATAGATGCCCTGATTGCCGTTCCGGTTGAGCAGCCGGCTGTCCTCGACCCACTCGCTCCGGGTCTTCGGCGGGCTCTTGATACCCGCCTGCTCGAAGAGGTCCTTGTTGTAGATCACCACACGGTTGGCCGCGTACCAGGGAATGCCGAACTGGACGCCGTCGATGCTGCCGGGATCGGCGAGGCCGGGCAGCCATTCCTCGCTGCCGAGATCGCGCATCGACTCAAGGGTCAGATCGCGCAGCCCGCCGCTCTCCGCGTACTGGGCGACCTGGGTGTTTCCGACCTCGATGACATCCGGGGTGTCGTCGCCCTTCAGGGCCGCGGACACCTTGGGGCCGATTCCGCTCCAGCCCTGAATCTTGAACTCCAGCTGGATGGAGGGGTGTTCCTGTTCGTACGACTTCTTGAAACGGTCCAGGAAATCGGCGGAAACACTGTCCTTCATCAGCCAGATCGTCACCGTCCTGTCGCCGGGGCCACCCGAGCCCGAGAGGTAGCCGCAGCCGCCCAGCGCGACGGTGGAAACGAGCGTGACGGCTCCTATGAGTACGCGGTTCTTCACTGGGTCACCTTCTGCGAAACGGCACGACGAAATCAGGACCCGGTGTGGGGGACTGCGGGCGGCGCTCACACGGGCGTGGCTGGATTTTGGTATGGACCAATCATTTGGTCAAGGGCCGTTCGCACCACGTTCTCCACATCGACCTCTCGCGCACCCGCGCCGAGTGGGGCACCGTGGTATGAACGAAAGGGGACAGACAATGTCCAACAACACGTATCGGGTCACCGAAATCGTAGGAACCTCCCACGAGGGCGTCGACGACGCCATCCGCCGGGGCATCGCCAGGGCGGCGGAAACGTTGCACAATCTCGACTGGTTCGAGATCACCCAGGTGCGTGGGCAGATCACGGACGGCCGGATCGAGCACTACCAGGTCGGCCTGAAAGTCGGCTTCCGGCTCGACGAGACCACCTGACCCGGTACGCCGCGGTCAGGTACGCCCCGCACGCTCCTGAGCGTCCTTCAACGCGGGCGAGGCCACTGCCCAGCGAGCTCGCACCACGGTGAAACCGGCCAGCTCGGCCGCGTCGCAGACCAGCTCGTCGTCATCGACCAGCATCCGCACCTGACGCTCCCGGCCCAGCCGCTTCAGGATCTCCAGCTTGGTGTGGCGGGCCGGGCGACGGTCGTCATTGCGCCGCATGTACACGCGCCCCTCGGGCAGGCCCTGCTCGGCAAGCCACGCCACGGTGTCCCGACGACAGCGCTCCGGCCGTCCGGTGAGATACCTGACCTCGCACTCCTCGGCGCTACTCAGCACCAGCCGTGTGCCCTCGTCGAGCGGCGGATCGTCCACGGCCGCCGCAAAGAAGCCGCGCCAGTCGCGCCGGACCCCCTGAAGGAAGTGTTGTCGGTGCCCGCTGTCCGCAAGCGTGCCGTCCAAGTCGAATACGGCCAGCGGCCGGGTTTCATGCGTCACGCGCCCAGCCTAGGAGCTGCCCCGTCACCCCTGGCGGGCGCACGACGACAGCCACGGGGACCTCTCACCGGCTGGACGGCCGGACCGCCCGGAAACCACTCTCAGCCAGTGACCGATTCGTCCGTCCCGGGGGCCTCACTCCGTTCGGCGGCACCGACGGCGGAGTCGATCAGCAGCAAGGCGACGGAACGAGCCGACGCCCCGGCGCGGTCGCTGTTGAGTGCGGTCGAAGTCCCCTTCAGGGAATTGGAGTTGAGGAACCGACGCTGGTCCAGCGCCGTCCATGTGGGGCAGCCGTACACCATAGGCTACCCATCATGGACATCACTTTCCGGCGTTTCCTCGCCTCGGACGCCGATCCCCTGATCCGCTTCCTGACCGGCGAGAGCTGGCCGTTCCACGGCGTCAGCGCGGTGGATCAGGAGACGGCGCGGCAGTGGATCGCCGAGGGGCGGTTCGAGAACGAGGAGAACAGGAGTTTCTGGATCGTTGACGGCGAGGAGACCGCGGGCCTGGTCCGGCTCATGGACCTGGCGGACGACACGCCCCTGTTCGACCTGCGGATCCGGGCCGGGCACCGAGGCCGCGGCATCGGCGTCCAGGCGGTGACCTGGCTGACGCGGTACCTGTTTGAGGAGTTCCCGGAGGTGCGCCGCATCGAGGGCACCACACGCCAGGACAACCGCCCGATGCGGCGCGTTTTCCTGCGCTGCGGCTACGCCAAGGAAGCACATTACCGGGACGCCTGGCCAGCCCAGGACGGGACGTTTCATGACACGGTCGGTTACGCGATCCTGCGGAGCGACTGGCTGGCTGGGAGTGTAAACGTCCCGGAGTGGAATGACGAGCCATAGCCGAGCAGCGCCAGACCGAGCACCAGCAGGGCGGCCGCAGCGGCCGCCACCCCCGGGGTACGGAGGGGAACACCGGCGCCGGTGTCGCGGGCCCGGACACCGGCGGCGGCCAGTGCCCCTCACGGCACTAGAATCCGACTGTTTGTCCTCAACTATCGGCCCTGCCCCCATCCGTACGGAGTTCCGCGCGCATGCCCACCCCCCACGATCCGTACGTCCGGGTGCGCGGCGCCCGTGAGCACAATCTGCAGGACGTCCACGTCGACATCCCGCGCGACACCCTCACCGTCTTCACGGGGGTCTCGGGCTCCGGGAAGTCCTCGCTCGCCTTCGGGACGATCTACGCCGAGGCCCAGCGCCGCTACTTCGAGTCCGTCGCGCCGTACGCCCGGCGGCTCATCCACCAGGTGGGCGCCCCGAAGGTGGGCGAGATCACCGGTCTGCCGCCCGCTGTCTCGCTGGAGCAGCGGCGCTCGGCGCCCGGCGCCCGTTCCTCGGTCGGTACGGTCACCACGCTGTCCAACTCGCTGCGGATGCTGTTCTCGCGCGCCGGGGAGTATCCGGCGGGGGCCGAGCGGCTGGACTCCGATGCGTTCTCGCCGAACACCGCGGCCGGGGCCTGCCCCGAGTGCCACGGTCTGGGGCTTACCCACCGCACCGCCGAGGAGCTTCTCGTCCCGGACCCGTCGCTGTCGATCCGGGACGGCGCGATCGCCGCCTGGCCGGGCGCCTGGCAGGGCAAGAACCTGCGCGACGTGCTGGACACACTGGGGTACGACATCGACCGGCCGTGGCGAGAACTGGACGCGCAGGACCGGGAGTGGATCCTCTTCACCGACGATCAGCCGGTGGTGACGGTCCACCCGGTGCGGGAAGCGGGCCGGATCCAGCGCCCGTACCAGGGCACGTACATGAGTGCGCGGCGCTATGTGATGCACACCTTCGCGGACTCCAAGAGCCGCACCCTGCGGGCCAAGGCCGAGCGCTTCCTGACCAGCGCCTCCTGTCCGGTCTGTGGCGGCACTCGACTGCGTCCGGAGGCGATGGCCGTCACTTTTGCCGGCCGTACGATCGCCGAGCTGGCCTCGCTGCCCCTCGCGCGCCTCGCCGACGTGCTGTCGGCTGCGGGCGGCAATGACACCGCGCGGCTGCTGACGACGGATCTGCTGGCCCGGATCGGGACGGTGACCGAGCTGGGGCTCGGCTATCTCAGTCTCGACCGCACGGCTCCGACGCTTTCCTCCGGCGAGCTGCAGCGGCTGCGGCTCGCCACCCAGCTGCGCTCGGGGCTGTTCGGGGTCGTCTATGTGCTGGACGAGCCGTCGGCCGGTCTGCACCCGGCGGACACCGCGTCGTTGCTCGCGGTCCTCGGCCGGCTGAAGGAGGCCGGGAACTCGGTCTTCGTCGTGGAGCACCAGATGGATGTGGTGCGGCAGGCGGACTGGCTGGTCGACGTGGGGCCGCTGGCCGGTGAGCACGGGGGGCGGGTGCTGCACAGCGGTCCCCCGGCCGGACTCGCGGACGTCGTGGAGTCGGCGACGCGGCGGTTCCTCTTCGACGGGAGTCCGGCTCCTGCCCGGGAGCCGCGTACGCCCTCCGGGTGGCTGAAGCTGACCGGGGTCGACCGGCACAATGTGCGCGGGGTGGACGCCGCGTTCCCGCTCGGGGTGTTCACCGCGGTCACCGGGGTCTCCGGCTCGGGGAAGTCGACTCTGGTCGGTCAGGTGCTCGCCGGGGTCCTCGCCGACCGGCAGGCGTCCGTCACCGCCGGCCTTCCCGTCGAGCGGCCCACGGCCGGCTGCGCGTCGGCGCAGGGGCTGGAGGCGGTGGACCGTCTCGTCCAGGTCGACCAGAAGCCGATCGGCCGTACCCCGCGCTCCAATCTGGCCACGTACACCGGGCTCTTCGATGTCGTGCGAAAGCTGTTCACCGAGACCGGCACGGCGCGCGAACGCGGCTACAGGGCGGGGCGGTTCTCGTTCAATGTGGCGGGCGGGCGGTGCGAGACCTGTCAGGGAGAGGGGTTCGTCTCCGTCGAGCTGCTCTTCCTGCCCAGCACGTACGCGCCCTGCCCGGACTGCCACGGTGCGCGGTACAACCCGCAGACGCTGGAGGTCACCCTGTGCGGGCTGAACATCGCGCAGGTGCTGGATCTCACGGTGGAGTCGGCGGCCGGCTTCTTCGCCGGGACACCCGCCGCCGAGCGCAGTCTGCGGACACTGCTCGATGTGGGGCTCGGCTATCTGCGGCTGGGGCAGCCGGCGACGGAGCTGTCCGGCGGTGAGGCCCAGCGGATCAAGCTCGCCACCGAGCTGCAGCGCACCCGTCGCGGCCACACCCTGTATCTGCTCGACGAACCGACGACAGGGCTGCATCCGGCCGATGTCGAGGTGCTGATGCGGCAGTTGCACGGGCTGGTCGGTGCGGGCAGCACGGTGGTGGTCGTGGAGCACGACATGGCCGTGGTCGCGGGTGCCGACTGGGTGATCGACCTCGGCCCCGGAGGCGGCGACCGGGGTGGCCGGATCGTCGCGGTGGGGACGCCCGCAGAGGTGGCGGGTGCGGCGGACAGCCGGACCGCGGCGTACCTGGCGGCCGCCCTCAGGTCGGCCTGACGGCTCATCAGGTCCAACTGACCTGTTTCCACGCCTACGGTCCGGCGGAGACGTTCACCACCGCCGTGAACGCTTCGGCGTCCGCGGCCTGCCGCACCTACAGGATCACCGTGACGGTACTTTCGGCACGCTCACCCACGCAGCGCGGCACGAGTCGTCGGCACAGCCGGTCTCATCACCGGCTGTGCCGACCGGCATCAGAACAGGCCCTAGCGTCGGACCTTCCGGGTCGCCCGCAACCACTCCTTGTTCATCGCCGAGATCGACGGCAGCGGAATGCCCTTCGGGCAGGCCGTGGCACACTCCCCGGTGAGCGTGCAGCCGCCGAACCCCTCGCTGTCCATCTGCTCGACCATGTCGAGCACCCGCGTCTCGCGCTCGGGGGCGCCCTGCGGCAGGACGCCCAGGTGGTTGATCTTCGCCGAGGTGAAAAGCATCGCCGAGCCGTTGGGGCAGGCCGCTACGCAGGCGCCGCAGCCGATGCACTCGGCGTGCTCGAACGCGAAGTCGGCGTCGGGCTTGGGCACGGGGGTGGCGTGGGCGTCGGGTGCGGTGCCGGTCGGGGCGGAGATGTAGCCGCCCGCCTGGATGATCCGGTCGAAGGCGGACCGGTCCACGACCAGGTCCTTGACGACCGGGAACGCCGAGGCGCGCCACGGTTCGATGTCGATCGTGTCGCCGTCCTCGAAGGACCGCATGTGGAGCTGACAGGTGGTGGCGCGCTCCGGGCCGTGCGCGTCGCCGTTGATGACGAGACTGCACGCGCCGCAGATGCCTTCGCGGCAGTCGTGGTCGAAAGCGACTGGATCGTCGCCGGCGAGGATGAGCTCCTCGTTGAGGGTGTCGAGCATCTCCAGGAACGACATGTCCTGCGAGATGCCGTCCACCTGGTAGGTGGACATGGCGCCGGGGGCGTCGGCGTTCTTCTGGCGCCAGACGCGCAGGGTGAGCTTCATGCGTAGCTCCGCTGAGTGGGGTGGACGTACTCGAAGACGAG
Organism: Streptomyces sp. NPDC048496; assembly: GCF_043200055.1. Taxonomy (NCBI): domain Bacteria; kingdom Bacillati; phylum Actinomycetota; class Actinomycetes; order Kitasatosporales; family Streptomycetaceae; genus Streptomyces; species Streptomyces sp. NPDC048496. The sequence goes on along the minus strand of NZ_JBICXB010000026.1, from coordinate 62,521 downwards.
GTCTTCCTTGTGCAGGACGGGGGCGTCGCCGGTGGCCGTGAACTCCCAGGCGGCGGCGTACGAGAACTCCTCGTCCCGGCGGGCGGCTTCGCCGTCCGGGGTCTGCGACTCCTCGCGGAAGTGGCCTCCGCAGGACTCGGCGCGGTGCAGAGCGTCGAGACACATGAGCTCGGCGAGCTCCAGGTAGTCGACGATCCGGTTGGCCTTCTCCAGCGACTGGTTGAACTCCTCGCCGGTGCCGGGGACCTTGATGCGGCGCCAGAACTCCTCGCGGATCTGTGGGATCCGGTCGAGCGCCTTGCGCAGCCCCTCCTCGGTGCGGGCCATCCCGCAGTACTCCCACATGAGTTCGCCGATTTCGCGGTGAAAGGAGTCGGGGGTGCGGTCGCCGTCGACGGCGAGCAGCAGGTTCAGCCGGTCCTCGGTCTCCGCGACGGCTTCTTCCACGGCGGGATGCGAGGCGTCGACCTCGCCGTGGTGCGGGTTGCGGGCCAGGTAGTCGTTGATGGTCGACGGGAGGACGAAGTAGCCGTCGGCGAGACCCTGCATCAGTGCCGAGGCGCCGAGCCGGTTGGCCCCGTGGTCGGAGAAGTTGGCCTCGCCGATCGCGAACAGGCCGGGGATCGTGGTCTGGAGGTCGTAGTCGACCCAGAGTCCGCCCATCGTGTAGTGCACGGCGGGGTAGATGCGCATCGGGGTCTCGTACGGGTTCTCCGCGGTGATCCGCGCGTACATGTCGAAGAGGTTGCCGTACTTCTCCTCGACCTTCGCCCTGCCCATGCGCTGGATGGCCTCCGCGAAGTCGAGGTAGACGCCCTGTCCGCCGGGGCCGACGCCGCGGCCCTCGTCGCAGACGTTCTTCGCGGCGCGCGAGGCGATGTCGCGTGGCACGAGGTTGCCGAAGGCCGGGTAGATGCGCTCCAGGTAGTAGTCGCGCTCGTCCTCGGGGATCTCGTTGGCGGGGCGGGTGTCGCCCTTCGCCCTGGGCACCCAGATCCGGCCGTCGTTGCGCAGCGACTCGCTCATCAGCGTCAGCTTGGACTGGTGGTCGCCGGTGCGCGGGATGCACGTGGGGTGGATCTGGGTGAAGCACGGGTTGGCGAAGTACGCTCCGCGCCGGTGGGCGCGCCAGATGGCGGTGGCGTTGGAGTTCATGGCATTCGTCGACAGGTAGAAGACGTTGCCGTAGCCGCCGCTGGCCAGGACGACCGCGTCGGCGAAGTACGTGTCGATCTTCCCGGTGACGAGGTCACGCGCGACGATGCCGCGGGCCTTGCCGTCGACGATGATCAGATCGAGCATCTCGGTACGGGCGTGCAGCTCGACATTGCCCGCGGCGATCTGCCGGGACAGTGCCTGGTAGGCGCCGAGGAGCAGCTGCTGCCCGGTCTGGCCGCGGGCGTAGAAGGTGCGGGAGACCTGGACACCGCCGAAGGAGCGGTTGTCGAGGAGGCCGCCGTACTCGCGGGCGAACGGGACGCCCTGCGCGACGCACTGGTCGATGATCTCGACGGAGATCTGGGCGAGCCGGTGGACATTGGACTCGCGGGCGCGGAAGTCGCCGCCCTTGACGGTGTCGTAGAAGAGCCGGTGGATCGAGTCGCCGTCGTTGCGGTAGTTCTTCGCGGCGTTGATGCCGCCCTGGGCGGCGACGGAGTGGGCGCGGCGGGGCGAGTCCTGGAAGCAGAACTGGACGACGTGGTAGCCCTGTTCGGCCAGCGTGGCCCCGGCCGATCCGCCGGCCAGGCCGGCGCCGACAACGATGACGGTGTGCTTGCGACGGTTGGCCGGGTTGACGAGTTTGGCCTCGAAGCGGCGGGTGTCCCAGCGTTCGGCGACGGGACCCTCGGGGGCCTTGGTGTCGACGACGGGTGCGCCGGTCTCGTAGTGCGAGTAGTCGGTCATGTCAGCTCACGACTCCGGTCATGACGGCGACGGGTACGGAGATGAAGCCCACCGTCAGCACCAGTGCGAGGACGTTGGCGATGGTCTTGAGAACACGGTCGCGGCTCGCCCTGCCCGCGCCGAGGGTCTGCGCGGCGCTCCAGAACCCGTGCTGGACGTGGAGTCCGAGAGCGAGCATGGCGACGATGTAGATGACGTTGCCGTACCAGGTGGAGAAGGTGTCGACGACGTTCTGATACGGGTGCCCGGACTGGAAACCGCCGGAGTGGACGGTGCCGGTGGTCAGGTCGAGGACGTGCCAGACGATGAACAGGGCGAGGATGATCCCGCCCCACCGCATGGTGCGGGTGGCGTAGCTCGCGCGGGGCTTCTTGTGGACGTACTTGCTGGGGCGCGCCCTGATGTCCCGGCGGCTCAGCTGGTACGCGGAGGTGGCGTGCGCCACGACGGCGACGACGAGCACCACACGGACGATCCAGAGGGCCCACTCGTAGTGCAGGAAGGGCTCGCCCATGACCCGCAGCCAGTGGGCGTAGTGGTTGAACTCCCCCGGCCCGAAGAAGATCTTCAGGTTGCCGATCATGTGGACGACCAGGTAGCCGAGCATGATCAGGCCGCTCACGGCCATGACCGCCTTCTTGCCGACGGACGAGTCCCAGAGCGTACGCGTCATGGACGGTCGTCGGTCCGTCCGTGTTGCCAGTGCCATGGGCACGACGCTACGGCCGCAGGGGCTCATCGGTCCAAGACATGGTGTGGCTCATGTCCATAGCCTCTGGCTATGGAGCGGGCTACGCTGGGTGTATGCAGTTTCAGCAGCTCATGTACTTCGTGGCCGTCGCCGAGACCCGGCACTTCACCCGCGCCGCGGAGGAGGTGCATGTCTCACAGCCCTCGCTCTCCCAGCAGATCAGGGCGCTGGAGAACGAGCTGGGGGCGGAGCTGTTCAGCCGGGCCCGCGGCAACATCACCCTGACCGACGCGGGCGAGGCCCTGCTGCCGCTGGCCCGCCGGATCCTGGCGGATGCCGATACCGCCCGGCACGAGGTGCAGGAGCTGGCCCAGCTGCGCCGGGGCCGGGTCAGGCTCGGGGCGACGCCGAGCCTGTGCACGGGGCTGCTGCCCGACGTACTGCGCACGTTCCACGACCAGCACCCGGGAATCCAGCTGCTGCTGGAGGAAGGCGGCTCGCACGACCTCGTACGGGAGCTGGCGCGGGGGGCGCTCGATCTCGCGCTCGTGGTCCTGCCGCTGCCGACCGCGTCGCCTGCGCTGACCACGGTGGAGCTGCTCCAGGAGGACCTGGTGGTGGTGTCGTCGGCGGAGGCTCCGCGACCGGGGAAGGGCGCAAGCGTGCGGATCGCGGATCTGCAGGGCGAGCCGCTGGTGATGTTCCGGCACGGCTACGACCTGCGGGAGCTGACCGTGGCCGCGTGCCGGGCGGAGGGCTTCGAGCCGTCGTTCACCGTGGAGGGCGGCGAGATGGACGCGGTGCTCGGTTTCGTACGGGCGGGACTCGGCGTGGCGGTGGTGCCCAGCATGGTGGCGGTCCGGGCGGGGCACGACCTGCGGACGACACGACTGGCCCCGCCGGGGCTGCGGCGCACGATCGCGCTGGCGCACCGCAGTGACGTGGCGCCTCCGCGGGCGGCGCGGGAGCTCCAACGGGTGCTGCTGGCCAGCCGGCCGGGCGGGCTCGGGAAATCGAGCCCGCCCGGAAGCTGAGGACGGAACCGGTGCCGGGCCTCCCCGCTCAGACCGCGTCGGCCAGCAGCAAGGAGTGGATCCGGTCAGGCGCCCCGGGCCGCGCGTAGTACCACCCCTGGGCCGTGTCGCAGCCGAGCTTCCGGAGCTGCTCCGCCTGCGCTCCCGTCTCGACACCCTCCACCGTGACCGCCAGGTCCAGGCTGTGCGCCAGCGCGACGACCCCCTCGACGATCTTCAGGTCGACCGGGTCGGCCGGATGCTGCTGCATGCCCTGGGTGAAGGAACGGTCCAGCTTCAGCACGCTCACCGGCAGCCGACGCAGATTGGCCAGGTTCGAATAGCCCGTACCGAAGTCGTCGAGCGCTATGTCGACACCCATCTCGGCCAGTTGCCGCAGCGGCTTGAGCAGGTCGTCGTCGGCTCCGATGAGCGCGGACTCGGTGACCTCCAGGCACAGCGCTGCCGGCTCGAGACCCGAGCGCTCCAGCACGTCCACGGTCTCGGCGACCAGCCGCGGATGGTGCAGCTGGGTCGGCGAGAGGTTGACGTTGATCCGCAGCGGCCCCCCGTCACTGTGCCGCTCCTGCCAGAAGTTGGCCTGTCGTACGGACTCCTCCAGCACCCACCGCCCGAGCGGCACGATCAGCCCGGTGTGCTCGGCGAGCGGAATGAATCGGTCCGGCCCGAGCACCCCGTGCTGCGGATGGCACCAGCGCACCAGGGCCTCCGCGCCGTGGACCGTGCCGTCACCGAGGTGCACGAGTGGCTGGTACTCGATGAAGAACTCGCCGCGCTCCAGGGCGGCGGGCAGCGCGGTGGTCAGCCCGTGCCGGGTGATGGCGCGGGCGTCCGCCTCGGCGTCGGCGATTTCGAAGCGGTTGCCGCCCGCCGACTTGGCGCGGTACATCGTGATGTCGGCGCTGCGCAGCACCTCGGCGGCGCTGCGTTCGCCCGCCGGTCCTTCGACGACGCCGATGGAGCCTCGTACGGTCAGTTCGCGGCCGTCGAGCCGGATCGGCGTGGCGAGCACTCCGAGGATCCGGCAGGCCAGTTCGTCGACCTCCGACTCGGTGTGCGGGCCGGTGGTCAGCGCCACGAACTCGTCGCCGCCGAGCCGTGCCACCATCTCGCCCGGCGCGGTCGCACAGCTCTGCAGCCGGTCGGCGACCTCGACGAGCAGCCGGTCGCCTGCCGCGTGGCCCAGGCTGTCGTTGATCGCCTTGAAGCCGTCGAGGTCGAGATAGCAGAGCCCGAAGCGGCTGCTGTCGTCGGCGGAGAGCGCCTTCTCCAGCCGTTCGAAGAACAGCGTGCGGTTGGGCAGGCCGGTGAGCGCGTCGTGGGTGGCCTCGTACCGCAGCCGCAGATTCAGCAGCCTGCGCTCCGTGGTGTCCTCCATGAGCGCCAGCTGGTACTGCGGCCGGCCTTCGGGGTCGCGGAGCAGCGACACCGTGAGGTTGGTCCACAGGACGGTGCCGTCGTTGCGGTAGTACGGCTTCTCGACGCGGTAGTGCTCGCGTTCGCCGCGTACCAGCTCCTCGTAGTACTTCCACACGTGCGGCGAGTCCTCGGGGTGGACCCACTCGTTGACCTTGTGGCTGCGGACGTGGTGGTCGAGGCCGCCGAACATCCGGGTCAGCGTGTCGTTGACCTCCAGCACATTGCCTTCCAGGTCGGCGATCCCGATGCCGATGGCGGCGTCCTTGAAGACGGCACGGAACCGCGCCTCGGTGGCGTGCAGGGCCTGCTCGGCGTTGGAGCGGGCGGTGAGCGCCGAGCGGGCGATGGCCTCCTGCTCGGCCAGGGTCCGCTCGCGCAGCGCCTGGGTGAAGCCGCCCGCCAGGGCGTGCTGCATGCGAGCACAGCGGGCCCTGCTGTCCTCGGTCGACAGGGTCACCGGGCCGTTGCCGCCGCAGTAGAGCACCAGGTACGAGTCGACGACGCCGAGCGTGGAGCTGAGCGCGTCCGGGTCCGTGCAGTGCGCGGCGACGAGCGCGGCTCCCACCTTGTTGGCGGGCGCCGGGTCGAAGGGACGCGCGTGCAGGATGTCGCTCAACCCGCGGGCCAGCGGCAGCAGATGCTGTTCGAACTCCGGACGGGTCATGGAAGTGGCCGTCGAGGGGAAGATGGCCCGGCTCCAGATGGTGGCGAATCTCCGGAGCCGGTCCTCGGCGTCGTCGGGCTCCGCGTCCGGCGCTTCGGACACTTGGGCGGGAATGCTCACGCCTTGCGTCCCACTCCGCCGAAGCCCGAGAAGGCATACGGGTCTTCCTGCTCCTGCACCACGGGGGTGTCGGGACGCCAGTTGGGCATGGCCACGAGCCCGGGCTCGACCATCTCGTACCCGTCGAAGAACCGGCTGACCTCGTCGCGCGACCGCATGATCAGCGGGTTGCGGATGTTCCGGTAGACACCGACCGCACCGCCCGCCTCCTCCTGGGTGAGCGGAATGCCCTCGTACGAGGCGTGGGTGATGACGAGCAGGCTGCCGGGGGCGAGTGACTCGCTCAGGGCGGCAACGGCCGCCTGCGGGTCGTCGGTGTCCTCGATGAAGTGGAGGACGGCGACGAGCAGCAGCGCCACCGGGCGTTCCAGGTCAAGGAGTTCGCTGACCTCGGGACTCTTCAGAATCTCCTGCGGGCGACGCAGATCGGCGGTGGCGATGACCGCGCGGTCGTTTCCTTCGAGTACGGCCTGGCTGTGCGCGACCGCCACGGGGTCGTGGTCGACATACGCCACCCGCGCCTCCGGGTCCGCGGCCTGGGCGACTTCGTGGACATTGCCGAAGGTCGGTATGCCGGAACCGATGTCCAGGAACTGAGTGACGCCTTCACTCACCGCATGGCGCACTGCCCTGCGCATAAAGGCTCGATTGGCCTGCATGATCTTGGGGAGTCCCGGCATGAACTCCATGGCCTTGCGGGCCGCTTCCCGGTCCACCTCAAAATTGTGCGATCCGCCCAGATAGAAGTCATACATGCGTGACACGCTCGGCACCGAAATGTCAATGCCTTGCGGTGCCCAGGCGGGACGCTCCATCGATGTCTCCAACAAGTCGCCACGGCGATCCGGCCATGTTCATGGTCAGTGTTGACCAGAGGCTACTGATTGACCGCCAGGAGAGCGAGCGGAAACGGAAATTAGCGGTCCGTTATTGGTCACACACCCGTGACATGTGCAACCGGCCCGTCGCTAACGGTGACATTCGGCGACTGGCCGGTCCGGAACGGCTGTTGTGTGGCTACTTCGGGGCGCCGACGAGCTTCGCGTCGGGGGACACCGCGTACCATGTGCCCCCGGCACCCTGGCCGTTGGTGTCACCCGGGGAACCACGTGCCTTCCACTCCCTGACCCTTGGCGTCTCCGGGTTTGGCTTCCTTGGCATACCGGTACATCGGCCACCCCGCAATGGTGAGTTGCCGGGTGCCGTCCGCACGGGTGACTTTGCCGATCAGGGCTCCGTCGGCACCGGCGGCGGCCGTCACATTGCCCGCGGGAACGACCGGTCAGATCTTCGCGCAGTCGCCCTCACAATTCGGCTTCGGCGGGCTCGCGGTGTCCTTGCCGAAACGGTAGAGAGTGAATCCCTCGCTGTCCGTCACGACCTTGCCGAGTTTCTTGCTGTCCCACACCGCGAGCTGTCCCGCCTGCTTGCACTTGCCCCCTGGGCCCCGGAATCGGATCCTCAGTCGCTGCCGGAGCCGTATCCGCTGCCCGTGTCGTAGCCGCTGCCAGACTGACCGGCCGGGCCGGCATTGCCGACGTTCTGGCCGTTGGGCGAATCCGTGCCCTGCTCCTGACCGCACGCCGCCGTCAGCGCCAACAGGGCCGCCGCGGTGCCCGTGAGCGAGGCCCTCCGCCAGGTGTTCATGTCAACTCCCGTTATTCTAACGCAAGTTGTGACGCGGGACCCCGTCGTTCATGGCCCTGGGTACGGGCGGCGGGTGCTTCTTTGTTCAACGCGTTCGCAGAATTTTCCCGATCCGCAAACCCTCAGCGCCCCAGGTCCCCTCCATCAGGGGAATCAGGACCGTGGTCCGAGTGCCGTCCGACCGGCCGGAACATGCTCCCCGTCGTGTACGGATCCCTCTTCGGGCGGCTCACCGCAGCCGTCGCACTCAGCTGGCTCCTGACCGCCCCGGTGCCCGCGGTGGCCGACAACTGCTCGTACGCCTCGATCGGGGACGGCGGCGGGAACTCGGCGGTCGCCACATCGGGCGACGGCCATTGCCAGGCGGGCCCGGCGCCCGGACCGACCCCGCGGCCGACACCCCCACCCCCACCGCCGGCGCCGGCTCCGGCTCCCCCTCCCCCGCCTCCCCCGCCTCCCCCGCCGCCCCCACCTCCTCCTCCGCCACCACCCCCGGCACCGGTGCCCCCACCGCCCCCTCCGCAGCCCACGCCCTCCGTACGCCCCACGCCACCCCCGCCCAAGCCGGTGGCGATCCCCACCTACCGCAAGCCGCCGCGCAAGGTCCCCCAGCGAGGTCCCTCCCTGGTCACCCTCACCCTGCTGATCACCGCTCCCGCGGTGTTCGCCGTCGCCGTGCTACGTCCCCGCTCCCGATGACCTACGGAGAAGCCCATGTCGGAATGGCTCGTTCTCACCCTCGCCATGGCCGCGGCCTGCGCCGTCGTGCTCACCATCGCCGTCCTCAACAATCGCCGCGTCAGGGAGGACGACGACCCGTCCGAAACCCCTGACGTCATCGAATACATGACGATGATGATCGGCGTGGTGTACGCCATCGTGCTCGGCCTCGCCATCGCGGGCGTCTGGGAGGGGCGCAGCGCCGCCCAGGAGTACGTCCGCCAGGAGGCCCAGGCCTTGCACGAGGTGAACGCCCGCTCGTCGGTCTACCCGGCCGAGGTGCGTACCCGGATCCGCGCCCATGTCGACGCGTACGTCGGTCATGTCGTCCACGACGAGTGGAGGGCGATGGCGGAGCACGGAAGCCTCACCGACGAGGGCGCAGAACTTCTCGGCCGGGTACGTGCCGACGTCACCGGCTACCGGCCGAGGAACGACCACGAGGGGCAGGCGTATCAGCCACTGGTCGACCAGGTCGCCGCGGCCGACGACGCGCGCAGTGCCCGCGCCCAGAGCGCCGGCGCCACCATGCCGGGCGTGGTCTGGTTCGGGCTGATCACGGGGGCGCTGGTGACCATCGGGCTGATCTTCACCCTGCAGATCCGCCGAACATTCCGGGAACTGCTGCTGGCCGGGCTGTTCAGCGTGCTCATCGCCTTCCTGCTCTTCCTGATCTGGGACTTCGACTCCCCCTTCGGCCGCGGCATCTCGGCCACGGCCGCGCCGTTCCTCGACCTCTTTCCCAACGTGTCGGGCTGACCGGCACCCTGACGGCCTGACGTCCCGTCGGTGCGCCGCCCGGGGGACACCGGTGCCCCATTCGCCGGTCCCCGATCGCGAGCGATATACAGCACTTCTAACGTTTCCTCCATCGAGGTGCATATTTAACACTTTGTGGATATCCGTTCCGCAGCTGCTCCTCGGGGAACCGGAGGATTCATGATGCGCGCCATAGGCGTCGCACCCGTCTCCCTGCTCGGCGCCACCGCTCTCGCCCTGACCGCTCCGGCTGCGACCTCGTACGCCGTGACGTCGGGGGGCACGCCGGGCGCGACCGGATACACCGTTGCTCCGTCGGTGATCGCGCCGGGCGGCCAGGTCACCCTGGCCGCCCGGGGGTGCCTAACAACAGCAACGGCCAGCTCGGGCATCTTCGACAGCGTCACTATTCCCAGAGGAGGCAGCGCCTCGGCCACGGTCGACTGGGATGCAAAACCCGGCGCTTCCTATGAAGTGTCGTTCATTTGCAATACATCGCCGACCTCCACGGCGGAGATCGGTCTCGCGATCTCCGCCCCCACCCCCACCCCCGGCTCCACGGCGATCGCGCCGAACGGTGTACCGGGTGATCTCGGCGGCGGCATCGGCCGGATGAATGCCGCGCAACTGGTCGGCGGCACGGCACTGGCCGTGGCCGCGACCACCGGCGCCGTCTTCGTGGTGCGCCGGCGCAACGAGAGGTACAGCCACTGACCGGCGCAGACCGTCGGTGGTAAGCCCGTCGCCCCGGGTCCTGGATCAGGACCCGGGGCGACGGGCTTACCGGGCCGGTGGCCGCGTTCGGCCGACCGGATCACATGGTGGCCCATCCACCGAAGACGCACGGGGGACGCGCCGCCACCGATCTCCGCGACGGCGGCCCGGGCCGGCTCCGGCGCTCAGCTCCGCGGAGCCTGCGTCCGTAGATCCATCGGCGCCGCCCTGCGCGTGACGAACCCTCACCAGATCCTTGATCCACACATTCCGGCACTGCTCCACCCTGGTGATCCGACCCAGCAGGCCCCTGCCCGACACTTCTGACGGAGGCGCAGGTCATGGACAGTCAGAGTCCGCTGTCCGCACATTCGCCCCGATCGGGTGGGCCTTTCCGGCAGCCACCCATTCGCCCGGGCCAGGTGCGGCCGCGGAAGCGGCTAACCTCACTGCCGTGACAGACCAGCAGCCTCACCAGTTCGAACGTGGCACAGACGGTCCGAAAGTGATCGTCGCGGGCCTCGACGGGTCCGATTCCTCGATGCGCGCCGCCGCGTACGCCGCCGGGCTGGCCCGCCGACAGAACGCCATGCTCGCCCTCGTCTATGTCCAGCCGGTAATGCCCGCGGGTGCCACGCTCGGCGCACCGGTCGCCGACACGACCGGCGAGGTCGCGGAGGGCCTGGTGAGCGAGATCAGGGCGGCCACGGAGCGGGTCAAGGGCCTATGGGATGTGCGCTGGGAGTTCCACACCTTCCGCGGTGATCCGTACAACGGCCTGGTCACCGCGGCAGACGAGTTGAAGGCGGATGCCGTCGTGGTGGGCGCGTCGGAGTCAGCGGGACACCGGTTCATCGGATCGGTGGCGATCCGGCTGGTGAAGGCGGGGCGCTGGCCCGTCACCGTCGTTCCGTGAACTCGGCGAACACCATGGCGCCGATGGAGCCCTGGGCCATCTTCGGATAAACGCCGGCCATCGTGGACCGACCGGGGGGAAGACCCCGCGGCGGGCGAGCCGGTCTCGGTGGCGCCGGGGCGGGGGTGGCTGCTGTCCGTACGGCCGGCGTCCGCTGCCCGCTGACCGCCACCGACCCCGCACTCGGCCACACCGCATGTCCGGCCGAGTGCGGGGTCGCACTCGCCGCACGACGCCCGCCCCTGTCCGTTCACCGCCCGGCCGACCGTTCACCGCACCATTCGCCGCTCCGTGCGACCGCTCGTCGCACACCTCGGTGCATCTTCTGTTCGTCGCGGCCCCGATGCGTTCGTATACGGCGCAGGCAGCGGTGAGGCGGCAGAGGCCTCCGCGGGAAAGGGGCGTTTACCATGACCACGACGACCGATGAGCGGGCCCTCGCGGAGTTGCAGCGCGAACACGGTCCCGCGCTCCTCCACTTCCTGCTCGGTCTGACCTTCGGCGACCGGCAGCGCGCCGAGGATCTGCTCCAGGAGACGCTCGTACGCGCCTGGCAGCACCCCGAGGCGTTCGACAGTCCGTACGAATCGATGCGGCCCTGGCTCTTCACTGTCGCCCGGCGGCTGGCGATCGATGCGCGCAGGTCCCGCCAGGCCCGGCCGACGGAGGTCGGCGACCTCGTACTGGAGAGCGCCCCGGGCCGGGAGGACACGGCGGAGGCGACCGTCGCCGCGCTCGATGTCCGCGAGGCGGTTCGGACGCTCAGCCCGGAGCACCGTGCGGTGCTGGTCCAGATCTACTTCCGCGGGCTGAGCGTGGGCGAGACGGCGCAGGTGCTGGGCATACCGGCGGGCACGGTCAAGTCCCGTTCCTACTACGCGCTGCGCCTGCTCTCCCGCAACCTGCCCGGCTACTCCAGCAGGTCCTCCTCGCTCAGCAGGCCGAGCAGGGACACCGTCTCCGCGACCTCCACATAGTCGGCGGCGCATCCGTCGCAGTCCTGCAGATGCCGCGAGACCAGCCGGGCCTCCCCGTCGGTGAGCGCATCGAGCACATACGCGCCGAGCAATTGCCGCATGTGCGGTCCCTCCCCGGGATCAGCGGTCATCGCAACCTCATGTCTGTGACGGATCGGGTCGGACGGATCCTGTCCTTCTGGCCACGCGGGGCGCGCTCCCCCGGTTCAATGCTGCGTGTGGCCCGGTGCCGAGATGAGGAAGAGGCGAGACGGGATGCGTCCGGAACGTACGGATGGAACCAGTGGGGGCGGGCTGCTGGTCCCGATGGCCTGGATGTACGCCGAGTACATCGCCGATGAACTGCTGCGGACCGGCGATCTGATGGAGCCGTCGACGCTCGAGTACCGCGCGGGGCGCGAGGCGCTCGCCCTGACCATCTTCCTCTCCGACGGGGCGGTGGCCGATGCGCTGCCCGCGACCCGGATGGACGAGCTGCGGCTGCTGACGGCGTACGGGAGTGCCTGGCGCCGTTGGGTCTGCGAACGGCTCGACGCGGCGGCGTCCGCGGTCCCCTCGCCGGACGGCGGCCGGCGTGTTCCGGATCCCGATCTGGCGCTGGCCCGTCGTGCATGGCGGTGGCTGGACGAGACCGAGCTGCTCGCGGCCGATCTCGACGCGGTAGGGCCGCCGCCGTGGGAGCCGCTCGGCACCGTGGGCGACGAGGAGTGGGCACAGGCGTCGGCCCAGGTGTGGACGCCCGCCTGGCAGCTGGGGCTGCCACTGGGGCATCTGGCGATCCATCTGCACTGAGCACGACGGCGCCTTCGCTCGTCACGAACCGTGCACCCCGGCGCGGTACTTCGGCAGCCGCACCGTGATCTTCATCCCGGCGCCGATGCCCGTCTCGATGACGAGCCCGTAGTCGTCGCCGTACACCTGGCGGAGCCGCTCGTCGACGTTGAGCAGTCCGATGCCGGTGGAGTGTCCTCCCTCGCCGCGCAGGATGTGCCGCAGCCGTCCCGGGTCCATTCCGGTGCCGTCGTCCTCGATGACGACTTCTGCCTCCGAGCCCGCGTCCAGCGCGCTGATGGTGATGCGGCTGCGGGTGACGGCGCCTTCGAGTCCGTGCTTGACGGCGTTCTCGACCAGAGGCTGGAGGCACAGGAACGGCAGGGCGACGGGCAGGACTTCGGGGGCGACCTGGAGGGTGACCGCGAGCCGTTCACCGAAGCGGGCCCGGACGAGGGCCAGATACTGGTCGATGGAGTGCAGCTCGTCGGCGAGGGTGGTGAAGTCGCCGTGGCTGCGGAACGAGTAGCGGGTGAAGTCGGCGAACTCCAGCAGCAGTTCGCGGGCCTGCTCGGGATCGGTGCGGACGAACGAGGCGATGGCGGCGAGGGAGTTGAAGATGAAGTGCGGGGATATCTGGGCACGCAGCGCCCTGATCTCGGCCTCGATGAGCTGCGTGCGGGACCGGTCGAGTTCGGCGAGCTCGAGTTGTACGCAGACCCAGCGGGCCACCTCTCCGGCCGCCCTGGCCAGGACCGCCGACTCGCGCGGGGCGTAGGCGATCAGGGCGCCGAGGACACGGTGGTCGACGGTCAACGGCACGGCGACGGCCCAGCGCAGCGGGCAGTCGAGGTCGTCGCAGTCGCTGTGGAAGGCGGTGTCGCGGCCGCTGGCGAGAAGCCCCTGCACCTGGTCCATGACGTGTCTGCCGTGGTGGTCGCCCTCGCCGTCCCAGACGAGGACCCGGTCCCGGTCGGTGAGACAGAGCGCGTCGGTGCCGAGCAGGGAACGCAGTCTGCGGGCTGACTTGCGGGCGCTCTCCTCGGTGAGTCCGGCGCGCAGCGGGGGCGCGGCGAGCGAGGCGGTGTGCAGCGTCTCGAAGGTGGCGTGCTCGACGGGGGTGCCGACGTCGCTGGGGCGGACGGGACGGGCGGTGCGGCGGCCGAGCAGGAACCCGGCGCCGAGCAGGAGGAGCACGAGCAGGACGAGGACGGCATACGTGGGCCCTGTCATCGGTGTCTCCCGGGTATCAGGGCCTCCGGCAGATGGAAGCGGGTCATCGCGGCATTCGTGCCGGACGGTATGCGACCGGGCGTGGCGAGCGACACCAGGACCATCGCGAGGAAGCCGACCGGCACCGACCAGACGGCGGGCCAGGCGAGCAGGGTGTGCGGCCAGCCGGGCGGGCGCACCGCACCGCTGACGGTGATCCCGACGGACAGGAACGCGGAGCCGCCGCCGAGCACCAGTCCGGCGATCGCGCCCGGCGGGGTGAGCCGCCGCCACCAGATGCCGAGGACCAGCAGCGGGCAGAAGGACGACGCCGATACGGCGAACGCCATCCCCACGGAGTCCGCCACCGGCACCCGGCTGACCATGAGCGAGCCGGCCAGTGGCACACACATGGCGAGAACGGTGGCCAGCCGGAAGTGCCGTACGCCGCGCGAGGGCAGGACGTCCTGGGTGATGACGCCGGCGACGGCCATCGTGAGTCCGGATGCGGTCGACAGGAACGCGGCGAAGGCGCCGCCGGCGATGAGTGCGCCGAGCAGGTCCCCGCCGAGCCCGCCGACGACGCGTTCGGGCAACAGCAGCACGGCGGCGTCCGCGTCCCCGCCCTGGATCAGCTCGGGGGCGTACAGCCTGCCCAGTGCCCCGTACACGGGCGGCAGCAGGTAGAACACGCCGATCAGGGCGAGGACGGCCACGGTGGTGCGGCGGGCGTCGCGGCCGTTCGGGCTGGTGTAGAAGCGGACGACGACGTGCGGCAGCCCCATCGTTCCGAGGAACGTCGCGATGATCAGCCCGTAGGTCGCGTAGAGCGGATGGTCGGCCCGGAAGACGGACAGCTGCTCGTCGAAGGTGACCTGGGGCCGCCCGTCGCCCTGCCAGGACAGGACCAGGAAGATCGCAGGGACCAGAAGCGCCGTCAGTTTCAGCCAGTACTGGAAGACCTGGACGAAGGTGATGGACCGCATGCCGCCCGCCGCGACGGCGACCACGACGACGGATGCGACGAGCGCATCGCCGAGCCAGCCGGGCGCCCCGGTCAGGATCTTCAGGGTGAGCCCGGCACCCTGGAGCTGCGGTACGAGGTAGAGCCAGCCCGCCCCCACGACGAGCACGCTCACCAGCCTGCGCACCTGCCGCGATTCGAGTCGCCCCTCCGCGAAGTCGGGCAGGGTGTACGCCCCCGAGCGGCGCAGCGGCGCGGCGACGAAGACCAGCAGCACCAGATAGCCGGCGGTGTAGCCGACCGGGTACCAGAGCATGTCGGGGCCGTGCACGAGCACCAGGCCGGCGATGCCGAGGAAGGAGGCGGCGGAGAGGTACTCGCCACTGATCGCGGCGGCGTTGAGCCGTGGGCGCACGGTGCGGGAGGCGACGTAGAAGTCCGAGGTGGTACGGGAGATGCGCAGCCCGAAACCGCCGACGAGGACGGTGGCGAGAACGACGGCGGCGACGGCCACCACCGCGTACGTGCGGCTCACTGTACGGGGCGGCCTTCCACGAGCCGGGCGAAGTCGCGCTCGTTGCGCTCGGCCCGCCGCACGTACCACCAGGCGATCAGAGTCAACGGCGGGTAGGCGGCGAAGCCGAGGACCGTCCAGACGACGGCGGCGCTGTGCAGCGCCGCGAAGACGAGCGGCAGCGTGCCGACGACGACGGCGAGGACGGTGAACGCGGTGAGTCCGGCACGCAGCTGGCTGCGCATCAACGATCGGACGTAGGCACCGCCGAGCGCGGTCTGCTCGTCGATCTCCGACTGGGTGCGGTAGCGGGGCAGCGGGCGCACCCGCCGGGGCTGCCCCGTCACCACTTCACGCCGGGGCGTCGACTCTGCGGACATGGGCCCGGAGTGTACGCAGCCGGGGACCGCTCTGGGAAGGTTTCGGACCTGGGTAGTCCCTGGTCAGCGGCCGGTCTGCCGCATGAGCAGATCGCGCAGGGCGCGGGTGTGGCGGCGACTCACGGCAAGCGACGCGGTGCCGATGCGGACGCTCATGCTGCCCGCGTCGAGCCGCAGTTCGTCGATCCGGCCAAGGGCGACGAGGTGGCGGCGGTGAATGCGTACGAAGCCGCGCGAGCGCCAGCGTTCCTCCAGGGTGGTGAGGGGGATCCGGACGAGATGGCTGCCACCCGCGGTGTGCAGCCGGGCGTAGTCGCCCTGCGCCTCCGCGTACGCGATGTCGTCGATCGGGATGAACCGGATCACTCCGCCCAGTTCGACGGCCATCTGGTCGGCTGCGGTGTCCTGGAGGGAAGCGGAGCGGCCGCCGACCTGTTCGGCGACGCGGCGGACGGCTTCGGCGAGGCGTTCGCGGCGGACGGGCTTGAGGACGTAGTCGACGGCCTTGAGGTCGAAGGCGTGGACGGCGAACCCTTCGTGGGCGGTGACGAAGACGATGAGCGGGGGCACTGCGAACCCGGCCAGCAGCTGGGCGACATCGAGGCCGCTGAGGCCCGCCATGTGAATATCGAGGAAGACGACGTCGATGGCGGACGGATCGTCGGGACCGGCGTCGACGGCGCTGCCGATCCGGCGCAGCGCCTCGGTGGCCCCGGTGGCGCCTTCGGCGCTGCGGATGCGGGGGTCGGCGCGCAGGAGGTAGAGCAGCTCCTCCAGGGCGGGTGCTTCGTCGTCGACGGCGAGTACGCGCAGCATGAGGCCGGAGTGTAGACGTGTCCGGAAAAGGCGACGGCCGGCCAGCGGCCTTATGGGTCCCAGGGCGCCGCAGCCCGCTGCCCCCTGTCGCCGCCCTCAGAGGCCGTAGGTCCGCTCCGCGGTGGTCGCGAAGACCACCGACCGCTCGTCCGCGCCCAGTCCGTCGGTGAGGGCGCGTGCGGCGTCGACGACCTCCGTATAGCTCGCCGCGAGCCGGCAGACCGGCCAGTCGGAGCCGAACATCAGGCGGTCGGGCCTGAAGGCGTCGAGGACGGTGTCGGCGTACGGGCGGAGGTCGTCGACCGTCCAGGAGCGCAGGTCGGCCTCGGTCACCAGGCCGGAGAGTTTGCAGACGGTGTTGGGCCGGCCGGCCAGCGCCCGGACGTCTTCCGCCCAGGGGTGCAGGCTCCGGGTGGCGATGGGCGGCTTGCCCGCATGGTCGAGTACGAAGGTGAGTTCCGGCAGCAGCGCGGCGGCCCTGACGGTTGCGGGCAGCTGGTGGGACTGGACGACCAGGTCGTAGACGAGTCCGGCGGCGGCCACGGCGGACAGTCCGCGCTGCACCTCGGGGCGCAGCAGCCACTCGGGGTCGGGTTCGCCCTGGACCTGGTGGCGGATGGCTACGAGCCGGTCGCCACCAGGGAGTTCGCGCAGGGCGGCGAGGGTGTCGGCGATGCCGGGCGCGGTGAGGTCGGTCCAGCCGACGACGCCCGCGACGAGGTCGTTGCCGTCGGCGAGGGCGAGGAACTCGGGGGTCTCCTCGGGGACGGTGACGGTCTGGACGAGGACCGTGGCGTGCACCCCGGCGGCGCGGGCCTCGGGCTCCAGGTCGGCCAGGGTGAAGGTGCGCCGGAGCGGGGCCAGTTCCTCGCCGGTGATCCACTCCTGCTCGCGTACCGACAGGTCCCACACGTGGTGGTGGGCGTCGACGATCCGTTGCGGGCCGGTCATGTCACAGCTCCCAGGCGACGGGGAGACCGGCTTCGGCGCCGTCCGACGAGTAGTCGTGCGCCACGTCGAGGAGTTCGTCCATCCGGGCCTGCCAGGCCACGTTGACGGGCAGCTGCTCGAGTTCGGCGAGGAGCCGGGCGTAGTCCTCGCACTCGATGACGTGGAACAGCTCGGTGCCGCTGCGCCAGATCGTCCAGGAGGTGGCGCCCGCGGCGCGGATCGCCGCGGTGAGCTCCGTGGGGACGTCGCGGTGCGCCGCCTCGTACTCCTCGATGCGGTCGGCGCGGACCTTGGTGTGCAGGGCGATTCTCATGGCCGGTGTCCGTCCTCGGTGAGCAGGCCCTCGGCGCGCAGTTCGTCCCAGAGGGCGTCGGGGATCTCGCGGGAGAGCAGGCCGGCGGCGTCGCGTATCTCGTCGGGCGAGCGGGTGCCGACAAGCACCGTGGCGACGGCGGGGTGGGCGAGCGGGTAGTGCAGGGCGGCGGAGCGCAGTGGCACGCCGTGGCCCTCGGCGACGGCCTTGATGCGCAGGGCCCGGTCGAGAAGGGCCGGCGGGGCGGCCGCGTAGTCGTAGGTCGCGCCGGGGCGCGGGTCGGCGAGCAGCCCGGAGTTGAAGACTCCGCCGACGACGACGCTGCGGCCGCGTGCGGTCGCCTCGGGCAGCAGCTCGGCGAGCGCGGACTGGTCGAGGAGGGTGTAGCGCCCCGCGCAGAGGACGGTGTCCACGTCGGTGTCGCGGAGGAAGCGGGTGAGCATCGCGGTCTGGTTCATGCCCGCGCCGATGGCTCCGACGACGCCTTCCGAGCGCAGCTTCTCCAGGGCCGGGTAGGCCTCGCGGAAGGCGGCTTCGGCGTGGTCGTCCGGGTCGTGCAGACAGGCGATGTCGATGCGGTCGAGACCGAGCCGTTCGAGGCTGTCCTCGATGCTGCGGCGTACGCCGTCGGCGCTGAAGTCCCAGCGGCGGCGGTGGGTGGCGGGCACGGCAAAGCCTTCGGAGAGGCCGTCGTACGACGCGATCGAGTCGGCCGGGAGGGGGTCGAGCAGCCGGCCGACCTTGGTGGAGACCACGTACGAGTCGCGCGGCCGGTGACGCAGGGCCGCGCCCAGCCTGCGTTCGGAGAGGCCGAGCCCGTAGTGCGGTGCCGTGTCGAAGTAGCGGACGCCCTCGTCCCAGGCGGCGTCCACGGCCTCGGCGGCCCGGGCGGGGTCGACCTCACGGAAGAGATTGCCGATGGCGGCCGCCCCGAAGGACAGCTCGGTCACCTCGACCGCACTGGTTCCCAGCCTGTTTCGCCGCATGCCGCTGCCGTCCTCACCGGTGATCGTTAATTCCTGCACAACGAATATTCATCGGATCACTTGGACGCGTCAACTCCATCGGCCCCACGAACTTCCGCACCTGCGCCGAAATCTGTCCGATCTATCGGCACCGCTGCGAGGGTTGACCGACCGGCAGCAGGTCGAGCAGCTCGCCCAGCTCGTCCTCGGCGCAACGGGCCAGCCGCTCCAGGTCGGGGACCGCCTTGCCGTCGGCCACCAGGCCGATCTGCACCCGGCCGCCGTAGGTGGACAGGGCGATGGCCAGTGACTGCCCGCGCGCCAGCGGCGCCATCGGATAGACGGCCCGCAGCGGGCAGCCGCCCAGCGAGAGCGCCGAACGCGGCAGGGGCACGCTCGTGACCAGCACGTCGAAGAGCATCCTGGCGGCACTGCCGGCGATCGGAGCGCCGAAGCGGTGGGCCAGCGAGGGCAGTTGATCCGCGAGCACCGCGACGGCGCCCGCACCCCGCAGTGGTCCGGCGGCCTTGTTGCGGTCCATGGCGGTGCGGACGGTGCGCAGCCGCTCCCACGGATCGGACTCGGAGACGGGGAGCCCGAGCAGATAGGCGGAGAGCCGGTTCCCGGAGGCCGCGCCGGTGCCGGGCCTGCGCCGGGAGACCGGGACGAGGGCGCGCGGGTCGGCGACGGGCAGCTGCTCGCCGCGCTCCACCATCCAGCGGCGGAGCGCTCCGGCGACAACGCCGAGCAGGACGTCGTTGGTGGTCCCGCCCGCGACCCGGCGGATCCGGTGGACGGACTCGCCGTCCAACTCCGCGGTGGCCAGCCGACGGGTGCCGCTGGAGATCGCGGTGAGCGCGGGGGCGCCGCGCAGATCGAGGCGGCTGGCCCACACGACGGAGGCACCGACCCCGAACGCCCGCGAGAGGTCCTCGATCCGGCCCAGCGCGAATCCGGCCACCTGGCGCGGCCCCGGCATCCACGAGCGGGGCGGGACCGGGCGCGCCCGGCGGGCGCTCGCACCGCCGCGGGCGCGGGCTCCGAGGGAGGCGATCTCGTCGAAGATCCCGGCACCGATGGCGACGGCGCGCATGCCGTCGGCGAGCGCGTGGTGCAGCTTGACGAGCACGGCGAAGGGCCCCTCGTCGGCGCCGGAGATGACGTACATCTCCCAGGGCGGCAGCCCCCGCTCCAGCGGCCGCTCCATCAGCTCGCCGGCGAGCCGGGTGGCCCCGGCCATGAAGCCGCCGTCCGGCGACTCGTCGTCCCGGGGCAGCAGCACGCGCTGGACGTGCCGACAGACGTCGAAGTCCTTGTCGACGGACCAGGCGGCGCCGCCGACCGGCAGCAGGACGTCCCGTACGCGCATCCGCAGCCGGGGGATCGCCGCGGCGCGGGCGCCGAGCAGCTCCACCACGGCGTCCGCGGTGACGCCCGGCGCCGGGGCGGGCGCCGGCGAGAAGACGGCGAGCGCACCGAGGTGCATGGGATGCGCATCGGTTTCGAGGTGCCAGAAAGCCAGATCGAGAGGTGCCAGTAGTTCAGTGCCCAACGGGTCCTCATGTCATCGAAGGCAAAGATTGCCGGAGTCAACGACTGCCGCAGTCGCAGTCAATCGCTCGCGATCGGTTACGGTCAAGTACAGACATGTTACTTTCTGTTACCGTCTGGTAGTCCGCATCACCTCCATCGGTGTCAACCATGGCCACATGTCACTCGCGCCTGGGGACGATGAACTCGCACCACACGCACTTGCCGCTGCCGCGGGACTCCACGCCCCAGGCGTCCGCCAGCCGGTCCAGCAGCATCAGCCCACGCCCGGACACGCCGGACTCCCCCGCGTCACGACGGCGCGGCAGCGCGCTCGACCGGTCCTCGACATCGACCCGCAGCCGCCGTTCGGGCCCGGTGAGCACCCGGATGGTGACGATCGCCCCGCCGTCGGTGTGGATCAGCGCGTTGGTGATCAGTTCATCGGCGGCCTGCTCGACCTCGTCCGCCCGGTCCTTCGCGCCCCAGGCCCGCACCGCCGCCCGGATCAGGTGCCGGGCCGAACTCAGCGCCTCGGGATCGTTCTGGGCGACATGCTGCCGGAGCCGGCCGCCCGGCTGCGGTGCGTGGGTGGCCTTGCGGCGCAGCAGCAGGACCGCCACGTCGTCCTCGCCACCCCGCTCGTCGACCGTCTCGCACAGCTGGTCGGCCAGCTTCTGAAGGTCCGGCGACCCGTTCCGGATCACGGAGGTCAGCAGCTGCATGCCCTCGTCGAGATCGCCGCCCGGCAGCTCCACCAGGCCGTCGGTGTAGAGCACCACCGTCTGGCCGGGGTCCAGCTCGACGGTGCTGACCGGGTATTCGAGCCGGCCGAACTCGGCCGAGAGCCCCAACGGCAGCCCTCCCTCGGCGGGGAGCCTGCGGCAGCTTCCGTCGACGTCACGTACCAGCGGCTCGACATGCCCCGCCCGGACGAGCTGCACCACCCCGGTGCTCAGGTCGACCTCGGCGTAGGTGCAGGTCGCGAAGCGGTCGGTGTCGAGCTCATGAAGGAAGACGGAGGCGCGGGCCATGACAGTGGCCGGGCTGTGCCCCTCGGCGGCGTAGGCACGCAGGACGATGCGCAGCTGTCCCATGACCGCGGCCGCGTCCGTGTCGTGGCCCTGGACGTCGCCGATGACGGCGCCCACCCGGCCGCCGGGCAGCGGAATGACGTCGTACCAGTCGCCCCCGATGTCCCGCCCGAGCCTCGCCGAGCGGTACCGGACGGCGATCTGCGCGCCGGGAACATCCGGGACCCGGCGCGGCAGCATGGCCTGCTGGAGCCCCTGGGCGAGGTCGTGCTCCTGCTCGTAGAGCATGGCCCGCTGCAGGCTCTGGGCGATGGAGCTGCCGAGAGCGACCAGCAGATTGCGTTCGTCGCCGGTGAAGCCGTCCTTGTCGCTGTAGAGGAGTCCGAGGGCACCGATGGGGCGGGCCTGGGCGATCAGCGGCAGATAGGCGGCACAGGTGATGCCGAGGTCACTGATGTGCGGCCACAGGATCGGGTACGAGGTGGCGAAGTCCTCGGCGGACTTGATGAAGCGGGGCGCGAGGGTGCGGACCACTTCACTCATCGGGTACGGCTCGTCCGTACGGGTGTACCGGGTGCCCGGCACGAAGGCTCCCTCGGGCCCGTCGGCCACCAGATGGATGCGCCCCGCCTCGATCAACCCCATGACGAGGCTGGTGGCTCCGAGCAGGACCAGCCCCTGGGAGTTCTTGAGTACGTCGACGACGTCCCTGACGGTGCGGGCGTGGGCCAGGGCGGCCGTGGTGCCCTCCACCAGCGTCGTGCGCCGGCGCCGTTCCTCGTCCTGCTCGTGGCGGACGGTGGAGTCGGTCAGCTCCTGGGTGGCGTCCCTGACTATGCCGATGATCCGGCGCGGGCGGCCGGTCTCGTCACGGCGGATGAAGCCCTGGGTGTGGGTCCAGCGCATCGTGCCGTCGCGCCGAAGGATCCGGAAGTACGCGCCGTAGTTGCTCTCTCCGCTCTTGAGTGCCTGTGAGACCAGGGCGTCAATGCGTACCCGCTCGTCCGGCGGCACGCGGAGGGAGAGGCTCTCCGGCCGGTTGTCGTATTCATCGGCCCGCAGGTCGAACACGTCGAGCGCGGGCCGGTCCATGTGCATGCGTCCGCTGTCGAGGTCCCAGTCGAAGCTGCCCATACGGTTCAGGGCGAGGCTGAGATCCGGGTGGGCGGGCCAGTCGTCCGGGAGCGACAGGGCACCCACTACCCGACCATCCATGGGGGACACTTTGCCATTGATTGTCCGATTCCTCGAACGATCCCGGCCGACGGGCGGCAGACAAAATGCCGCCGAACACCCTCATCGGAAGGCTCTCAGCAACTCTGGAGCGCCTTGACGTCGAAGGTGAAACACTGGACCGTTCCGGCGAAGTACGAGTTGCCGGAACACCCGTACATGCTCCCGTTGCGGTACTGCGTGTTCAGCCACCGGAGCCGGCCGTTGTCCGCGTACTTCTTCCCGATGGGCAGGTACGCGCCCCGGATCGAGCCGTACGCGACACTGTCGCCGGCGACATGGGCGGTCTCGGGTGCCACCGTCGGCCCGAAGCACGAGGGCATCGGAGAACTACCAGCCGAACCCACTGGTGCGCCACTCCCGGCCGTCGGGTGCGACGGCGAGCGCCTCGTACCCGTCCAGCGACTCCAGCCAGCCGCGTGCTCCCTCGCCCATGGCGAACGCAGCCGTGGCGAAGGCGTCCGTCAGGGTCAGCGCCTGCCCCACCACGGTGATCGACGCGAGGCCCAGGGCCGGGGTGCCGGTGTGCGGGTCGAGGATGTGCGCACCGCGTTCGACCGTTCCGGAGGTGGCGACCGCGAGATCGCGTCCGGACACGACGGTGGCCAGCGCCCCGCGGCGCAGGGGGTGGGCGATACCGATCCGCCAGGGAACGCCGAGGCACGCCTCGCCACGCAGCTGAAGGTCGCCGCCGCCGTTCACGCAGGTGTTGTGCGCGCCGCTCTCGTACAGCAGCTGCGAGGCGGCCTCGACCGCCCACCCCTTGACCAGCCCGGAGGGATCGAGGAAACCGCCCGGTGTGGCGCTGAACCAGCCGCGGCTGACCCGGGTGACATCGCCGCACAGGTCGAGGACCTCACGGACCTCCGCCGGACAGGTGCCGAGCCCGGACTCGCCGCGGCCCAGCCGACTGATGGCACTGTCCGGACGGTAGGTGGAGAACACCGCGTCGACGTGATGCAGCCCGCGCACCGCGTCGTCGAGGGCGCGGCGGATCGCAGGGGTGGGCCGGTCCCTGATGTCGAAGGAGAACACCGTGCCCATGACGTGCTCGACATGGCGCAGCCCGTGCGCGGGGTCAGCCACCGGCCCGGTCCAATGCGCTCTGCAGGGACTCCATATAGCCCTGACTGGTGTAGCTGGCTCCGGAGACGGAGTCGATGTTCGCGCTCTGGGCACCCAGCGCCTCCTGGGTGAGCCGGGGCAGCGCGAACGCGGCGATCTCCTGGTCGCGGCCGTTCTCATCGGGCGCCCGGAGCACCCGAACGGCGGTGAGCTTCCCCTTGACGAGGGTGGCGGCGACCTGCACCGGTCCGTACCGCGTGTCGACCGGATCACCGTTGAACGTGCCCGTCGCGGCGGCGGCGCCGGGCGGGGCACCGGTCGACGTGCCCGGGGAGACCGTGGTCGTCGGACGCCTGCCCGCGTCGAGCAGACCGGGAGGCTGGTGCGGTTTCAGGGACAGCAGGGTCACGACCAGGGCACTGGTGCCGGTGGTGGCGAGCACGGCTCGGCGCACGGTGTTTCTCCTCGGGGCACTCATCAGAACGCGAACGACTCGTGGTGGATGCGGCGGCGCGGCACTCCGGCGTCGCGCAGGGCTCGGATCGCCGCCTCGGTCATGCCGGGCGGACCGCAGAGGTAGACGTCGTGCGCGGCCAGGCCGGGGACCAGATGGCTGAGGGCCGGTGCGGTCAGCGGGACATGCCCGTCGACGACGTAGTGCACCGTCGCGCGGCGGTGGGCGGCGATGGCGTCGAGTTCGGCGCGCAGCGCCAGGTCCTCGGTCCGTCGGGCGCGATAGACGAGGGTCACCGGTCCGGGCAGCGTCTCGAACAGGGTCCGCAGCGGAGTGATGCCGACCCCGCCCGCCAGCAGGAGCACCTGGTGGGCGGTACGGCGGCGCGCGGTGAAGCCCCCGTACGGTCCCTCGGCCCAGACCCGGGTGCCGGGTGCGAGACGGGCCAGCGCGGCGCTGTGGGCGCCGTCGGCCTTGACGGTGATCCGCAGATGGCGGGGGTGGGCTGGTGCGGAGAGCGAGTACGGGTTGGCGGTCCACCACAGGCCTCGGGTGAGGAAGCGCCAGCGGAAGAACTGTCCCGGCTCGGCCCCCAGCTCGTCGAGGCGCTCGCCGGTGAGGTATACGGAGACGACGCCGGGGGCTTCGGTGTGGACGGCGGTCACCGTCAGCCGGTGCCTCAGGCCACGGCGTACCGGGACCGCGAACCGGTACCAGACGACCAGGGCGGCGGCGCCCAGGTAGAGGGCATACCACGCCAGCTGCGCGGGTCGGTTGCCGACGAAGTCGGCGCCGTCGGAGAGCTGGTGTCCGAAGGTGAGGAAGATCGCCAGATAGGTGGCGAAGTGGAGGTAGTGCCAGGTCTCGTAGCTCATCCTGCGGCGGGCGGCTCGGGCGGAGACGGCACCGGTGAGGAGGAGAAGCAGAAAGCCCGCGGTGCCCTTGAGGAGGTCCGGGTAGTGCAGGACCAGGACGGAGGTCTGGCTCACCACGTCCGTGTGGGCACTGAGGGAGTAGCCCCAGATGACGAGAAGGGTGTGGGCCAGGACCATTGAGACGGTCCACCGGCCGCCGGCGGCGTGCAGGCGCGCCAGCCGGTCGGTGCCGATGCTGTGGTCCAGCAGGGGGACGCGGGCCATCAGAACCACCAGGACCGCGCACGCGTACCCGGCCAGCAGCCCGGTGATGCGCCCCGCGTTGGTCAGCCGGCCCGCCGCGCCGACGACGGCGGACGTGTCGCTCCACCACAGGGCGAGGACGGCTGCGGCCCCCGCGTAGATGACGGCGGATACGAGAAGCGGGGCGACGCTGCGCGGCGGGCGGCGGTGACGTGTGCCCTTGCTCACGTACGGCGAGGCGGGGGCTGTGGTGGTCATGAGGCTCCCCTCGTAAGGGACCGCTGGGGCGGCCGACGACGGCAAGCCTCGCAGCGCATCCTCTGCGTACCTTCTGAATAGGCGGCGGCCGCCCGGGTCCGCCGGGATTCCAGTAGGGAATGCAGAGGCAACTCAGAGGAAACTCACAGGTCCCCGGCGGCTCGCCGCCGTCCGCGCCGAGGGATGCTGGACAGAACATGGAAAACCACCGCGCACAGCCGCCTCTGCACCGCCCCGACGGGGGCCCGGTCCGGGTGCTGGTCGTCGACGACGAACCCGATCTGACCGAGGTACTGGCCGGAGCACTGGCCGGCGAGGGCTGGCAGGTCCGTACCGCGGCGGACGGTGCCTCCGCCCTGGCCACAGCGCGCGAGTTCCGGCCGGACGCCGTCGTGCTGGACTGGATGCTGCCCGACATGGACGGGTTGCGCGTGCTGCGGGAGCTGCGCCGTGAGGCCCGTGAGGTGTGCGTGCTGTTCCTGACCGCCCGCGACGCGGTGGAGGACCGCATCGCCGGGATCACGGCGGGCGGCGACGACTACGTGACCAAGCCGTTCAGTCTGGAGGAGGTCCTCGCCCGGCTGCGCGGGCTGCTGCGGCGGGCGGGGATGGCCGGTGCGCCGGGCCGACCCCGGCTGACGGTCGGCGAGCTCACCATGGACGAGGAGGCCAGGGAGGTCCGGCGCGGCGGCGCCGTCGTCGAGCTGTCCCGCACCGAGTTCGAGCTGCTGCGCTTCCTGATGCGCAATCCGCGCCGGGTGCTGTCCAAGGAGCAGATCCTCGACCGGGTCTGGGCATACGACTTCGGCGGCCGCGCCCATGTCGTCGAGCTGTACATCAGCTATCTCCGCAAGAAGATCGACGCGGGCCGCGCTCCCATGATCCATACGGTGCGCGGAATAGGGTACGTCCTGAAACCGGATCCGTCATGAGGCGGCCGCCGCCGCACACGCTGCGCGGGCAGCTCACCGCCGGGCTCGTTCTGCTGCTCGCCGCCGCATGTCTCGCGGTCGGACTCACCACCGTCTTCGCCCTCGAGGGCTTCCTGATGCGCCGCCTGGACCAGCAGCTGACCGCGTCCGGCGGCAGGTTCCCCGCCAGCCTGGAGCACGAAGCCGCGCCGGACGGCGACAACCGCCCCGACTCGCGCGGCCAGGCCGACTCCACCTTCGGCGCAAGGCTGCAGAACGGCCGGGTGACCCAGGCCGCCGTGGTCGATGAGCAGAACGTCCGCACGGTGCCGTTGACCGCCGACGACCGGCGCACGCTCGCGGCTGTGCCCGACGACGGGGAGGGCCGCAGCGTACGGCTCGCCGCGCTCGGTGGCTACCGGGTCGCGGCCGTCACCGGCGACGACCGGGACGTGCTGATCACCGGAGTGCCGCTGCACCCCGTGGAAGAGACCCTGCACCGGCTCGAAGCGGTCGAGGGGGTCGTGTTCGGCGCGGCCCTGCTCGCCACCGGGGTGGCCGGGGCCCTGTGGGTACGGGTCTCCCTGCGCCCCCTGCGACGCGTCACCGAGCAGGCGGTCGGCGTGGCCCGGCTGCCGCTGGCCGGCGGCGAGGTCGCCATGCCCGACCCGCTGCCCGTCACCGATCCTCGTACCGAGGTCGGGCAGGTCGGCACCGCGTTGAACCGCATGCTCGGACACATCGGGGACGCGCTCGCCCGGCGGCAGGCGAGCGAGGAACGGCTGCGGCACTTCGCCGCCGACGCCAGCCACGAGCTGCGCACACCCGTCGCCAACATCCGGGGCCACGCCGAACTCGCCCTGCGCCATCACGGCCCCGTGCCCGCCGGGGTCCGGCACGCCCTGGAACGTATCCAGTCGGAGTCCGGGCGAATGAGCCACCTGGTCGACGATCTGCTGCTGCTCGCCCGCCTCGACGCGGGGCGTCCGCTCGACCACGAACCGGTCGATCTGACCCTGCTCGTGCTCGACGCGACCGACGACGCACGGGCCGCGAGCCCCGGCCACCGCTGGCTCCTCGACCTCCCCGAGGAGCCCGTGACCGTCACCGGCGACGCGCACCGGCTCCAGCAGGTGATCGGCAATCTCCTCGCCAACGCCCGGGTACACACCCCGGACAGTACGGAGGTGACGGTGCGGCTCCGGGCGGACGCCGCCGAGGTCCGGCTGACCGTCACGGACAACGGGCCGGGCATCCCCGACGCGCTGCGGCCGGAGATCTTCGGGCGCTTCGTCCGCACCGACCCCAGTCGCGCAAGGGCCACCGGCAGCACCGGGCTCGGCCTGGCCATCGTCCGCGCGGTGGTGACCGCCCACGGCGGCACGGCCGATGTCGTGAGCCGGCCGGGACACACGGCGTTCCGGGTGGCCCTCCCGCGCTGACCCAGGATCCTCGCTCGCCCTCGCTGTCCCTGGCCGAGGTAGGCGTACGGCGCCACGGACACGCCGCAGTCGTCTTGAACGCGTTCTGGAAACCCCCTAGAGTCGGCGCGGAAAGCTACTTGAACGCGTTCAAGACGGGGGGTGCGGCATGTCCGTGCTGGTCGACACGATCGTGATGCCGGGCATGCTGGTCGTCGTACCCGCCGGTCTGCGTCTGACCGGCGCGTCCGAGCTCGACCGGATCCGCCGCCTGTGGCCGCTCTTCACCGCACCCGGCGCCGTCTCCCTCTCCTGCTGACCTGGCGCACGGTCCGTGGCCGCGGGCCGGACCGGGTCACCCGGCTGCTGTTCGCCACCTCGGCCGCCGTCCTCGTGGTGGCGATGGTGCTCGCGCCGAGATGGGCGCTCGGTGAGGCGACCGGGCTGCCGCACCCCACACCGACCCGGATGGCCGCCACGCATGGCCTCGGCAACGCGCTGGGCTTCGCGCTCTGCTCGGTGCTCGCCCGGCGGAGGCTCCAAAACGGCGCCGGCTCCGCCCGTGCTGCCCCGACCCGCACCGACCCATTTCTCACCGACCCCGAAGGCAGGACGTCATGAGCACCCTCACGTACCCGGAGGTCGGGGCCACCCGGCTCGGCCCGCTCCCCGACGGCTACCACCATCTCCACCACCGCGTCGCGGTGGGCCGCGGCCGGGCCGACTTCGAGACGGCGGGCGCGGCCGTCACCGGCTGGCGCATGCACCGCACCTCCGGCGCCCGGGTGCGGACGTCGACGGCTCGCGCCGAGCCCGGAACCTCCGTGCGGGTGTCGATCGGGTTCGGTCCGTTCCGGTTCACCGCGCCGTGCGAAGTCGTCTGGACCGCGTACGAGAAGGAGCGCATCGGCTTCGCGTACGGGACCCGGCACCAGCACCCCGAGCGCGGCGAGGAGTGCTTCGTGGTGGACCTGGCGGACGACGGCACGGTGTGGTTCACCGTGCTGGCGTTCTCTCGTCCGGCACGCTGGTACAGCAGGGTGGCGGGACCCCTCGTGCCGGTGCTCCAGCGGTGGTACGCACGCCGGCTCGGCACCGCGCTGCGCCGGATCGTGTCGGAGGGCTGAAGCGCTCAGCCGCTCCGCAGCGTCGATACTGGAAGTGATGGAGTGGTTCACCGCAGATGGCTACTGGCTCAGCCGGCTGATCTTCCAGCGGGCTCTCGCCTGCATCTACCTGGCCGGGTTTCTCGCCGCCGCCCTCCAGTTCCGGGCGCTGATCGGCGAACGTGGCATGCTGCCCGTGCCCGAGTTCCTGCGGCGAACGGACTGGCGCTTCGCTCCCGGTCTCTTCCGGCTCCACTACTCCGACCGGTTCTTCGCGGTGGTCGCCTGGACCGGCTGCGCGCTCGCGGTCGCGCTGATCGCCGGGGTGGATTCGTACGTTCCGCTCTGGGCCGCCATGCTGATGTGGTTGCTGCCCTGGGCGTTGTATCTGTCGATCGTCCAGGTCGGCCAGGTCTGGTACAGCTTCGGGTGGGAGTCGTTGCTCCTGGAGACGGGCTTCCTCGCCGTCTTTCTCGGCAACGCGGACACAGCTCCACCAGTGCTGGTGCTGTGGCTGCTGCGCTGGGTGCTGTTCCGGGTCGAATTCGGCGCCGGGCTGATCAAGATCCGGGGCGACGAGTGCTGGCGCAAGCTGACCTGCCTGTATTTCCACCACGAGACCCAGCCGATGCCGGGACCACTGAGCTGGTTCTTCCACCGGCTGCCCCGACCGGTCCACCGGGTGGAGGTGGCGGCCAACCATGTCACCCAACTCCTCGTCCCGATATTGCTCTTCACCCCGCAGCCGGTGGCGAGTGCGGCCGCGGGGCTGATGATCGTCACCCAGCTGTGGCTGGTGCTCTCCGGGAACTTCGCCTGGCTGAACTGGGTGACCATCGCTCTCGCCCTGTCCGCCGTCGACTGGTCACTGGTCACTGCGCAGCCCGCACAGTCGGCGCCGCCGCTCTGGTACGAGGTGCTGGTCCTCGCCGTCACCGCGCTGGTGGTCGTCCTCAGCTACCGTCCGGCGCGCAATCTGATCTCCCGCCGCCAGGTGATGAACCGCTCGTTCGACCCGCTGCATCTCGTCAACACGTACGGCGCGTTCGGCAGCATCAGCCGGGTCCGGCTGGAGATCGCGGTCGAGGGCACCGACGAGACGGTGCTCCACCCCGACACCGTCTGGCAGGAGTACGGCTTCCGCGGCAAGCCGGGCGATCCGCGGAGACTCCCGCGCCAGTTCGCTCCCTATCACCTGCGCCTGGACTGGCTGATGTGGTTCGCGGCGCTCTCTCCCGCGTACGCCCATCCCTGGTTCGGACCGTTCCTGGAACGGCTGCTGGAGAACGACCGGGACACGCTGCGGCTGCTGCGCCACAACCCCTTCCCCGGCACCCCGCCCACGCACATCCGTGCCAGGGTGTACCGCTACCGGTACACGACCTGGCGCGAGCTGCGTGCCACCGGGAACTGGTGGCACCGCACCTATGTGCGGGAATTCATCAGACCGGTTTTCCTCGCCCCCGCCCGCATCGGCCCGACCACGCCCCCTTGAGGACCCGGGCCCCGGGGTACCTGGATTCCGCCCGGTGCGGTGACCCTGCCGGGACACCCCGGAGCCCCGGACCTCCGTTGTGTCGGAAGGCCGGGGCTCCCTGGCTGACGGGCGTCGCGGACGTCGGGCGGGCGCGCAGCCGGGCCCGTCGATCAGTCGATGCCAGGCAGGATGTGCGGCTCGGCAAGATCGTCCTCGTAGCCGGCCAGCCGGATCGGCGCGGATCTGGCCCAGACCTCGAGGTTCTGGAGTTTCTCGGGCCGACGGGCCCGCTCTCCCTGTCGCTCGGCCGGTCGCTTCTCTTGCTTCGTCAGTTCTGGTGTCACCGCGCACTCCTTTATGTCGCGAAACCCCGGGCGTCGCCGACACTCCGGTCTCATTACCGGAAATCGACCACCCATGTGGGGCGGGGCAGGAACAGTTCGGTCGCGGTGGCGCCGGGCATGGGGCGGAACGGCGGCCTGGTTACAAGCCTGTCCCAGGACGGCCCGGGGAGTTTTGTGGATCCCCGGGTGGCGTCCATTCACCTCAGCCTAACCAAATGAGCGCTTTCGCGCTCGATGGAACGTGTGCGCTCCGTCACTTTCGGACGACGGATCGCTCTACCAACCGGCCGGCGCGTAGTCCTTCAGGAAGCAGCCGAACAGGTCCTCGCCCGCTTCGCCGCGCACGATCGGGTCGTAGACCCGGGCAGCGCCGTCGACCAGGTCGAGCGGGGCGTGGAAGCCCTCCTCGGCCAGCCGGATCTTGTCGGGGTGCGGGCGCTCGTCGGTGATCCAGCCCGTGTCGACGGCGGTCATGAGGATGCCGTCCTTCTCGAACATCTCCTGGGCGCTGGTGCGGGTGAGCATGTTCAGCGCCGCCTTGGCCATGTTGGTGTGCGGGTGGCCCGCGCCCTTGTAGCCGCGACTGAACACACCCTCCATCGCGGAGACGTTGACCACATAGGCGCGCTTGGCTGCCGTCGCGGCCATCGCGGGACGGAGCCGGCTGATCAGGATGAACGGCGCGGTGGAGTTGCAGAGCTGGACCTCGAGCAGCTCGATCGGCTCGACCTCTTCGACCGTCTGGATCCAGCTGTTCGTGTGATGCAGGTCCGGTACGAGACCGCCCGCGTCGATCGCGGTGCCCGCAGCGATCCGTTCCAGCGAGGCGGATCCGGTGACCAGGGCCAGTTCAGTGACGTCCTGCGCGCTCAGCCCCTCCTTGCGGGCGGCGGGCAGGGCGGCGACGCGGTCGACCGAGCCGCTGCCGAAGGTGCCGATGACCTCGGCCGCGGGGAGTTCACCCGCGGGCAGCGGTGCGGACTCGGCGCCGAGCAGTTCGCTGTACGCCTGCGGGGAGCGGCGAACCGTCTGCGCGGCGTTGTTGATCAGGATGTCCAGCGGTCCCTCGGCGGCGACCGAGTCGGCGAGCGCGACGACCTGGGCGGGGTCCCGCAGGTCGATGCCGACGATCTTCAGCCGGTGGATCCACTCGTCACTGTCCGGCATCGCCTTGAAGCGGCGGATCGCGTCGTTGGGGAAGCGGGTGGTGATGGTGGTGTGCGCGCCGTCACGCAGCAGCCGCAGCGCAATGTACATGCCAATCTTGGCCCGGCCGCCGGTGAGCAGCGCCCGGCGTCCCGTCAGGTCGGTCCGCGCGTCGCGGCGGGCCCGGTTCTCCCTGGCGCACTGCTGGCAGAGCTGGTGGTAGAAGGCGTCCACCTCGACGTACCGGGTCTTGCAGATGTAGCAGGAGCGGGGCCGCTGGAGTATCCCGGCGATCTCGGCACTGGCCGAGGAGGACGGCAGGACACCCTGGGTCTCGTCGTCGATGCGGTCGGCCGAGCCGGTGGCGGTGGCCTCGGTGACAGCCTTGTCGTGCGCGGTCTTGGCGGCCCGGCGGTCCTGACGACGGCGCTGCTTCACGGTCCGGTAGATACCGGCGGTGGCGCGGCGCACGGCGATGGCGTCGGGGTGGTCGACCTCGATGGTGTCGAGTTCGTCGAGCACGCTCAGGCAGACGGCCAGCCGCTCCGGGTCGATACCGGGACCGAACTCCTCGATACCGGGAGCGAACTCCGCGCCGTCCTCTGTCACCGTCATTGCCGTTCCTCTGTCAGTCATGCCGCCGGGATCTCTCGGCGGGCCCCGGCGCATTGCCGCAGCGGGCTCACGAAGACTGGTGTCCACGGGGCTGAGGCCCGGCTGCGGGCTCGCGCGAAGCCGCCGCACTTCGGGCCGAACGCCCCGCTCAAGTCTGCCATGTCCGCCGCGCTGCTCCATCCGGGTGCGCAGGGCGGCGCAGCGGGCCGCGCCCGACGCGTCGCGGGCGGAGCCGGTCGAGGGGTCGTGACTGCCCGCGCCGCCGTCACCACGTCTCAGAGCCTGTCGGCGCGCGGTGTTTCGATCACCGGGGGGCGGAGTCCGCAATGGGTCCCGGTTTGCGGTCGAGGACGCAGTCCCCGCAGAGGCCCCCGCCCGGGCACCGGTAGTAGAGGCAGCAGCTGTGTCTGCGGAACGCGGGGGTGTGCGGGGAGCCGGTGGTGCGCAGATCCGGGTGGTCGAAGAGTTCGGCGACCAGGGCGCGGGCCCGTTGCGCGACGTCCGGGCGGTGGTACGTCCGTGCCCAGGCGATCAGTTCGCGGAGCGCTCCGGCCAGGGCCGATCCGGCGTTGCCCCAGAGCAGCCGCGGAGCGAGGTGTCCGTCCTGGCGGATCGCCTCCGCCAGGGGTACGAGATGGCCGAACTGGACGACCTCGCGGATCCGGTCCGCGGTGCCGGGCAGCGTGGCGACCGGCTCGTGCCACAGGTCGTCGGGGGCGGGGCGCTGCGGGTCCCAGTGGAGCGTGCCGGGGGACAGATCGGGGAAGCGGCCCCCGATGGCCGCCGACCCCAGGGCGGTCGACCAGAGACGGGCGGCCAGGCCCAGGTGAGCGACGGACGCGGCCACTCTGCGCTCCGGGGTACGGAGCGCGGCGGCGACCGCGTCGATACGGGTTGTGAGCGATGCCGTCTCCCCCGCGTACAGCCGGGCCAGCGGGCGGTGTGCGCCACCGGGCACCGGTGTGCTGCGCAGGGCGAAGAAGCCGCCCACCGAGGCCGCGTCCGCCTGTTCCAAGCGCTGCTCCTGCGCGGGTTCCATCGATCACTCCTGGTGACATCGCGGGCATCCCGGGTACCGCGGCTCGCCGTTCACCGTATCGCTGCGGGATGATCGTCCTGAGGCCCGTCGGGGTAGGACTACCGTCGGGAGGAGGACACGCGGACCACTGCCGTACTACCAAAGCAGTACGTCGGATCGCAGTCTCAAGGACGACGACCCGGCGGCTTTGAAGGGCCATCGTGGTGCACATGAGTTTCCTCGCACTGTCGGTGCTGCTGTCACTGGTCTCCGCGGTCGCGTACGCGGCCGGGGCAATCGTCCAGGAGCGCGTCGCCGCGGCCGGAGACGGCCGCTCGCTCACCCCTCTGCGCAACCGCGTGTGGTGGGTGGCGGTGGCGTTGAACGGTGTGGGTGCGGTGCTGCACGTGCTGGCACTGGCGTACGGACCGCTCAGCCTGGTGCAGCCGCTCGGTGCGCTGACGATCGTCTTCGCCCTGCCGATGGCTGCCCTCTTCGTACGCCGCCGGGCCGGGGCGACTGCCTGGCGCGGCGCGATCATGGCGACGGCCGGTCTGGCGGGTCTGCTCGCGCTCACCGGCAGCAGCGAGTCGCACACGCTGGACGGGCCGGAGCAGTTCATGCTCGCGACCGTGACGTTCGGTGCGACGGCGCTGCTCCTCGTGGTCTCGAAGGGCGTGCGGAAGCCGGTGGTACGGAGTGTGGTGCTGGCCGGGGCGGCGGGTGTCGCGTTCGGTATCGCCTCCGTGTTCACGAAGACGGTGGCGATGGAGTGGACGTCGGGTGCCGTGGGCGCGGGACTGCCCTCGCTCCTGGTGATCGCGGCGCTGGCAGGGGCCGGGCTGCTGCTGGCCCAGGCCGCGTACCGGGGCGCCGGCCTCACCGCTCCGCTCGCGACGGTGACGGTCGTGAACCCGGTGATCGCGGCGGCGGTCGGCATCACGCTGTTCGGCGAGGAGTTCCGGCACGGCACGGAGGGCACGGTGCTGGCGCTCACGTGCGGCGTGGTGGCCGCGGGCGGGCTGATCCTGCTGACCACGGAGCGGATGAGCGCGGAGCAGCGCGAGAAGCAGCGGGTCCGGGGTATCGGCGCGGATGTGTCGGAGGTGGATGCCGGGGTTGCCCTGGAGGACATGGAAGGTGCCCCGGAGGGCGCGGAGAGTGCCGCCGAGTCCGCTGCTGCGGTGAAGTCCGCCGGTGCGGTGGAGTTCGCGGGGGCACCCGCCGGGCATCAGCCCCAGGCGGAGCCTGCCCGGGGCGCGCCCGCCGTGTCCGGCTCGGCCGCTGCCGACTCGATTCCAACGCTGCTCCCGTCGCCGGTGACGGTGCCGGTGACGCTGAGGAGTCGTCGGGCGGGTCGGGTGGGGTTCGACCCCGCGCCGCTGCCGCGCACCGGTTCGGGACGACGTGCCCTGTCGGCCGCCGAGCCCGATGACTCCGCGCAACCGCCCGGCAGCGTTCAGACGCTGACGCCGCCCGCTCTGAGGTAGGTACGGGCGTTTCTGCTGCGGTGGCGCGAACGGAGCGCGGCGGGGTGAACAGGCCGTGCCCGCTTCCCGTATCCATACTGGTCATCCGGCATCCTCGACAGATTGCAGGAGCACACAGATGAGCGGCACTGCGCAGATCGGCGTCACTGGACTTGCGGTGATGGGCCGCAATCTCGCCCGGAACTTCGCCCGCAACGGCTTTACGGTCGCGGTGCACAATCGTACGACCGCAAAGACCGATGCCCTGGTCAAGGAGTTCGGCGACGAGGGCACCTTCGTCGCCGCACGCACACCCGAGGAGTTCGTGGCGGCGCTGGAGCGGCCGCGCCGGCTGGTCATCATGGTGAAGGCGGGCGATCCGACCGACGCCGTGATCCAGGAGTTCGCCCCGCTGCTCGAGGAGGGCGACGTCATCATCGACGGCGGCAATGCCCACTTCGAGGACACTCGCCGCCGCGAGAAGGAGCTGCGGGAGCGCGGGATCCACTTCGTCGGTGTCGGTATCTCGGGCGGCGAGGAGGGGGCGCTGAACGGGCCGAGCGTCATGCCGGGCGGCTCCACCCGGTCGTACGAATCCCTGGGGCCGCTGCTGGAGAGGATCGCCGCAAAGGCGAAGGACGGCACCCCGTGCACCACGCACATCGGCCCCGACGGCGCCGGGCATTTCGTGAAGATGGTCCACAACGGCATCGAGTACGCGGACATGCAGCTGATCGCGGAGGCGTACGACCTGCTGCGCCGAGTGGCCGGCTACTCCCCCGCGCAGATCGCCGAGACATTCCGCAGCTGGAACACCGGCCGCCTCGACTCGTATCTGATCGAGATCACCGCCGAGGTCCTCGCCCATACGGACGAGGCGACGGGCAAGCCCTTCGTCGACATCGTGCAGGACCGCGCCGAGCAGAAGGGAACGGGCCGCTGGACGGTGCAGATCGCGCTGGATCTGGGGGTGCCGGTCTCCGGTATCGCGGAGGCGGTGTTCGCCCGTTCCCTGTCGGGCCACGCGGATCTCCGGGAGGCCGCACGGGAGTTGCCGGGTCCGTCGGCCGTCCCCCTCACCGGGGCAGGGGCGGCAGCCTTCGCCGACCAGGTCGAACAGGCGCTGTACGCCTCCAAGATCGTCTCCTACACGCAGGGGTTCCACCAGATCCGGGCGGGCAGCGAGGCGTACGACTGGAACATCGGTCTCGGTGGGGTGGCGGCGATCTGGCGGGCCGGATGCATCATCCGGGCCGCATTCCTGGACCGGATCCGCGCGGCGTACGACGCGCGTCCCGGCCTGGTGAGTCTCCTCTCCGACCAGCAGTTCGCCGCCGAGATCGGTGCGGCGCAGGACGACTGGCGGACGGTGGTCGCCGAGGCGATGCGCCAAGGGGTGCCGACCCCCGGGTTCGCCGCCGCGCTCTCGTACTACGACGGGGTGCGTGCCGGCCGGCTGCCCGCGGCGCTCACACAGGGGCAGCGGGACTTCTTCGGAGCGCACACCTATCGGCGTACCGACCGTGACGGCTCGTTCCACACGCTCTGGGGCGGCGACCGGTCGGAGGTCTCCACCGGCTGACGGGGGCGGCCGGTCGCCCGGTCGGGTCACCGCGGGATGCCGCGGGGCCGCACGTATGCGTAAGTAGCAGCGAGTACCGTCGGCGTCCCGCACCACCGGGATGCCCCGGCCGAGCTGTCGCCACCACCCACTCGGAGCCGCCGCATGCCCGACGCCGTCCCGGACCCGGCCGCCGCCCAGCCCGTCGTCGCGCCGCTGACCACCGCCGCCCTGATCCTGGTCGCCACGATCGAACCCGGTGGTGAGAGCGCCGTACGCGAGGTGCTGCCGGACCTTGCGGCGTTCGCCCGTTCCATCGACTTCCGGATGCCGGACGCCGGACTGGCCTGTGTGACCGGGTTCGGCTCGGACGCCTGGGACCGGCTGTTCGCGGGGCCCCGGCCGGCCTCGCTCCATCCGTTCCGGGAGCTGCACGGCGCGCGCCACCACGCCCCCGCCACCCCGGGCGATCTGCTGTTCCACATCCGGGGCGAGCAGATGGACGTGTGTTACGAGTGGGCCGCCCGACTGCTCGACCGGCTCGGCGGGGCGGTGACGGTCGTCGACGAGACGCAGGGGTTCCGGTACTTCGACCACCGGGACCTGCTCGGTTTCGTCGACGGGACGGAGAACCCGATCGGCGCCGATGCGCGGACGGCGGCGCTCGTGGGCTCCGCAGCCGACCCCGCCTTCGCAGGTGGCAGCTATGTCATCGTGCAGAAGTATCTGCACGATCTGGCGTCCTGGAACACGCTGAGCACGGAGGAGCAGGAGCGTGTCATCGGCCGCACCAAGCTGGACGACGTCGAGCTGCCCGACGCCGTCAAACCCCATAACTCCCATGTCGCGTTGAACACCCTCACCGCGCCGGACGGCACCGCGCGCGAGATCCTGCGTGCCAACATGCCGTTCGGCAGTTTCGAACAGGGCGAGTTCGGCACGTACTTCATCGGTTATGCCGCCGATCCGGACGTGACCGAACAGATGCTCCGCAATATGTTCCTCGGAAATCCGCCGGGCACGTACGACCGCATTCTCGACTTCTCGACCGCCGTCACCGGCACCCTCTTCCATGCCCCCAGCGCCGACTTCTTCGACGCCCCGCCGCCGTCCCCCGTCCTGTCCGGAACCGAATCCCTGTCGCAGCCGGCTTCCGCGCCGGTTGCTCAGATCACGGTTCCGGCGGATGCGCGGGACGGTTCGCTGCATATCGGCAGCCTGCAAGAAAGCGCCCAGTGATGAACAACCTCCACCGCGAACTCGCCCCCGTCACGGAAGCCGCCTGGGACCAGATCGAGGAGGAGGCCCGGCGCACCTTCAGCCGCCATCTGGCAAGCCGTCGCGTCGTCGATGTGACGGATCCGGAGGGACCGTCGTTCTCGGCGGTCGGTGACGGGCATGTGCGGGACATCGACCCGCCGACGCCGGATGTCATCGCCCAGGCCCGTACCTCGGTGCCGGTGATCGAGTGGCGGGTGCCGTTCACGGTGACGCGGGCGGCCGTGGACGATGTCGAGCGCGGCTCCGCCGACAGTGACTGGCAGCCCGTCAAGGACGCCGCCCGGACCTGTGCGTTCGCCGAGGACATGGCCGTCATCGACGGATACGCGGCGGCCGGGATCACCGGTCTGCGCAACGGTTCCTCGCACACTCCGCTGCCGCTGCCCGCCGATGCGCGCGACTATCCGGCCACGGTGAGCCAGGCGCTGACCCAACTGCGGCTGGCCGGTGTGGACGGGCCGTACCGGCTGCTGCTCGGCGCCGACGCGTTCACCGAGGCGACCGAGACGTCCGACCACGGCTATCCGGTGTCCACGCATCTCGCCCGGCTGCTGGACGACCAGATCCTCTGGGCGCCCGCCGTCGCAGGCGGTGTGCTGCTGTCCACCCGCGGCGGCGACTTCGAACTGTGCCTGGGCCAGGATCTGTCCATCGGCTATCGGGACCACGACTCGACGCACATCCGGCTCTACTTCCACCAGTCGTTCACGTTCCGGATGCTGACGCCGGAAGCCGTGGTCCCGATCATCGCCTGACGGCCGGGGCCGGGTCCCCGGGTGCTGCCTACCGGTGCCCGGCCGCCTCGACGGTCCAGGTGAGCGTGTCGGTGGCCAGGGCGCGGACCGCGGGGTCGCGGATGGCGTCCGTACGGTCCACGGCCTCGGCGGTCACCCGGTGGCCGCGGCCGTCCGCGCGCACGCCGAGCGAGGCCGGGGTGACGGCGGTTCGGCCGCGGGCGGAGACCTGCTCGACACCGTCGACGTACCAGCGCAGATCCGTCCGCGCGAGACCGGCCGCCGGGCCGGACCCGTGTCCGTCGCCACCGGCGCTTCCCAGGCCGGCGAGGGTGACCCGGATCCGCTTGCCGTGCGTGATCGCGGCGCCCGTGTCGAGGGTGCTGCTCAGTGCGTTGCCCGCACGGTAGAACCCGGCGATCATCGCCTCGCGTCCCGGCAGGTTGAACTCGGTGCTCGACAGCTCACGCATGAGCGAGGTCGAGGTCGGCCGGTAGATGCCGAGCGGAAAGTAGGCGCTGCCTTCGTACGTGCCGACCGTCGAGCCCGTCGGGTCGCTCTCGCCCAGCCAGCGATACCACTTGGCGCGCTTCTCGGCGAGCTGCGCGGGGGTGTACGTGGTGGAGTTGGGTCCGTCGGTCTCGCCGCCGGTCCAGGTGCCGAAAGAGGGGTACGTGTACTCGTCGTCCAGGAGGCCCACCGAGTGGCCTATCTCATGAACGGCGATCATGCTCGACCTGGAGTTGTCGGAGGAGAGCGTGGACACGCCGCCGAAGGGGTAGCCCTCGGCCTGCATACCGGAGTAGCCCGCGCCGCCGTATTTGGTGGAGTTGGCGATGACGACGACGAGGTCGGCGGCGGGCGCCTCGGCCGCGTACGAGGCCACCTTGTCGATGTCGGCACAGACGAGGCGCTCGATGTCCCCGCACCAGAAGTAGCTGGAGAGCGCGGTGTCCTTGACGATGCCGGCGCCGGGGTCGCCGCTGATGCCGGACTCGTTGGAGACGGCGTCGACGGTCCAGACGTTGAACAGGTTCCGGTAGCTCCGGTACGGCTCGATGGCGGTGATGTCGGCCCACTTGGCGGTGGCATCCGCGTGGAAATCGGCCTGCTGGTCGGCCGTGTAGCCGTCACCGATGATCACGACGTCGAGCCGGTCGTCGGTCGAGCCGGTCACCTGCTGCCTGCCGACCGCACCGTCAAGCGCGGCCTCGGCGGCGCTCAGGGACGCGCCCGCGCTGCGGCCGCTCTTCCTGGGCGCGGTGGCCGGGACCTCGACGGTCTTCCCGGCGCCTCCCGGTTCCGCGAAGTACTCGACGCGATGGCTGCCCCTGCCGTCGCCCCCGGTCGGGGCGGCCGCCGCGGGGGCGGCAGCGGCGGCGGCCGCTGCCAGCAGGCCGGCGACGGCAAGAGCCGCCGCCGATCCGGTGGTTCGGCGCGTGGCCGGGCGTATGCGCATGTACAACTCCTTGAGGGGCTCCGACTTCGAGCGGACGCGCAACGACGCGACCAGCCGCTTATCGGAAAATTAAATCGACTTAGCTCGACGCTTAACCTAGGGGTGGGAGAAGCGCGGAACAAGACCCGGAAGCCGGTTGACCGGCGATCGGATCCGGGCAACCGCCCCTCAGGGAGCCCGGATCGGGCGCCTCCCTCGCCGACCGGACACCGGGCGTTCTCCCGCCATCGGCCGGTCGCTCGTATGCTCGGCTCCCATGACGAGGCGCGACGTGCCCGAGCCGGAGCGGGAGCCGCGATCCGGGGTCACGCTCCGCGAGATCCTGGCGTTCGACGACGGCGGCACACTCCGTCTGTTGCTCGCGCCCGCCGACCACGTCGTCGGCGTCCGCGGTGTGGCCGTCGGTGACGAAGGGCCGGCGCAGCCACTCGACCAGCGCATCGTGCTGGCCGTCGGCCCGCCGGTCTCCTCCGCCGATGCGGCGGGCCCGGTCCGTGAGGCCGCCCGGCGCGGCGCCTGCGCCGTGGTGCTCCGCGATACGGAGGGGGTGCCCGCGGCGCCCGAAGTACTGGCCGCCGCCGAGGAGTCGGGCATCGCCCTGCTCGCCCGTGCGGCCTGGGCCGACTGGACCGACACCGCGACCCTGCTGCGTTCCGCGCTCTCCTACGCCGCGACGGGCCGTACCGGGGACACGGCCGTCACGGCGGACACCTCAGCCGGCGGGCTGGCAGCCCTCGCCTCGGCCATCGCCGAGAACACCGGGGGCTCCATCACCATCGAGGACACCCGTTTCCGGGTGCTGGCCCACTCCGCCACCCGCCCCGAGGCCGACGGGGTCCGCCGGTCCACGATTCTCGGCGGCAGGGTTCCCGAGTGGCGCGTCGCCGAACTCCGGCGCAGCGGAATCCTCCGTGCCCTGTGGACCTCCCGGGACGTCATCCACCGGGCCGCCGAAGGCGACAGCCCGGAGCGCCTGATCATCGCGGTCCGCAGCGGCTCCGAAGTCCTCGGCTCCATCTGGGCGGCCACGGACGGGCGCGCGCTCTCCGCGCAGGCAACGGATGCGCTGCGGCGCGGAGCGGAGCTCGCCGCCCCCCACCTGGTGCAGCACCGGCTGCGCGCGAACGGGGCCGTGCGCCGGAGGAACCATGCGCTGCGCGGTCTGCTGTACGGGCATGGGGACCGGCGCACCCACGCCTGGTCGCTGGGGCTGCCACCGGACGCGCCGTGCGCGGTCCTGGTGGCCGAACGCGACGGCGCGGCAGGGCCGTCGGCCGACCGCGTCCTCGATGTACTCGCCCTGCACGCATCCTCGTACCGCCCCTCGGCACGCGTGCTGCGCGACGGGGACCGGCTGCTGGTGCTGCTGCCCGTCGAGCGCGGCCGGGACACGGAAGTGCTCGGCCTTGCACGCGAGTTGGACGCACTCGCCGTGTCGATGCGCGGCTCCGCGCCGGTCCGGGTCGGTGCGGGTCCCGTCGCGCCCACCGCCCTCCGGGCCGCCGCCTCCTGCGAGGAGGCGACGCTGGTCGTACGGGTGCTGCGCAACCGCGCCGCGCGCGGCGGGGAGCCTGAGCCCCTGCGGTACGCCGGGGCGGCCGAGGTCGGTCCCTCCCTGGACGTCCTGCGGGTCCTGGACGCCGTACGGCCGGTCTGGGAAGCGGGCAGCGGGCCGGTGCACGAACTCGTACGGTCCGACCTGGCGACCGGGGGCGAGCTGGTCCGCTCACTTGCCGCCTACTTCGACACGTCGGGCGACGTCGGCCGGGCCGCCCGGCAGCTCGTCCTGCACCCCAACACGCTGCGGTACCGGCTGCGCCGCGCCCGGGAGCGGTACGGCGTCGATCTCGACGACCCCGACACCCGGCTGCTCATCACCCTCGCCGTCCGGCTGAGCGGCTAGATTTGTCCCTGATTCGTACGGTCGTTGGCCCTGCGGCCAAGGTCCGGCGCCGATCCTGTTCTGCTCGACAGAGACCTGCGGGGCTCCCATCACCGACTCTCGCCGTATGCCTCTCACCACACCCGCTCCGGGCCCTTCGTCCTCCGCGCGTGTCGCCGCCGCGGTCCGCCACGCCGTCGGCACCGGGCTGCTCGGCGAGGGCCGTCCCGTCGCCGGGTTCATCGACACCGACGGGGTGCGCGACTCGGTCGCCGCCCTCCATGGCGCGTTCACCGACACGCCCGCCACCGTGCTGCACACCTTCGCCACCAAGGCCGCGGCCCTCGTCCCCGTGCTGAGGCTGCTCGCCGACTGCGGCATGGGATGCGAGGTCGCCAGCCCCGGTGAGCTGAGGCTCGCCCTCGACGCCGGATTCGCACCCTCGACGATCGTCCTCGACTCCCCCGCCAAGACGCGCGACGAGATCCGTCAGGCGCTCGCGCTCGGTGTGGCACTCAATGCCGACAGCCTCGACGAGGTGCGGCGCATCGCCTCGCTGCGGCCCCGGAGCTCGGTCTCCGTCATCGGACTGCGCATCAACCCACAGGTGGGCGGAGGCTCCATCAGCGCGATGAGCACCGCGACGCCGACCTCCAAGTTCGGCGTGGCGCTGCACGATCCCGGCGCGCGCGAGAGTGTCGTCCGGGCGTTCGCCGAGCACTCCTGGCTGACCCGGCTGCATGCCCATGTCGGCTCCCAGGGCTGTTCGTTGGAGCTGATCGCGACCGGGGTCGCGGAGACGTACCGACTCGCCGAGGAGATCAACGAGACCCTCGGTGCCCGGCAGATCACCAGCATCGACCTCGGCGGCGGACTGCCGGTCAACTTCGAGGACGACTCCGTACGGCCCACCTTTTCCGCCTATGTGGCGGCGCTGCGCGAAGCGGCGCCGGGGCTCTTCGACGGCCGGTACGGGCTGGTCACGGAGTTCGGCCGGTCGCTGCTCGCGAAGAACGGCTTCATCGGGGCGCTGGTGGAGTACACGAAGGACGCGGGCTCCCGCCGTATCGCGCTCACTCACGCGGGCGCGCAGGTCGCCACCCGTACCGTTTTCATGCCCGAGTCCTGGCCGCTGCGGGTCGGGGCGTTCGACGCCGAGGGGCGCCCCAAGGACGGTCCGCCGCTGGTCCAGGACATCGCGGGACCGTGCTGTTTCGCCGGGGACGTCGTGGCGCACGCCCGGGAACTGCCGGAGCTGCGGGAGGGCGACTTCGTGGTGCTGTACGACACCGGCGCGTACTACTTCTCGACCCCCTGGTCCTACAACAGTCTGCCGAGGCCCGCCGTATACGGGTTCAGCACGGTCGGCGCCGGGAGCGACAGCTCGGGCGAGGAGGCCGTTCGATTCGCGCCGGTGCGTGACGCCCAGTCGCTGGAGTCGATCGCCGAGGAGAGCGGGGCGGGACACGCCGACTCCCTCCTCGGAATCGGCCCCCGGCACACGGAGTAGCCGTCCGGCCCTGACTCGTCATCCGGCGGGGTGGGGTGTGGGCTCCGGCTCCGGCACCGGTTCGGGGTTGGGCGACGGCGGCTGGGGAATCGGGTCCGGCGAAGGACCGGGCGGCACCGGACCGGGTACGGGCGGGGCGGGTGTCGGCTCCGGCAGCGGCGAGGGCGGTCCGGGCGGAGGTCCGGGCGTCGGCGCGGGCTGCACGGGGTCGGGATACGGGTTGGTCATCTCGGGCTCCAAAAGTGCGGGCGGATCTCCT
This sequence comes from Streptomyces sp. NPDC048496, assembly GCF_043200055.1. Lineage (NCBI taxonomy): Bacteria > Bacillati > Actinomycetota > Actinomycetes > Kitasatosporales > Streptomycetaceae > Streptomyces > Streptomyces sp. NPDC048496. Next base: position 19,184 of record NZ_JBICXB010000026.1, on the reverse strand, counting down.
GTCCACCGTCTCCCGGAGCAGCTGTCCGCGCCTGCCGAGAGCATACGTACGGGTTCCGTGCCACCGGACGAGAACCCGTACGGCGGCTCAGTGCGCTGCCACGGCCGCGGCAGCAAGCCCGGGCCGGGGACTGGAGAGGACCGGAATCCGCGTGACCGTCCGGGTGACGGCATCGGCCATGGACGCCTGGGCCAGCACGATCACATCGGCGTCCGTCACCCGGTCGGCGGCAGCGGCCACCAGCTCCAGATAGCCGTCGCGGTCGCCGGCTTCGAACCGCGCCCATGCCCCCTCGACCAGGACCGTACGGATGTCCGCGGCCCGATCACCCGCCTCCTCGGCCAGCAGGGCCAGGGTCGGTGCCAGGGTGTCCGCAAGCGCGGCAAGTACGACGACGCGGCCACGGCCTCGGCCGACGGCGTCTGCCGCCATCGGCCGGTCGACCCGCAGGACAGGGATGCCGAGCGCCGCCGCGGCGGACTCGGCAACCTCGCCGATCGTCGAACAGGTGCAGAGCACGGCGCTCGCACCTTCTGCGACGGCGCCCGCGAGCAGGGCCTGGATCTCCCCCTGCACCGCTTCGGGCCCCGCGTCCCGGGCCCGGGCAAGCAGATCCTCGTCCACGAGGTGGCGCAGGGCGAGACCGGGGTGATCGGCGTCGCGCAGCGCCTCGAAGACCGGGACGTGGGCCGGGGACGTGTGCAGAAGCGCGAGCGTCCCGGGCATCAGGACAGCTCCGGGTGGATCTTCAGCTGTTCCTTCGCCCGCTCCGCCAGCTCGGCCGGGGCCACGGGGGCCTGGTCGGGGTGGTTCTGGGCCCACTTCGCCGCGTACGGGCAGAGCAGGACGACAGGAACGCCCTCGCGGTCCGCCATGGCGTAGAACTCCTGGACCAGGGCTCCGGCGTAGCCCTTGCCCTGGTGCTCCGGTTCGACGACGGTGTGCACGGCGACGAGTGCCGCGGGGGCGCCGTCCATCACGAAGTACGCGATGCCTCCGGCGGCCACGTTGTCGACGAAGCCGAGCAGATTGCCGTTCTCCCGGTCGTCGAAGAATTCGAGCGCGGTGTTCTCCGCCATGACGGGATCTCCCTGGGACGGAACGGTCAGCTGGTGGCGGGCACGGCGTACGGGCTCCGCTCGGTGGCGGTGCCCGGCACCGGCGCGGAGGCGTCGGCGCCGAGCGCGACAATCCGGTTGTCCGCGTCGACGTGGACGATACTCGGGGTCAGCGTGCGGGCCTCGGCGTCGTCGACCTGCGCGTAGCTGATCAGGATCACGAGGTCGCCGGGGTGGACGAGGTGGGCGGCGGCGCCATTGATACCGATGACGCCGGAGCCGCGTTCGCCCTCGATGACGTACGTCTCCAGTCGGGCACCGTTGTCGATGTCGACGATGTGCACGAGCTCGCCGGGCAGAAGATCCGCGGCTTCCATGAGCGCGGCATCCACGGTGACGGAACCGACGTAGTGCAGGTCGGCCTGGGTCACGGTGGCACGGTGGATCTTCGACTTGAACACAGTACGCAACATTGGGGCACTCCCACAAGTAGGCTCCCTGCCTGCGTTTTTGCAGGTCAAGGGCTGTTTCGACACCCTACAACGAGTCGCATGTTCGGGCAGCTTTCCCCAGGTTTTTCAGGACTCATGCTGACCACTTGCTGACTTTTCTGATGCATCGTCAGGCGACGGGAGGAGGGCTTCACCCACTCTCGCGGACCCCACCGTGACGACGGCCCAAGCCTACGCAGCACCCTCCGAAGGACGTCCGTGATCACCGTCACTCGGACGGTCTGGACGGTAGTCAGGAGCGAAGGCGCTCGACCGGAAGTCGGGCCACGCGCCGCCATGGGTCAGCTGGCCCAGGCCCCTCGTATCCCGCCTCAAAGGAGGAGGCGCCCACAGCTCCATGAATCTGAGTGGCCGAAGCAGCGCGGCAACATAGCGGCGGATCGCCGGTTGGCCAAACCGGCGATTCTCATGACCATGGCTGTGGCTCGTCCGGTGACTCTTGGCGGTGACACAGGGCGGGTGTCAAGGACGTTTGGAATTCGGCCAGAGCAGAGCGCGAGCCCCTCTCTGTCAGCCTTGGGTGAGACGTTCCGCTTCGGCGGGTTAGCCTGAGAGGGCACGACAGGAGAATCGCCCTTTATGCCAAGCACTGAGCCCGTCGGGTCCGACCCGGCAGGTGATCGTGGACCTGGACGGTGTGCTCGTGCTGGCTCACTCCGAGAAGCAGGACGCCACCGCGACCTGGAAGAAAGACCTTCGGACACCATCCTCTGATGGAGTTCGTCGATCACGGAAGCGGTGGCAGCGGAGAGCCGGTGGCCGGCCTGCTCAGGCCCGGCAACGCAGGCAGCAACACCGCCGCCGACCACATCACCACCGCCCAACTCGCCCTGGAACAGCTGCCGAAGAAGTACCGGAGCGGACGTCAGACGCCGATCCGTACCGACTCCGCAGGCGGCACTCATGAGTTCGTCGCCTGGCTCGTGAAGAGGGGCCGGTGGCTGTCGTACTCGGTCGGCATGACCATCACCGACGCCATCCACGGGGCCGTCCTCAAGGCTCCGCCCGCCGCGTGGACGGTGGCCGTCGAGCCCGGCGGCGAGATCCGCGAGGGAGCCTGGGACGCCGAACTCGACGGCGACTGCCTCAAGGGCTGGCCGAAAGGGAATGCTGCTGATCGTCCGCAAGGAACGCCCGCACCCCGGAGCTCAGTTGCGGATCACCGACGCGGACGGCCTGCGACTGACCGCGTTTGCCACCCACACCACTGGCGTCCCCATCGCCGCACTCGAACTGCGGCACCGCCGGCGGGCACGCGCCGAGGACCGCATCCTGGCGGCCCGCGCCACCGGCCTGCGCAACCTGCCGCTGCACGACACCGCCCAGAACCGGATCTGGCTGGAGATCGTCCAGCTCGCCCTCGACCTGCTGGCCTGGATGCCCATGCTCGCCCTGACCGGCAAAACCCGTAGGTGGGAGCCCCGCCGACTGCGGCTACGGCTGTTCTCCGCCGCCGCCCAGCTCGTCACCACCGGCCGCCGTCGGCACCTGAGATTCGCACGCCACTGGCCCTGGACCGACGTGATCACCGACGCCCTGGCGCGACTCCACGCTCCCCCGAACCCCGGCTGACCAGTACGTTTCCGTCCCTGCGAGGCGCACCACCCCGACCGGAACCGTGGAACCCGGCGCCCACCCGACGCGACAGCCGGGCCATCAGCCTGACCACTACCAGCCCGAACAGCCGAAACGGCCCGCCGAAGAAACCGACGGACCGTCATGAAAGATCGAGGCTAGGGAGGTCTGGTCCAACTTCTGTGGTGAGGTGACGGTGAAAGCCACGAAAGAGGTAACGGGGTGACCGTGCTCGCCTGGCTCAACTCCTGCATGGCCACCAGGGGCACGTCCAAAACGGGTTGTTACTGGATCAGTTCGATGTGCGGGTGGTCCGGGGAGACCGGGCACGTGTGGAGTTGCAGGTTGTATCCCCGGGCGATGTCGAGCTTGGTGGGCTTCTGCGACGGGGACAGCGGGAGAGACGGCGTGAGGTTCGCCTGCTCTCCATTAGGGGCCCAGCTCTCGGTGTTCGCACTCCACTCGGAGCTGGCGATGGTCAGCAGCGGGTCTGCCTCGGTGCCGCATTCCTGGCAGCGCCGGGGCATGGGGTCGGTGAGACCCCACCGGGTCCAACCACCGACCTTCCAGCCGGGAGCGACGGACATATTGCTCAAGTAGAACTCATCCGGAGCGACCGCGTAGGAACTGTCCACCGTCGCTCCGGCCCCCTGCCACCTGGTCCAGTCGCGCAGCTCCTGTTGCAGCTCCTTGCTCAGCTCCAAGGGGTTGGGGTACTCGGTGATCTGCTCCGGTGCGAGCAGACACGGCTCTGGCAGGTAGCCGCGGAATTGCATCGCGGGCGGCTCGGGCGGCGCGTCGAGCACTTCGGTGATGTCGGCGGTGGACCGCCAGCGCAGCGCGGTCGTGGGGTTCGCTGGGTGGTCGAAGGGGCACCAAAGAATCTGGAGCAGATCGGCCTCGGGCTGCCCGGGCGGGCGCAGGTCGGGGATGTCGCGCACGTACAACTGGGCCATGGGCAGCATGGCGACGGGACCCTCGGGCCACGCGCGGCCGACCTTGATCCGCTTCGCGATCGCTGCTTCCTCGGGCGTGTACCGGGCGGCCAGGGGGAGGTTGGGATCGCTGTGCGGGCGGTCGGCCAGTTCCGCCCGGATGCGCCGCTCCCACCGGACGTCGTCCGGTGGGAGGGCCGGGTTCCGCCCGTCCCACACATGGGGTCCCGTGCAGTGGGGCCAGGGCTCGTCGGCGGGCCACAAGAGTGGTCCGCCGATGGAGCTGTCGTGCCCGGACGGAGCCCCGGGACGGGGATGCAGCCGAGTTGCCGTGCGCGCCAGCGGGGCAAGTTGAGGGAAGAGCGCGGTCACTTCGAGCGGCCGCGGCGGTGTGGTGATGCTCATACTTGCTCCCGATGGCGCGAACTACCGAAATCAGTTGCCGAGGTTGTAAGTCCCAGTATTCGTCTGGGTGTTGGGGATGTATTCGTCGTCGTCGAACACCGGATGAGACCATCCGTTCGCCCGCACTCGCGTACCGGTCATGCGGACCCCCACGGGGATCGCGCTGTCGGCGTTCTCGTAGACGGGCGTCACCTCATAGAAGATCGAGTCATTCGGCTGCTGTCTGAGAGCCTGTCGGGTGACCTTCGATCGGAAAGCGGACGCGGTCTGGTGCGTGCGATTCCAAGGCGCTGGAAGGTCCTCGGATGGGGTCTCCCCTGCTCGAACGAAGCTGAGAGCTTGGGGAAGGAGCTACTAGGGCATTTCGGCAACGCGGGAAGCGTGCGTGCCAGGGCGTGGCCGCCCGATCAGAGGTCACCCGACAGGCTCTGAACCGGGACACTGGACCTGGAGCCGCACCGGCGGCATGTGTCTGCGCGGTGCCGAGGTCACTTACACGCTCTATGACGCGAACGGCAAGCCCATCGGCACCGGCCTCATCGAGGTGAACTCCACACTTGCCACTTCCTACAAGTCACTGGAACTCAAGGAGACGATCACTGTCAAGCTGGTCAGGGTCACCGGTGACGTGCAGAGTCTCGTGGTGAAAATGCAGGTGAGCTGCGGCGCCGGGTGTACGACTCTGACGAAGCAGTCGTGGTACGGCGTCACCCCTCTCACGGTTGGCAAAGAGAACAGCGGAAGCACCAAGTACACCGGAGATGCCTTCGCGGCGAACACCACCCGTTCCTCGTTCCAGACCGGCTACAAGCTGTACGTGACGATGCCGGGCGCCACCCCGATCGACACGAGCGCCTCCTGGTCGAGCCCCGCCGACGGCAAGATCCGCTGTGACAAGGAACAGCCCAGGCTGCGCGGCTGCATCATTCCGACCGATGACCTTCCGGTGCTCAGCTACTCCCGGTCGCACGCGAAGTACGGGATCGTCGTGCCCATCTACGAAGAGATCATGAAGCGCCGGGGCACCGACATCCTGCACGCGGTCGAAGACTCAGGCGAACACCAACCGCGCCGCGACCTGCACGCCCTTCACCAACCTGTACCCGGGGACGACTGGCGCGGATAGTTGCGACGAGTTCCCGATGGCCAGCACGCGGGAAGGCGGTCAGAACGGTGACCTGTGCGCCGAGTTGTCTCCTCAGGTCGTGAACGGTGTTTGGTCCGCCCCGGCGACCTGGGCGAGTCGTCCGTCCACGGGCACGGAGACCTGCCTGCGGCTCCGCATCACCCAGCGGGCCAACAGCTCTGCGGGCGGAGTCCTCGGCTCGCTCCGCAAGTACCAGCGCCTCGTGACCGACGACCCTTTCCGTATCGAGTTCACCGCGTGAGGACCCCACCGTGCGTTGTACTCGGTACCGGACTCACCGACGCCGACAAGCCGATGCGGGCCCGCGACCTCTGCCAGGCCCTCGATCTGCCGATCCTCCCGAAGAACACCGAAGGCATCCGGTCCAAGCTGAAACGCCTGGTCACACTGGGCATCCTCACCGAACCCGAACCCGGCCTGTTCGCCCAGCCCCGCCCCTGACCACCGCCCCGCCCCGCTGACCAGCCCCCTCACCCAACCCCAAGCGCGAAACGGTCATAACCTCGCGTACTGCACTCTCAGTCAACAACTCCCCCATAGCCCTAATACTGCAACCGCATCTGGAGAATGTGGCCTCGGCGTTTGTAGTGGGAGCGACGGGCTCGGGCCTGGCTGCGTCGTCGGAAGCGTGACCAGTGCAGATGGTGCTCGTTGCTGTGGCAGTGGCGCGTGACGACGACGTGGCCCATCAACCGGCGGATCTCCGGGACGCTGAGGGGTATGAGGTCCTGCTCGTCGTCGAGAGTGCCCCTTTTGTGGCTTCTGCGGCGCGGATGGCGGTCAGGTAGGCGAGGGCGGCCATGGCCAGGGTGATGTGGCGGTACCAGGCCCGGTAGAGCCGCACCTGGTAGTGGTCCAGACCGCACTCTCCCTTCGCGGTCTGGAAGCACTCCTCTACCGCCCACCTCACGGCAGCCACTTTGACCAGGTCTTTCAGTCGGGAGATGACCGGGCCGTAGCAGACGTAGTAGGCGATCTCGCTCGGGTCGCTGACGCTGCGTCGGGCCAGTACCCAGTGCCCGAAGCCGTTCTCCCAGTACGGGCGGATCGCTGCACGCGCCCAGTCGTAAATCCGCTCACCGTGCGCGCCGGCCCCGCCGGAGATCCGTTTCCACCGCTGGCGGGGCAGCGCGGCGACCAGCTGGTCCACCCGCGCGTCCGCCCCGCGCGCGGCGATCACGGTGTCGTTGACCTTCGTGGCCAGCACGTGCGCGACCCGACGTTTCTCCAGCCACACTCGCAGGTGCTTGACCTGCCCGTATGCCTCGTCAGCGGTGACCCACGCGAACGGGACACCCGCGTCGATGGCGCGTTGCAGCATCCACTTGAAGTGCTCGTTCTTGGTCGCGAAGGGGACTCCGTCATCGATCCCGGCCGCGCGGCAGCGGTCACGGTCATCCGTCCAGGAGACAGGGATGTAGAGCTCGCGGTCGATCAACGCCCGCCCCCTGGAGGAGGCGTAGGCCAAGAATGTTCCGATCTGGCTGCTCTCCGTGCGGCCAGCTGTGCCCGTGTACTGACGCTGGACGCCGGCGGACTTGGTGCCCTTCTTCAGGAAGCCGATGTCATCGCCGATCAGCACCGCATCCTTGGCACCGATGGTCTCCACGACGAAGTCCCGCACATCGTCGCGGACCGCGTTCTCGTCCCAGTCGGAGTGGTTGAGCAGGCGCTGGACACCGTCGGGGCGCAACTGCCCGACCTGCTCCGACAGCGTCCACCCGTTCTTTTTCTCAAGCGGCGCGAGCAACCCGTTCAGGTAGTCCGACGCCCGCTCGCGGGGCTCCGACCTGCCGAAACGATGGTCGAACCGGGCATGGAACCCGGCTACCCCCTCGGACCACGACTCGACCTGCTCAGAGCCTGTCGGGTGACCTCTGATCGGGCGGCCACGCCCTTGTCCGAGGAGCACGAGACGACGCTGTGGAACTACCTGACGTACGCGGCGGCGTCGGTGATCAACGCGCCGGAGTTCGCGCTCCACAGCCCGGATTCCGTTCATAGAACGCCGATTTCCGGTCACAATCCGGTAAAGCCCGCTTCGCATCGCTTACCCCATGCATCCGGTCTGACAACATCACCGGAAGTCGGGGCAACGGTGACAACAGAGGCTTGGGGGAAGTCGGGTGACGACGCACGGGGGGCGTTTTGGGGTGCGTTCGGGGCGTGCCCCGCTCGTCCTGGCGAGGGCGCAGGCGCATCGCCCGCTGATCGCCGCTGCGCTCGTCACCGTCCTGCTGACCACGTCCGTGCTGGCGGCCCTGGCCGCCTACTCGACCGCGATCGGCGACGCGGCCCTGCGCCACTCGCTGGCCGAGCCGCGCAACGCCGCCGATGCCGCGCTGGTCGTCAGGGCCCAGGTGGCGGCCGATCGTCGCCGGGCCGCCGACACCGCCGTACGCGACGCAGCGCGCCGTACCTTCGACGGGCTGCCGGTGACCGTGCGGACGCTGGCGCGCTCCGGCCCGTACGCCCTGCCCGCAACCACCCGGCCCGGCGACAAGCCTGACCTCACGCACTTCGCGGCGCTCGACGCCACGCAGGTGCGGCTCAGCGAGGGGCGCCTGCCACGCGCGGGCACGCCGGACGTCGAGGTGGCGATACCCGGGACCGCTGCGCGGCGGCTGCGGCTGGCGCCGGGCGCCCGCCTCACCGTCACCGACCGGCTCGACGGGCCGCCCGTGCGGATCCTCGTCACCGGCGTGTACCGGCCCGCCGAGCCGGCCTCCCCCTACTGGCTGCTGGACGAACTGGGCGGTCGGGGCGTACGGACGTCCAGCTTCACCACCTACGGCCCCCTGCTGACGGCGCCCTCCGTCGTCACCGGCGGCCGAGTGAGCGACGGAGGGTCGGCGTGGCTCGCCTCCGCCGACTTCGCCCGCCTCACCGCCGACCGTATCGACGCCCTGCGCACCTCCGCGCGCACCGGGCCGGCCGCCCTGCTCAAGCTGCCCACCGGGGACGACAGCGAGGGCGGTACGGCCGGCGGGACGACCGCGAGCACCGCTCTCCCCCAGGTCCTCGACCGGGTCGAGCGCTCCCTGCTCGTCTCCCGCTCCACCCTCCTGATCGTCGCCCTCCAGCTCGCCCTGCTCGCGGCCTGCGCGCTGCTGCTCGTGGCCCGGCTGCTCGCCGCCGAACGCACCGGCGAGACCCAGCTGCTGCGCGCCCGCGGCGCCTCCCGCGCCGGCCTCGCCGGCCTCGCCGCCCGGGAGGCGCTACTGCTGGCCGCGCCCGCGCTGCTGATCGCCCCGCTGCTGGCAGGCCCGCTGATCCGGCTGCTGGCCGGGCAGGGGGCGCTGGCCCGGCTCGGACTGGAACTGGAGGTGCCGGCCGACGGAGGGTTCGGGGTGTGGCTGACGGCGGCCGGCGTGGCGCTGGGGTGCGCGCTGGCGGTGACCCTGCCGGCGGTCACGCCGACCGGGTTCCGCACGTCCCGCGCCCGCGCCCTGCCCGCTCCGCTGCGGGCCGGGGCGGACCTGGGGCTGGTGGCGGTGGCTGGGGTCGCCTACTGGCAGCTGGACCGCCGCACGTCGGGCGCGGTGAGCGCGGACACGACCGGCGCCCTGGGCATCGACCCGCTGCTGGTCGCCGCACCCGCCCTCGCGCTGCTGGCCGGCGCGGTTCTGACGCTGCGTCTGCTGCCGTCGGCCGCCCGGCTCGCCGAGCGCCGGGCGGCGGGCGGGCGGGGGCTTGCCGCGGCGCTGGCCGGCTGGCAGCTCAGCCGCCGCCCGGGGCGCGGCGCCGGTCCCGTACTGCTGCTCGTCCTGGCCGTCGCGCTCGGCGTACTGGCGATCGGCCAGGGCTCCTCCTGGGAGCGCTCGCAGGACGACCAGGCCGACTTTGCGGCGGGCGCGCCGGTGCGGATCCTGGCCAACGGCGGCAGCGAGCTCGGCCGCACGCAGGATTACGCGGCCGTGCCCCACGTGCGCGAGGCCGTCCCCGCCGTGCGGACGACCCTGCCGCTGTCCGGCGGGCGCACGGCGACGGTGCTGGCGCTGGACACCGCGCACGCGGCGGACACCGTCCTGCTGCGCCCCGACCTGGCGCCCGCCCCGATAAAGCGGCTGCTGGCGGGGCTGGGTCCGTCGGGTGAGTCGGCGGGCGCGCGCGTGCCCGCCGGGGCAACCCGGCTGACGCTGACGGCGACCCTGCTCCGTTCGGTGCGGGGCACGGAGAGCGCGGCGACCGTGACCCAGACGCTGGAGGACGACCACGGCGTCCCCTACCCGTTGCCGTCCGGCAACCTCCCCGTCGACGGGCGCCCGCACACACTGTCTGTCGAACTGCCGAGCGACCACGGACCGTTGACGCTCACCGGGGTACAGCTCGTGCTGCCCGTGCCGTCCTCCCACGCCGAACAGCACACCCTGACCCTCGACGCCCTGACCGCGACAACCGCCGTCGGCACGGCACAACGGGTGCCCCTGCCGGCGTCCTGGACGGCGGCCTCCGGCACCGACGAGCAGGACTCGGACAACCCCAGAACCTCGCCGACCCGCCCGCGCGTCCGCCCCGCCGCGCACCCGACCGTGGTGTACGGCACGGGCTACGTCCCGTCCTACCAGCCCTGGCTCAGTCCGTCACTGACGCTGCGCATGCAGGTGGCACAGCCCAAGACCACCGCGGTGGCCGCTCTCGCCACCGACCGCTTCCTCGCCTCCGCCGGTGCCCGCCCCGGTCAGACGATGGACTTCGACTTCGAGGGACAGAACGTGCCCGTGCGGATCGTGCGCGCCGTACGGCAGCTGCCGACGGCCCAGGGCGGGGAGGGAGACGACGACGGCGGCGCCGTGCTCGTCGATCTGCACGCCGTGAACCGGGCCCTCCAGGCCCGCTACGGGGCCGCCCTCGCGCCCACCGAGTGGTGGCTGCGGCCGGACTCGCCCTCGGACAGCGCGGGCATCGCCACCGCTCTGCGCGCCCGGCCCGACCTCGATCCGGGGCAGATCGTCGTGCGCGACGAGATCGCCGCCGAGCTGCGCGACGACCCGTTCGGGGCGGGCCCGGAGGCCGCGTTCACCGCAGCGGCCGGGGCGGCGGCGGTGCTGGCCGCGCTCGGGTTCGCGGTGAGCGCGGCCGGGGCACTGCGGGAGCGGAACGCCGAGTTCGCGATCCTGCGTGCCCTGGGCGCCCCACGCCGCCGGCTGGCCCGTGCCGTCGCCGCCGAGCACGGCGTCCTGGTCGCGCTGGCGCTGGCCGTGGGCACCGGCCTGGGCGTCGCCCTGACCCGCACGGTGCTGCCGCTCATCGTCCTGACCGGCGAGGCCACCCGCCCGGTGCCGGATCTGCTGGTGGAACTGCCACCGCTGCAGGTGGCCACCCTGCTGGCGGCAGTTGCCTCCGTCCCGGTCGTCGTCGTGGCGCTGCTGGCGGCGCGACAGGCCGATCCGGTGCAGGTGCTGCGGGAGGGGGAGTGACATGGTGATCCCGTTCAGGCGTGTGGAACGTGCCGCCGCCCCCTGGGTCCGCACCCGTCTGCGGTCGGCCCCCGGTCCCGCTCTCGCCCTCGCGCTGCTGGTGGCGGTGACCGCCTGCCTGGCCTCCGCGTTCCCGCGCGCGCTGGAGCGGTACGAGGACGCGGGCCTGCGCCGCTCCGTCGAACAGGTGTCCCACTTCCGAAGTGTCGTCCGTCTGTCCGCCCCGGCGCCCCTGCCGTACCTGCCGCAGGACCAGCGCGAGCAAGCACTGCGCCCCGCCACCGTGAAGCGCGAGTACGACAGCATCCTCGGCACGGTCCGGCGCCCCTTCGTCACCGACCCCAGCCAGTCGTCGTACGGCGTGACCACTTCCGTCAACCAGGCGGTGCCCGACCCCTGGCTGCCCCGGCCGAGCGGGCTGCCCGCCCAGGTCGCCCTCGTCGCGCAGGCGGGCCTGGCCGACCACGCCCGGCTGAGCGAGGGCCGTCTGCCACGCGCGTCCGGCACGGTCACCGCGACGACGCCCGAGGTGGAGGCGGCGGTCAGCGCGGACACCGCCAAGAGCCTGCGCATCAAGGTGGGGTCAGTCCTGCACGTCCCCGGCGCGGGTCGGGACGCGCTCGCCGTCCGGGTCACCGGCATCGTCGCCCCGCGCGACCGGGACGGCGCCTACTGGGCGACGGACACCCTGCTGCGCACGCCCGTGCTGGCGCGGGTATCGCCCGTCGACCCGGAGTCGCCCCGGTACTGGCTCGGCGCCCTGCTGCTGCCGTCCGAGGCCGCCCCCGCGCTCCTGGGCACCGAGGGGCGGCCCTACCGCTACTGGCGGCTGGCCCCCGACCCGAACACCTTGCACCACCGTGACCTGGGCGCGCTCAAGTCCGCGCTCGCCGCCCTGGTGTCGGGCCCCAGCCTCCAGCAGGTGCGCACGGCCACCGACCCCCTCACGGACGCCGACACCGACCTCGACGACGTGCTCGCCTCCTACTCCCGCCTGCACTCCGGCGTCTCTGCGCTGATCTCGGTCGCCGCGTTCGGCAGCGGTACGGTCGCCGCCGTCGTCCTGGCGATGGCGGGCGGCCTGACCGCCGAGCGCCGTCGCACCGAACTGGCCCTGCTGCGCGCCCGCGGCGCCTCGCTGCCGGGCCTCGCCGCCCGCCTGCTCGCGGAGACGGCGGTGGTCGCCGTCCCGGCCGGGGCGCTCGGCCTGGCCGTGGCGGTGTGGGCCCTCCCCGGCGCCCGGGCCCTGCCCGCCGTGCTGGCCGCCCTCGCGGTCACGGTCGTCGCCTGCGTCGCCCTCCCCCTGCGCGCGGCGGTCGCCCACCGGCTCGTCCGCATCCCCGCGCTCCGCCAGGACGTGACGTCCGTACGACCGTCCCGGCGACGTACGGTCGCGGAGGTGACGCTGGTGGCGGTGGCCGCCGGCGCGGTGGTGACCCTGCGCCGGCAGGGCACGTCCGGCGGGTCCGGCGATCAGCTGATCTCGGCGGCGCCCGTGTTGGTGGGGGTGATCGCCGCACTGCTGCTGGTCCGCCTCTACCCCCTGCCCCTGCGTGGCATGGCCGGCCCGGCCGGGCGGCTGCGCGGTGTGGTGAGCCATCTGTCCCTGGCCCGGGCCGGCCGCAGTTCCGCGTCCGCGGTGCTGCCGCTGCTCGCCCTGCTCACCGCCCTCACGACGGCCTCGTTCGGTGGCTCGGTCCTGGCGGGCATCGGCGAGGCCCGGGACCACTCGGCGCTCCTCGCGGTCGGGGCCGACGGCCGGCTGGAGTCGATGGTGGACTCCCTGCCCGCAGGGCTGACCGACCGAGTGCGCCGGGTCTCCGGCGTGCGGGACGTGGCGGCGGTGAGCGTCGCATACCGGGCGACGCCGAACGACGGGCGCCATGCGGTGCCAGTGGTGGGCGTGGATCCCGGCGGCTACGCGAAGCTGACGAGGCGGACGGGGCTCGGTGCTTTCTCCGAAGGAGTGTTGAAGAAGGGCCGGGGCGACCTGGGGGCCGCCGCCGTGGCCTCCCCGAGCGTGGCAAACGCCCACGGCTCGGCTCCGTTCCCCGTCAGCATGGAGGACGGCAGCAGTGTCACCGTCCGCATCGTCCTCGTCCGGGACATCACTCCGGCCGTGATGGGCGCCGACTTCCTGGTGGTGGACCGTGCCGGCCTCAGCGCCATGGCGGCCAGGCCGACGGCGCTGCTGGTGACGGGCTCGGAAGCGGACGGCCGTGGCCTGCGCGAGGCGGCCGGGGACGCGGTGTCGGTCCGCCTCCGCGCCGACGAGAGGGCCCGGTATGTCGACTCCCCCCTCCAGTCCGGCGTGGAACACCTCTACACGGCGGCGGTGGCGGCAGGCGCCGGCTACGCCGTGCTCGCGCTGCTCCTGTCACTCCTGCGCGCCGCTCCCGAGCGCATCGCGCTGCTCTCCCGCCTCCGCACCATGGGCCTCACCCGTCCGCAGGGCCGCCGCCTGCTCGTCCTGGAGGCCCTGCCCCAGGCCGTGCTCGCCGCGGTGGGTGGCGTCCTGACCGGCTGGACCGCGATCCGCCTGCTCTCCCCCGGCATGGACCTGACCGCAGTGGCCCTACCGCCCTCGGTCGCTCCCCTGAAGCAGACCCCGCTGCACACCGACGCCTGGTCGCTGACGGTGCCGGCGCTGGCCGTGGTGGCGGTGACGGTGGGAATCGCCGGCGTACAGGCGTGGTGGGCGGGGAGGAGAGGAGCGGTGCGGGAGTTGAGAGCAGGTGACACGAGGTGAGAAGGGCAGCGCACCCCGTCCCCGGCGGCCCCGGCAAAAGAGCCCGGCGGCCTCGGCGCCAGCCCCTGGGGTCTCCGGCGCCGGCGGTCACGGCGCCAGACCCCAGGGGCTCCGGCGACTCCGGCCCCTGACCCCGGCGGACTCGGCCCCCACCCTGGCGGCCCTCGCCCGCACGCGGCAGCCCCGGCGCGCACCCGGTCGGCCGCGCCCCCATTGACCAAGGAGCCCGATGACGACGAATCCCACCCTCGCCGAGCTGGCCGACAAGGCGACCGCCACCCGCGCTCGGCCCGCCTACGGCCACGACGCCCTCATCACCTGCGACCGTCTGGTCCGTATCTTCTCGGCGGACGGCGTGGAGGTGCAGGCCCTCCAGGGCCTCGACCTGCTCGTCCGCGACGGCGAACTCATGGCCCTGGTGGGCGCCTCGGGCAGCGGCAAGTCCACCCTGATGAACATCCTGGCCGGCCTGGACACCCCTACCGCCGGGGCGGCCCGGGTGGCCGGCCACGACCTGCTGGCCATGACCGCGAAGGACCGCCTGCACTACCGGCGCAAGGTGGTCGGCTTTATCTGGCAGCAGACCTCCCGCAACCTGCTGCCGTATCTCACCGCGGTCCAGAACGTCGCCCTGCCCCTCCAGCTGGCGGGCGGGCGACGCCGCTCCCGGGCCCGCGCCGAACGCGCCCTGGAACTGATGGAGTTGCTCCAGGTCGCCGACTGCCGGGACCGCCGCCCGCATGAGATGTCCGGCGGTCAGCAGCAGCGGGTCGCGATCGCCGTGGCCCTCGCCTGCGACCCGGCGGTGCTGCTCGCCGACGAACCCACTGGCGAGCTCGACTCCCACACCGCCCAGCAGATCTTCGCCGCTTTCCGCACGGCGAACAAGGAGCTGGGCACCACCATCGTCATCGTCACCCATGACCGCGCCGTGGCCACCGAGGTCCGCCGCACGGTCGCCATCCGCGACGGCCGCACCTCCACGGAGGTCCTGCGCCGCAGCGAGGTCGACGAGACCACCGGCCACGAGACGCTGGTGGCCCGCGAGTACGCGATGCTCGACCGGGCCGGCCGCCTCCAGCTGCCCGCCGAGTACACGAGGGCACTGGGCATGCGCGACCGGGTGGCGCTGGATCTGGAGGAGGACCACATCACCGTATCGCCGGACGACAGCGGGCACAGCTGATCACCGGCCGTAACCGAACAGCAGGTGCGCGGGCCGCTCGCCACATCAACGCGCCTTGGCGGCCAGGTCGACGGTGAACCCGTCGGTCTTGACCAGCGCGTCGTCCTCTCCGCCCCCGGCCGTACGACTTGTGGACGTTCTCGACGCGCACCATGGTCCCCGTGACGACCTGGGCATCGGCACCGGAGCAGGCCGACGCCCGGCATGCGGTGGTCGTCCTCCGCGATGCCGGGCCGGCCGGGCTGTCCGGTGCTACGAGATACGCAGTGCTTCGGTGGGCTGCATCCGGGCCGCGCGGAGCGCCGGGAGCAGTCCCGCGATCGCTCCGATCGCGACGGCCGCACCGAGTCCTCCTCCCCAGGCCAGCGTCGGTACGACCGTGGCCCAGCCCTTGACCTGGGCGAAGACCGCGGTGGAGACGACTCCCAGCGCCACCCCCACCACTCCGCCGAGTGCGGCGAGCAGCACCGCCTCGGACAGGAACTGGATACGGATGTTCCCCTTGGTGGCGCCGAGCGCCCGTCGGAGCCCGATCTCGGACCGTCGTTCGAGCACGGAGATCACCATGGTGTTGGCGACTCCGACGCCGCCGACGAGCAGGGCCACGGCCCCCAGCCCCAGGAACAGCCCGTTCAGCGCGGACTTGGTCGCGGCCCGGGCCACCAGCGCGGCCGAGGGCTTGCTGACGCTGACCTGATCGGGGTTCTGCGGGTTGGCCGTCGCGGCCAGCACCCCCTGGACGTCCGCGACCTGGTCGGTGTCGGCCCGCACATAGACCGTGGACGGGTGGCCGTCGAAGTGCAGATACTTCTGCGCCGCCGGATAGCCGACCAGGACCGAGGCGTCGAGCTCGGGGGTCAGGGTCGCGGAGTTGAGGATCCCCACGATGTAGAACCACTGTCCGCCGACCCAGATGCGTGCACCCGGGTGGATCTCGGCGATGCCGAGGCGGCTGGCTGCCGCCGAACCGAGCACGGCCACGGGCTGCTTGGCGGTGGCGGCGTTGAGGTACCTACCCCGGGCGACGGTGGTGCGTACCGCGTCAGGCAGATCCAGACTCGTCGCGTTGACCGTGATCGAGTTGGTGTTGATGCTCGGGATGTGCGGGCTGCGATAGGCCATGGCATCGGTCTTGCCGGTGCTCTGGACCGTCTCGACCGTGCCGATCCGGGAGATCATCGACGGTGCCTCGACGGGGAGTTCGGCGTCCCCGCCGCCGAGCTGCTGCCCCGGGCTGACCTTCAGCAGGTTGGTGCCGAGCTTGTCGATCTCGGCCAGCAGACCCGCCTGGGACGAGGCGGACAGGCCCAGGACCGCCACCATCGCCGCGACTCCGATGGCGATACCGAGCGCCGACAGCGCGGCCCTCATCCGCCTGGTGCGCAGCCCCACACTGGCCGTACGAGCCAGGTCGGCCGGGTACAGCAGGCCGGGAGCCGAAGTCGTCATGGCAGATGCCTTTCGGTGGACAGGGGCTGATCCGCCGAGCTGACGTCGACGACGATCTGACCGTCGAGGACCTCGATGCGGCGTGGCAGTTGTGCAGCCAGATCACGGTCGTGGGTGATGATGACGATCGTGGCGCCCTCGGCGTTGAGCTCCTTGAGCAGCTCGAAGATCGCCGCTCCGGAGACACTGTCGAGGTTGCCGGTGGGTTCGTCGGCCAGCACGATCGCCGGGTTGCCGGCCGGTGCGCGGGCAATGGCGACCCGCTGCCTCTCGCCTCCGGAGAGTTCCTGCGGGCGGTGACGGATCCGGTGACCGAGCCCGACCCGGGTCAGCGCCGCGGCCGCGGCGTCCAGCCGGACGCCGCGCCGGGTGCCCGAATACAGCATGCCGTCGGCGACGTTCTCCAGCGCGGTGGCGTGCTGGGCCAGGAAGAACTGCTGGAAGACGAAGCCGATCCGGGTGGCCCGCAGTCCGGCCAGGGCCCGGTCCGACATCTTGGCGACGTCCTCGCCGACGATCCGGACCGTCCCCGAGGTGGGACGGTCCAGCGTGCCCATGACCTGCAACAGCGTCGACCGTCCCGAACCCGACGGGCCCACGATCGTCACCAGTTCGCCCTGGCGGATGGTGAAGCTCGCCTTGTCCAGCGCCACCACCGGTGTGGCGCCGGGGTAGACCTTCGTGACCTCGTCCAGCTGCAGCACCGGCGTACCGGTCTGCTGGACCGTGGCCACCCGCGTCTCTGCCTCGACGTCTGTCATGAGGACGGCACCACAATTCTCTGGTCGACTTCGAGGCCGCTGCCGGTCACCTCGACCTGGCCGGCACTGTCGTCGAACAGCCCCGTCTTCACCGCGACCAGACGGTGCTCGCCACCGGGGTCGACCACCTCGACGGCGTACCCTCCGCCGGCCGTGGCCAGCAGCGCGTTCACGGGCACGGAGAGCACGTCCTCGACCGTGTCGGAGACGATGGCGACCTGCACCGGCGCCTGGTCGAGCTCACCGGTCACCTTCGGGTTCGAGGGTTTGATCTGGACGTCGATGGTCGTTTTGTCGTTCTCCTTCGTGGCCACCTTCCCCACCGACGAGACCACACCCGGTGTGGCCTTCCCGTTGGGCAGCGTGATGGTCACCTTGTCGCCGACCGCGACATCGGCCTGCTGGTTCGCGTTGAGGGCGACCGTGACCTGCCGGTCGGTCGAGGAGGCCTGCATGAACGCTCCGCCACTCGCCGCCTTGTCCCCGGTCACCGCGTTGACCTTGGTGATCCTGATCTCCTTGGCGGGAAGGAACACCACCTGACCGAGCGGGACGGCGCACAGGGCGCCCAGGCAGTGACGGCCCGAGGAGTGGCATCGTGTTCTCTGATGTGGGCCTGCTGGAACTGGTCACGCTCGTGGTCCTCGCAGTCCTCCTCTTCGGCCCGGACAAGCTGCCGGAGGTCATCCAGAACGTGTCGGGGTTCATCCGGAAGTTCCGGGAGTTCTCCGAGAACGCGAAACAGGAGATCCGGTCCGAACTGGGCCCGGAGTTCGGGGACTTCGATTTCGAGGACCTGAATCCCAAGGCATTCGTACGCAAGCATGTCCTGGACGGCAATGGCTTGGGGCTCGACGAGATCCGCAGTGCTCTCGACCCGAGGCAGGAGCTGGCGGAGGTCGCGGACGCCGTACGCGGCGCAGCCGATGGCGCGGCGGTGCGCGGTTCGTCGGCGGAACCCGCCCTGCACAAGGCTGTGACGAGCCCAGTCTCGCTGAGGAAGGGCGAGGACGCGGCGCCGACCGGGCGCCCGTCGTTCGATCCCGATGCCACCTGAACCGCAGCGGTGGCGGGGACGCGGCGCCCGCCTGAATGCTGAGCTACTCCGTCCCGGTGGAGTCGGGACCCACGAAGTCCGGGCTACTGAAGTTCGGGCTCGCGTAGCCAGGAGAGGTGAAGTCCCGGTTCGAGGAGGGATTCGGATGGCCGCTCGTGCTGTCGGTTGTGCCCGCTGAGCGGGGGAAGGCGGGGGGCGTGGGCGGCGGGAGCTGTCTCCGGTCCGCGATTCCTCGAGTTGGCGGTGCAGGAACGGCACCATCCCGTGATCCAACAGCGTCTGTTGCCACTGTGCGCGGGCTCGTGCCACCTCGGGATGCTCATCACGGGCGGGAGCGTCGTACGGGGCCGAGCGGTTGCGTGCCGCCGTCACAAGTACGCCGACGATGCCGACGAGCGCGGCCGTTGCCGCGACGAGCTAGTGCTGCAACCGCATCTGGGGGTTGTGGCCTCTGCGTTTGCAGTGGGAGCGGCGGGCTCTGGCCTGGCTGCGTCTGCGTCTGCGTCTGCGGAAGCGTGACCAGTGCAGGTGGTGTTCGTTGGTGTGGTGGCGGGGTGTGATGACGAGGCGCCCGATCAACCGGCGGATCTCCGGGACGCTGAGGGGTATGAGGTCGTGTTCGTCGTCCGCAGTGCCCCTTTTGCGGCTTCTGTGGCACGGACAGCTCGACCTGGGGATAGCCGCCGTGCGGACACCGTCCCAGCCAGCCCCGGTTGCGCTCGCTGTCCGGCACCTTGATCGAGCTGCATCCGTCGAACGACACCGTCCGATACGGGCCGAACCGCACGCCGGGCGTAGTCGGCCGGGCCAACGGTCCGGCCAGTACCTCGAACACCGCCCGCACCGGCGCGCTGCCGAGTCTGCGGCGCAGGTCACGTAGCGCTTTCGTGCTCGGGCAGACGACAGGCATCCCCGACAGGCCGGCGGTCA
>NZ_JBICXB010000025.1:0-95366 GCF_043200055.1 Streptomyces sp. NPDC048496 | reverse complement strand
ACATCGAAAACCAGCAGCGTCCCGTCTGACCCTCAACCCGGAGACGAAGAGCACTCCGGCGCTGCGCGCCTCCGGGCCAAGGATGGCCTTCACCCCCGCCCTGAAGGGCGGAGCACTGGCCAAGATCAGAGGTAGACGGCGAGCCCGATCGCAACGGCGGACAGGTGCGGATGCTGGGCCAGGTGGTTGCCGACGACCGTGAACCGGTCGGTGTGACGGTGACGGAAGTGGATCACCCCAGCGCTGGGGGCGTCCGTGGGGATCGGATTCGCGGGGCGCGCCGGCGCGACCGCGTTAGACTGCGGATCAGCCATCGGGAAGGTCTTCTCTTCCGGGTCGGTCAGGCCCTCGTCAGGATTGCAGTCCTGTCGGGGGCCGTCTGCATGTATGGGGTTGTTGCGGCCGACCGTACCCCACCGGTCAGGGTGCGCGTCGCCCCCTTCACCCGATCGTGTGGCGACGGGAGTTCGACCACCGGGTTTGGTTGGGTGGGGTTCTCTCCCGTTCCCTTTAAAGGGCGACGCGCCGCACCGGGGTCCAGGAATCCGCGCCCCGGCGACGGACCGCCCTACACCTCTCGGACGTGCCGCACGAAGGCGCCCCAGGCGGCGTCCCCGACGAGGATCACGGGACCGGCGGGCGTCTTGCTGTCCCGGACGGGGACGGCGCCGGGGATGCCGTCGGCGACCTCCACACAGTCACCACCACCCCCGTCGCTGTAGGTGCTCTTGCGCCACGACATGATCGCCGTGTCTATCCGTGCGGCACTCATGATCCGAACTCCTTCATCGCCTTCCGAATCAAGGCGGTTGATGCCTCGGGCGACAGGCCCTGGGCATGCACAAGATCGTAACGATACGAGTGCTGCGCCACCATGGCCCTGTCCTCCACCAGTTCACCGGAGTGACCGGCTTCCAGATAGGCCACGTCAGGCCCGTTCTCGAACGACAGCACGGTGAGAGAACCGCCCATTGCCGAGTGACCGCCCGCAGCGAATGGCAGCACCTGGATCTCGATACGCGGCGTCATCGCTGCCTCGGCGACTCGGGCCAATTGGTCCCTCATGACCGCCCCTCCGCCCACTGGCCGACGGATCACCGCTTCGTCGAGCACCACCCACAGCAAGGGTGGCTTGTTGCTCTGGAGGAGCGCCTGTCGCTGCATCCGCGCAGCCACCTTCTCCTCCACCTCCGCCCCTGTGCACCAAGGCAGGCCGAGCCTGAGCAGTTCACGGGCATAGGCCTCGGTCTGAAGGAGACCAGGAACGCTGTGCGCCATGTACTTGTGCATGGCGCTCGCCCTTGCTTCGTACGCCATGAACTTCTGCGCCCAGTCCGGGTAAGGCGTCCGCTTGAGGTGACCCCACAGGTCGACCAGATCGCCGTCGGCATCGAGTAGCCCGTCCAACTTGATGTTGACGTCCTCGGGAGGCGTGTCGTTGCCCAACTCGAACTGGGCGATCCGGCTGTGCGCGATGGGGATCTTGTCACCAAGCTGCCGCTGTGTGAGCCCGGCGCGGATGCGGAGCTTGCGCAGCTTCGCGCCGTAGAGCGCAGCGAGGGACGCGCTCGGGTCGAGTTCCTTCGGGGCGGGCACTGGCGACTCCCGTTTTCGTTCCGATGCTCCGAAAACCGTTACCCCTGGTGAGCGTAGCGCTACGCCTCCATGCTCATCACTGAAAGACGGTGACCGGCAAGGAGGCAGGCGGACATGGATGCGGGTAGGCGCGGGCGCTCGACGGAGAAGGCGCGAGAGGCGGAGGCAGCGCGGGACGAGTTGCGAGAGGCGTTGGCGGGGGTGGACGTCGTCCTGCCATCGCTCGGAGTCGATCAGGTGTCCCTGACGAGCGACTACCTGTCGCCACTGGTGGAACTCGGATGCTGCCGGGGCGATGTGGCATGGAAGTTGGCGGCAGCCCTGAGGCAGTGCGCCCAGTGACCGAGGAGTCGGCGCCCGATCCGGAGGAGGAGACCGACTCGACCGAAGACGCCACGGCCGGCGTCGTGCGCCACGAAGTACTACTGGCCAAGGTCCGCGAGGCCAACAAACGAAGCCTTGCGCCTCGGCGGTAGGGGGTCTGGGATGCAGCGCGTGATGCAGACCCTGGAGGTCATGCCCGATGCAGTGCGGCGAGGGGATGTGATCGCCGTGGGCGGCATCCCGCACCGTGTGCGGGATGTAAGGGAGTTGCGGGGGCGGCGGAAACGGCTGGAGTTCAAGGACGGGAACGTCTTCGTTCTGGGCCCGTGGGTCGCGATCACGGTGGCCCGCGACCGGAACGCCGGCGGCGGACCGATACGCCACTGGCGCTGACCGGCCCACCACTCCCCCGCCCTCACGCTCAGAACAGGCTCGGCGGCTCCTCCACCGGAGGCTTCGACTTCCGCTGCGCGGGGGCCGCCGCCTTCTTCCTGGAGCCCTTCTTGTCGTGCAGACCGGCGGCAACTTCGGCCGCGTAACGCCGCTGGTTCTCTTCGAGCAGCCGGTCGAGAATCTCCTGCCGGACAACCGGGCGACGGTGTAGCGGGGCCCCTGCCGGGTGTCATGGAACCCGTGGTCGAGCCCAGCAGGTTGGGTCAGGAGGTCGTCCCAGCCGTAGGCGCGGACGACTTCATCGTCAATAGCACGGTGAATATCACGGAGTTCAACAACCACCGCTTCGCCCGGAGTGACACCGATCACTGCCCGGGCAGGTTACCCGAGCAGTGATCTTCCGGTAAGGGTCGGATCCGGCCAGGTGAGGACGGTCCGACCGCCGCCGTGTCAGAACACCGCCGGGTCACCGTCGTCGATCGGACGGCGGGCTTCCGCCAAGGCGACCTCGTGGATGAACCACTCCAGTACGGAACGGATCTCCTCGCTGTGGCCGGCGAAGACCCCCAGCGGGAAGGAGGGGCGCAGGTCGAGCTTCGCCTCGGCGAGGTCGATGCCGTCGATGGCGTTGAACCGCTCCATCAGGGCGCGGCGCAGCGGCTCGTCGTCGAACGGCGGGCGCCGCTTGAGGTACTGGAAGACGACCTCCGCCGTCCCGGTCACCGGGTAGATGCCGATCGGCCACAGGGCACGCGGCGAACCCGGCCCGCCCGCGTCCACGGTCGGGAAGCAGCTGGTCTCGGTCGCCTTGCCGTAGACCTGGTATCCGCCCTGCTCCTCCCAGAACCGGAGTGCTGCCAGGACGCCTTCGACGACCTCCGGTGTCTGGTTCGCGCGCAGCAGCGTTCCGAAGCGGGTACCGGCCTCGTCGCCGCCGGTCTGCGACGCGGCCGATCCCGCCGGGGTCTCCTCCGGCAGCTCCTTGCCCACCAGGACGGCCAGGTCGGTGCTGCTGAGCCGGTGGGCCTTCGAGGCCCGGCCGTTCTCGTCGAAGGGCACGCCCTCGGCCTCCAGGACGACCTTGGGGTCCCCGGAGTGCCGGTCGTCCGTCCACCGGAACCCGCCCGCGATCCGGCCGTCGGCGGTCAGCACGCGGTACGCGCAGTGCAGTCCCGTCCTGGCCGCCACGTGGTTGCCGACCGCGATGGCACTGGTACCGATGAGGGCGGCGAGCTCACCGTACGACGTCCACGTCCCGGCCGGCACGGCGAGCAGGATCTCCCTCAACTCCCGCCAGCCGGCCCACTCGTCGTCCGACTGCACGACTCCCTCCAGGGGTCCGGGCCACAGCTCCACGGCCCGATCGGCCAGTTCCTCAGCCCTGGCGAGGATCTCCGCGCGGCCCCAGCGCTCCTGTGCGGCGATCTTCTGGTTCATCCGCAGCGCACTGGAGTCGAGCAGCTCCTGCTTGCGGTGGAAGGGGTGGTTGGAGAGCCGTGCGTTCTCACCCGAGAGAGTGAGGTTTCCGAGGGTGTGCACGAGCAGGTTGTGGATCTCGTGGGGGCTCTCGCCGTCCCCCGCTTCTTCGGCCAGCAGGTCGAACCACTGCTCGGCCGGGCTCTGGGGCAGGACGTGTTCGACGGTGAGCGGCGCCTTGTCGTAGTCGACGGGCTCGCTCGATCCGTAGCTCTCCTCCAGCCGACGCAGGATCTGGAAGCGCTGGTTGCTGCGCCCGGTCTTGTAGAAAGGGCGGGTGCGGATGGCTTCACGGACCGCCTCGTCGCCCGGCCATACCCGGGCGCCCGTACGGGGGCGCGAAAGGAACCGGTGTACCGCCTCGGCCGGGGAGCCGTCCTTGTCCAGCTCCTTGGGGAGTTCCATGAACACCCGGTTACTGCCCGTCGTGGACAGGCCCGCAAAGAGGCGCCGCACCATGTAGCTCTCCGCGAACGCGAGCGCGTCCGCCGCTTCCGAAGCTGTGGTCCTGCCCTCGTCCACAAGGTCGAGGAGGTGCAGGGCCAGCGGGTAGTGGGTCTGGCCGCCCCAACGCGACAGGCGCTCCAATACCGCCCGCAGCCCGGGGGCGCCTTCCCTCTCGGGCTCCAGGATCCGCATGAGGCGGTCGGCGCGCCGGGAGAACCGGGCGATCTCGGCTTCCAGCGCGGCCTCGTCCCCGCTCAGCGGCTCCAGGCGCTTCTTCTGATCCCGGTAGATCTCGCTCTGCCGGGCCCGGCTGTTCCCTCCGACGACGAGGTCCAGCCACACCAGCAGCTCCAGACGGGCGGGGCCGAGCAGCTCCTGCATGGGGAGCCATCGCTTGCGGTAGACGTCTTCGCCCCTGCTCGGCAGGCACATGAAGAGGTAGTTGCGCAGCAGGTCGCTCTGGCTGAGCCCCACTCCGGTGTTGTTGATGGACTCGAAGATGCGGTAGACGTTGTCGCCCTCGGCGGCAGTGATCGCGACGATCGAGAGGCAGTCGCCGAGAACGGACTCGACCGCGTCCACCCAGGCCTCACCACCGCTCTCCGCCCCGTCGGCCAGGGCAGCGACGAAGAAGCGGTAGGCAGCGCCCACGTTTCCGGCGCCGCCGGCCTTCGGGAGGCTGTCCACGCAGGCTGTGTACGCCTCACGGTCCGCCTGCGTCGGCAGCAGCCGGTAGCTGTCGTGCCCGTCCTGATATGTGTTGACCAGGATGAGGTCGTTGATACGGGCGGCCTTCTTCGCCGAGCCCCGGTCCCGGTGGTGGTCCCGCAGAGCGGTGAACGCGAGCATCAAGGTGGTCATCCGCTGCTGCCCATCGACGACGAGCCAACGCTGCATCCCGCCCGCGGCGACCCGCTCGGGCGCCAGCACGACCGAGCCGAGGAAGTGACCCGAGCCGGGCCGCTCTTCCTGTCGGTCCTCGACCAATTCCTGCACGTCGTCCCACAACTGCCGCAGTTCGTCGCGCTGCCAGCTGTAGGTGCGCTGGTAGAGCGGTACCTGGAACTGCTGCTCCCCCTGGACCAGCTTGCTGAATGTGGTCTCCTGAGCGTGCACGCCCGTCCTCTCCCCAAACCCTCGACGCCGACCAGCCATTGTCGCCCCATACCGTACGGTGATCAGTCAAAACGTCGACACGCGTACGACTCGGGGGCACATATGGCGACGCTGGGAATCCACAAGGACTTCCTCCTGGAGTTCGCCAAGCTGGAGAAGCCCGTCCAGAAGCGGGTCCACGAGGTCTTCGACAAGTTCCGCGAGCACCGCCATGCCGGTCTTCACCTCGAAAAACTGGAGAATCCCCGCGACCCGCGCATCCGCACCCTGCGCGTCAGCAAGTTCATGCGCGGCGTCGTTCTCGCACCGGACTCCGGAGACAGCTTCCTTCTCCTGAAGGTCATGGCGCACGACGACGCCATCGCCTGGGCACTGAGTCATCGGGCGACGGTAAACTCTGCGACGCAGGGCATCGAACTGCGCGACGACATCGCCTTGGAGCAAGCCACCGCCGACGTGCACCATGCCTCGACTGCGGCGGAAGGCCGGCTCTTCACCGATGTCGCGGACAAGGATCTGACACGCCTCGGCATCGATCCCGACCTACTCCCGCTCGTGCGGAACCTCGGCACCGAGGCTCATCTCGACGCGCTCCGCAAGATCCTTCCCGAGCAGCAGTACGACGTGCTCGCCGGCCTGGCCGCGGGGCTGACCCCGGAGGACGTCTGGCGCGAGTCCGTGGCCGTGCATGCCGAGCGCGCCGCTGACGAGACGCAGCAGACTCCGGCCGAGGACGAACTCACCGCCGCCATGGCTCACTCGCAGGGCCGTATCGCGCTGCTCTCCGGACCCGATGAGTTGCTGGACATCCTGTCCCGACCCTTCGATGCGTGGCGTGTCTTCCTGCACCCCAGTCAGCGGCGCATCGCCTACCACCCCTCCTACAACGGACCTGCCCGGGTGACCGGGGGCCCTGGCACAGGCAAGACCGTGGTCGCCCTGCACCGCGCTCTTCATCTGGCACAACAGTTGCCGGACGACGCCCCCGACGAATCGGTGCTGCTCACGACCTTCACCAGGAATCTCGCAGCCGACCTGCGCCACGGACTTGAACTGCTCATCCCGGACGAGGCACTGCGCGCGAAGATCCGCGTCGTCAATGTCGACGCCCTCGCGAATCAGCTCGTACGCGAAGACCGGGGCGGCCCGCTGACCATTCTGACCAGCCAGAAGGAGATCAATTCCCGCTGGAACGGACTCGCCCGCAGACTCGGTCTCGACTTCAGCGATGTCTTCCTCGACCAGGAATGGCGGCAGGTCGTCCTCGCTCAGGACCTGCGCTCGCCCGAGGCCTATCTCAAGGCGTCACGCAGCGGCCGGGGCACCGCGCTGAGCCCGCTGCGGCGCGCCCAGGTATGGCGTGCCGTCGAGGGGTTCACACAGGAACTGCGCCGGGCCGGAGAGTGGACGTTCCTCCAGGTGTGCGCCGAGGCCGCCCGACTGCTGGAGCCGCGTACCGACCGCCCGTTCCGCCATGTGGTGATCGACGAAGCCCAGGATCTCCACCCGGCGCAGTGGCGCTTGCTGCGGGCGTCCGTCGCCCCCGGGCCCGACGATCTGTTCATTGCTGGAGACACACATCAACGCATCTACGGCAACAAGGTGTCGCTGCGCAGCCTCGGCGTGAACGTGAGCGGCAGATCCCACCGCCTGCGCATCAACTACCGCACCACACACGAGATCCTGCAATGGTCGGCCTCCCTGCTCAGCGAAAAGAGCCTGGACGACATGGACGGCGGAACCGAATCGCTGGCGGGGTACCGGTCCGTGCTGAACGGCGGGCGCCCCGAGCTGAGGTCAGCGACCGACAAGGCCGAGGAGATCGCGGACCTCAAGGTGCGCATCGCCCAGTGGGTGAACGACGGTGTGGAACCGAGCGAGATCGGGGTGGCCGTTCGATACCTGCAACTGGGCAAGGAGATCGCGCACGCGCTGGAACAAGCCGATCTGCCCGTTCGTCTCCTCGGCACCTCTCAGGCGTCCGGCGACGGCATCTGCATCGGGACCATGCACCGTATGAAGGGACTGGAGTTCCGTTGCGTCGCTGTTGCCGGTGTGAGCGACAGCGTCCTCCCTCTGGCCTCGGCTCTGACACCCGCAGAAGTGGACGCTCATCAGCACCGGGAAGACCTGCTCGGCGAGTTGAGCCTCCTTTTCGTCGCCTGCACTCGCGCACGTGAGGTCCTGCGGGTCTCCTGGCACGGCATACCGAGCCCGTTTCTTGCACCGTGACGCGGCCCTCGGTGTACGCCGGGGTGCGGGAACTCGGGCGACGGGCACCTACTGCCCCGAGGACGGCCGAGCTGCTGGACGCGCTCAACGCCCGTATCGACGACCCGGACTTCCGGATCGGGCCGTCGTACCTGATGAAGAAGGGCGTCTACCGGGACGGCGGTCTGGAGCACACCTGGCGGACGAAGATCCTTCCGTTGCTGGAGGAGCACCACTACGGCGAAGGCATCGACATCGAGAAGCGGTACGGGCTCACCGCGCTGCGCCGTTCGCTCCCCCAGCCGCCCGAGCCCGAGCCGGTACGGCTCGCGTGATCCCGGCCATCGAGCTCGTCGAGCACGCCCCGGCCACCGGGCACATCCTGCCGGACGCGGTCGGCCGGGCGCTGGCCGCCGCCCGGATCGTGGATCCGTCCCCCGACCCGTACACGCCGGGCCGCTGGCTGCTGCGGGCCGGAAGCAAGGTCGGCGCGGTGTCCGTCGACGTACCGGGCGGCGGGAGCGGGCCGGTCACCGTCCGCGTCACGCCCAAGGTGCCCATCGCGCGCCTGTTCTTCCTGCTCGGCTACAGCCTCGACCCGAAGGGCGGCTGGCGGGACGGTCAGGTCGACGCGGCTGAGCATCGCGAGGTGCTGCCCGCGCTCGGGCACGCCGTGGAACGGCAGATCGACCGGGCCCTGCGGCAGGGACTGCTCCAGGGATACCTGGCGACCGAGGAAGTCGAAGGCCGTCGCCGAAAGGCGACGGACTACGAGTCTCGTTCCCCGCAAGGTGTCCGACAACGACTGGGTGCACTACTTTCCGCACGCGGGGATAACTCCATCCGCGACCGCAGCGGCATCGAGCGCTGGATGCTCGTCCAGGTCGACCGAGCCCAGAGGGCGGCCGGCTCAGCGCGCTACGGATACCCTCCGCAGCCCTCTGGTTCCTGCTCTCCGCGTCGGCGGACGAGGCGGTGAAGGGGACGGGCCGCCTCGGCATTCGCACGGTCAGGGTGCGTCTGATGCGACTGGTCGCTTGATAACTCCTTTGCCGCTGACTAGGCGGCAACTTCGCTGAGACGGCCTCCACTTCGGCCAGAGGTGCGGAAGAATACCGATTATCGGCGCCCTGGCACCTTCCCGTGGTGGCGGCGTAGACGGAAAAGGTATGTGCGCACTGTCAGTACGCACACGACAGCGCAGCCCTTCACTCCGTACGTTCGTCACCAACGGAACGCCTACCGGGTGTGGTTCAAGAGGAGCGACATGGCAAGCGGAAGTACACCGTTCCAGATCGACGAGCAACTGATCACGCGTGCACGGATCGTGGAACTGGCCGACGTCACGCGGCCCACCGTCACCACCTGGGCACGCCGTTTCGCGGACTTCCCCCGGCCCAGGCAGGCGGGCGGGCGGGCGTACTTCCTCCAGTCGGAGGTCCTCGGCTGGCTCGATGAGCGTCCCGTACCGCCGCATCTGCGACGGCCGGAGGAAGGGGAGGAGGCGACCTACGGGCTCCGCGCCCGCGCCGCACTCGCTGTCGACGGGACGGGGACGTTCCACTCGCCGCCCAGTCCGGCGGACGTTCCCGCCCCGCGGCAGGACCCGCCGGCCGGGCGTCCTCGTCCCGACGACGGCGGAAACCGTCAGGTGGTGCGCGAGCTCATGGGACCGCTAGCCGACCAGGTACGTGGATCGGGCTCGATGGTGAACTACATGCACCTGCCTGCCGCGCTGCATTTCCTGCGGGCACGATCGGGCGCGCGCTGGACGGAAGTACGGGACAGGGCGCGGGCAGGGGGACCCGGCGGCGAGGTCCTGGCACACATCGGCCGCGCGATGGACGAGGAAATGCGGCGGCTGGGGCAGCTGGCGCGCTTCACCGAGGCACTGTCCGACCTGGTGCCCAGGAACGCGCGGGTCCTGGCCCGCGTCGTGGACCTGGTCGACAGTCTCGACGGCAACGCCTTCCAGCTAATCATCGAGGAGTACGAGTCGCACGCCCGCCTGCGCAGCCGGGAGTTCTTCACACCGCCAGGCGTCGTAGACCTGATGCTGGGCCTGGCCCTCTGCTCCCTCGACCGCGAGCCGCTCACCGCCTACGACCCCTACGTCCGCGGTGGCGAGTTCCTTGCCGCAGCACGCAGGTGGTCGGACTGGGCTCGACGGGGCCACTCCGGCCGCAAGCCGCTCGAGGCCTACGGACAGACGACATCCACTGCCGTGGCACCCCTCGCGACCATCAACCTGGCGCTGCACGGCGTACGGTCCGGCGTGCACGTGAACGACAGGGAACCGTGGGCCGGCGGTCCGGACCTCACCGGGAAAGCCGATCTCGTCCTCACCAACCCGCCCTTCAACATGAACGACTCGGCCGGTGAGGCCCGCCGTACGGGCATGTGGGCCTACGGCCCGCCGCCGTTGGACAACGCCAACTTCGCGTACCTCCAGCACGCACTCGCCGCCCTGTGCGAAGGGGGGCGGGCGGCGATCGTGATGCCCAACAAGGCAGGCAACTCGGGCAACCCCGCCGAGGCCGCCATCCGTAAGGCGACGGTGACGGCGGGCGCGGTGGAGTGCGTCATCAGGATGCCCGCCAAGCTCTTCAGCGGCACAGCCGTACCGGTGTCCGTATGGCTGCTGCGGCATCCGAGCGAGCCGTGCGAGCAGGTGCTCTTCCTCGACGCGAGTCACCTCGGTACCAAGAAGGGCCCGCGGACCGTCCTTGAAGAAGCCGATGCCCGCGACATCCTCGACACTTACAGGGCACACCACCCCGCCCGGTTCCTCACCCGCTTCGACGACCCCGAGGATTTCAAGGTCGTCCCGAACGTGCTGGTGAGCCGTCAGGACCTGCTCGGCGGAGCCTGTTCGCTCAATCCCCTCGACCACATTCCCCCGGCGCAGCGGGGCCTGGACGAGGGGTCCGGTCCCGGTGACCCCTACGAGGTGGCGGACGCCTGGGCCGAGGTGCAGCGGCTGCGCGAGCGCAGCGCGGAGGCGGACGTACGGGCGACCGTCCTCCACGAGGAGCTGACCCCGCACCTGAAGGGTGGGGAGGTCCCGGGCGAGGTGGAGCTCGCGGCCATCTGCGAGATCAAGGCCGGGCCCTCGTTCACGCGGCTCGGCAACAAGGACCGCGGGGCCGACGGCACGGTGCCGGTGGTGTTCCCACGGCACCTTCGGGACGGTCGCATCACCGATACCGGGGAGGAACGCGTTTCCCACGAACTCGCCCTACGGCTCAAGGACTACCTGCTCAGCCCCGGGGACATCATGTGCGTGCGCGCCGGCAAGACGGTCCCACCGGCGCTCGTGGAGGCAGATCAGGCGGAGTGGCTGATGAGCCCGAACGTGATCAGGATCCGGGGCAAGCGGGATGCCGCCGTGGATCCCGAATACCTCGCCGCCTGGCTCAGGCGGCCCGAGGTGATCGCCTGGATCAAGGACCGGTCGGCCGCGACGGCGGCGCCGTCGATCAGTACCTCTGCGCTGGGCCGGATGAAGGTGCGGCTGCCGTCGCTCCCGCAGCAGCGGCGGATCGCGGAGCTGTCACGCACCCTCGAGGACCAGGCGCTCGCGCACCAGGAACTGGCGGCGGCAGTCACCCGAGCCCGTGGCCTGCTGGTGGAGGAGGCGATGAACCGATGAACCCTCCGCCGATGTTCCCTGCCCTCCACGCGAGGTGACCGTCCGTCCCCGCCCGACCACCACCCACCCATCTGACCGAAAAGGAACATCGTTGTGACCGGCTCCAACCCCTCCACCGACCCGACCGCGCCTACGCCCGCGCTGCCCGTCTGGGTGCTCTGGCTGCTGATCATGATCCTCTTCTCCTCGCTGGTGGCCGTGTCCGCAGGTCTGGTGGAAAGCCTCGCGGGCGCCGGCCTCCCGGCGGTCCTCCGCTCCGGCGGCACCGCCTTCCTCGCGGCGGCGGGTCTGTGCTTCGGCACCCTGCAGGCGGTACGGGAACTCCGCAAGCGCCGGTAGTGCCCGCCGGCCGAGCCGACGCGAGTCCGGCTGGTGGGTGGCCTGCGCGGCATGCTGGCCGCGCAGAAGCTGATGGGGCTGCTGGAGCGGCTGCTGTCGCTGCGCAGCCTGACTACCAAGGGCCTGGAGGCTGCCTCAGAACGGCAGACTGGGGCCCATGGACTTCAGGGCTTGCCGCACTGCTGGGCGCCGCCGTCGGTTCCGCTACCGCCCTCGGGGCCGCGATCGTCAACGGCCATGCTCAGAAGGCTTCCGCTTACCGTTCAGCAGGCTTGATCACCCGAACAGGGGCCCTGTTCGGGTGATCGTCGCGGGGTCGGTGCATGAAGGGCGAGCACCGACAGCATCAGCCACCTCCACGAGCAACACGAGCGGACGAACCGCCCCATCCCTGCCGCCGACGAACGGAGTTCATGCCTGACCAGGAGAAACCCAGCGATCACGTTCGGAAAGCAGAAGCCTTCTCAGCCCAAACACCCCCCGTAGCTCGTGCTCCGCAGGCCTCAACTGTGAAGGAGCCCGAATTGTTTCCGGCGGAGCCGTCGGGGTTGTAAAGGTCGTGTGAGGTGGCATCCACCCAACAGCCGGATGCCTCCAGGGGGGTCCGAGGTCGGCAAACTACCCCTCCAGCTGCCTGACACTCCATCAGAACGAACGTCAAATGAGCGTCCCGAGCGTCATCTCAGCGTCAAGACATCGCCCGTAACGCCCACAGTACACATAATGCGCACCGGCGAAACCGCAGGTCAGGCGCCTTCCCGCACCGGCTCAAGGATCGCCACGCACTCCACGTGGTGCGTCATCGGGAACAGGTCGAACGCCCGCAGCGTCCGCACCTTGTAGCCGCCCTCCCGGAAGTACGCCAGGTCGCGGGCGAGTGCCGCCGGGTCGCAGGCGACGTAGGCGATGCGGCGGGCGCCGAGGCCGGTCAGGTGTTTCACCGTCTGCTTGCCCGCGCCCGCGCGCGGCGGGTCGAGGACGATCAGGTCGCACTCGGTGATGCCGGTGCGGGGCAGGATCTGCTCGACCTTGCCGTGCTCGATGCGGACCCGGTCGAGGTCCTGGAGGTTGTGGCGGGCGTCCTCGACGGCGCGCTTGCCGGACTCGATGCCGAGCACCGCGCCCTTCTCGCCGATGCGCTGGCCGAGGGCGCCGGCGAACAGGCCGACGCCGCAGTACAGGTCGAGAGCGGTGTCGCCCTTGCGCGGCAGCAGGCCCTGCATGACGGCTCGGACGAGGGTGTTGGCGGCCTGCGGGTGGACCTGCCAGAAGCCGCCGGAGCCGACGCGGTACGTGCGGTCGTCGGCGCGCTCGCGGACGAAGCCGCGGCCGTGGACCCGGTGGATGCCGCCGTCGCGTTCGTCGACGCGCAGCACCGAGACCGGCTTGTCGAGCTCGACGAGCGGCAGCCGGGCGCCGGGCTTCGGGGTGAGGATGACCTGGCGGTCGTTGGAGCCGGTGGCGGTGATGGCTTCCACCGAGGCCATGCCGGTCCAGTCGCGCTTCTCGATGCCGAGTTCGGAGACTCCGGTCGCCGCGATCATGCAGTGCTCGATCGGTTCGACGTCGTGCGAGCGGTGCTTGCGCAGGCCGGCCCGGCCGTTCTCGTCGATGGCGTACTGGACGCGGGTGCGCCATGCCGGCACCTCGCCCTTGGGGAGCTTGTCGCCCTCGGCCGGCATGACGGTGCCGTCCCAGCCCGCCTCCTCGGGGGTGAGGCCCGCGAGGCGCTGGAGCTGTTCGGCGATGACCTCGCCCTTGAGCCGCCGCTGGGCGCCTGGCTTGGCGTGCTGCCAGTCGCAGCCGCCGCACTTGCCGGGGCCGGCGTACGGGCAGGGGGCCTCGACGCGGTCCTTGGACGGCTCGATGATCGTGACGGCGTCGGCCCGCAGGAAGCGGGAGTCCTTCGTGCCGTCGGTGACCCGTGCGACGACCTTCTCGCCGGGGAGGGTGTGCCGCACGAAGAGGACCTGGCCCTCCGAGGTACGGGCGATGCAGTGGCCGCCGTGGGCGACGGGGCCCACCTCGACCTCGCACTCCTCGCCGATCAGTGAGTCCCCGGTCTGCGAGTCCTCGGCCGGCGACGAGGTGGATTCGTTCTGCATGAGGGGGTGGCTCCAGAGATCAAAGGAAAAACGGCCGGACAACAACCCACGAGTCTACGCGGGTGGCGTCCGGCCGCTTACCAAACGGCGGGCACGGAGGGTCAGCTCTTGTTGGTCTCCTTGGTCCTTCGTTCCACGGGGCCCCGGCGCACCGAACCCGGAGCGTTCCAGTCCGCGCGCTTCCTGGCGCGCTTCTTCGCGGCCTCGGAGGATTCCAGCTGGTACGGGACGGACGTCACCATGACACCGGGAGTGAACAGCAGCCGCCCCTTGAGGCGCAGGGCGCTCTGGTTGTGCAGCAGATGCTCGTACCAGTGGCCGACCACGTACTCCGGGATGTAGACGCTGACCACATCGCGCGGGCTCTCCCGGCGGAGGCTCTTCACGTAGTCGATGACCGGGCGAGTCACCTCGCGGTACGGGGAGTCGAGGATCTTCAGCGGGATGTTGATGCCGCGCCGCTCCCAGTCCTCCTTGAGCGCCTTCGTCTCGGCCGGGTCGACGCTGATGGAGAGCGCCTCCAGATGGTGGGAGCGGATCAGCTTGGCGTACGCGAGCGCGCGCAGCGTGGGCCGGTGCAGCTTGGAGACCAGGACGATGGAGTGGACCCGGGAGGGCTTCATGGTGTCGTCGGACGGGACCTCGTCGGCGGAGATCTCCTCGGCGACGCGGTCGTAGTGCCTGCGGATCGCGGTCATCGTCCCGTAGAAGATCACCATGCCGAGCAGCGCCACCCAGGCGCCGTGGGTGAACTTCGTGGCGAGGACGACGACGAGCACCAGGCCCGTGAAGAAGGCGCCGAAGGTGTTGATCGCCCGGGAGCGGATCATGTGGCGGCGCTTGGCCGGGTCCGTCTCGGTGCTCAGATGGCGGTTCCAGTGCCGCACCATGCCGGTCTGGCTGAGGGTGAAGGAGACGAACACACCGACGATGTAGAGCTGGATCAGCCGGGTGGAGTCGGCTCCGTAGACCCAGGTGAGCAGGATGGCCGCGCCGGCCAGCAGCACGATGCCGTTGGAGAAGGCGAGCCGGTCACCGCGGGTGTGGAGCTGGCGCGGCAGGTACCGGTCCTGGGCGAGGATCGAGCCGAGCAGCGGGAAGCCGTTGTACGCGGTGTTGGCGGCCAGGAAGAGCACGAGGGCGGTGGCCGCGGCGAGGAGGACGAAGAAGAACGATCCGTCGCCGAAGACGGCGGCCGCGACCTGGGAGATCACCGGGTCCTGGACAAAGCTCGATCCGACGGGCAGGCCGTTGTGGATCAGCTGCTTCGCCGGGTTCTCCGCCATCTTCACACCGGTGGTCATGGCCAGGCCGATGATGCCGCAGAACATGGTGACGGCCAGCAGCCCCATCATCGCGAGGGTGGTCCCGGCGTTCTTGCTCTTCGGCTTGCGGAAGGCGGGGACACCGTTGCTGATCGCCTCGACGCCGGTCAACGCCGCACAGCCGGAGGAGAACGCTCGCAGCAGCAGGAAGACGAGGGCGAAGCCGGCCAGGCCCTCGCGCTCGGGCCTGATCTCGTAGTCCGAGGTCGGGGCGTGCATGGTGTCGCCGAGGACAAGACCGCGGAACGCACCCCAGGCGATCATGATGAAGACGCCCGCCACGAAGAGGTAGGTGGGGATGGCGAAGAGCTTGCCGGACTCCTTGACGCCCCGCAGGTTCATCAGCGTCAGCAGCACGATGGCTCCGATCGCGCAGAGCGTCTTGTGCTCGACGACGAACGGGACCGCGGAGCCGAGGTTCTCCACACCGGAGGCGATCGACACGGCGACGGTCAGGACGTAGTCGACCAGCAGGGCGCTGGCGACGGTCAGACCGGCCTTGGGGCCGAGGTTGGTGGTCGCGACCTCGTAGTCGCCGCCACCGCTCGGGTAGGCGTGCACGTTCTGCCGGTACGAGGCGACGACCGTGAACATCAGGACCACGACAGCGGCCGCGATCCACGGGCTGAAGTGGTACGCCGACACGCCCGCGACGGACAGCACCAGGAGAACTTCTCCTGGTGCGTACGCCACCGAGGACAGCGGGTCGGATGCGAAGACGGGGAGGGCGATGCGCTTGGGGAGGAGCGTTTCCCCCAGCTTGTCGCTGCGCAGCGCCCGGCCGATCAGGATCCGTTTGGGCACGTCGGTCAGTTTGGACACGCAGAGGATCGTAAGCGTTCCGTATGGAGGCCGCTCACACACCACCCCCGTGGCCCTGCAATCTCCTGCACATAGCCGAGAACGCCACGGATTCCTTAACGGAATCCTTGCACTCACCGGCTACGAGAACAGCGCGCTGTAACCGTTCAGTGCCGGTTGGCCACCGAGATGGGCATAGAGGACGGTGGCGTTCCGGTCGATGTCGTCGACGGTGCGTTCCCGCCGTACACCGATGAGCTGCGCGGTGGCGGCCGCGACGCCGGCGGCCGGCGCCTGCCCCTGCGTTCCGCTTTGCCACCCCTTTGCAGGCACCGCCGTGGTGAAAGCACACTCGAATGAGGCAACGCGTCCATGGCCGCATAAGCTCATCCCGGGCAACGCCGGAAAACGTTGCCCCGTTGTTTGCCCGGCAAGCTGAGGAAAGAGTGTGAGCAGGGTGTTTTCGCAGGTCAGCCGGACGACCAGGACTGCGAGGTAGGCGCAAGGTGCACATCGTCATCATGGGCTGCGGGCGAGTAGGGGCCGCTCTCGCGCAGACCCTGGAGCAGCAGGGGCACACAGTCGCGGTGATCGACCGGGACCCCACGGCGTTCCGACGCCTCGGGTCCGGATTCGGCGGACGACGGGTCACCGGCGTCGGTTTCGACCAGGACACCCTCCGTGAGGCGGGGATCGAGGAAGCCGGTGCGTTCGCCGCGGTGAGCAGCGGCGACAACTCGAACATCATCGCCGCCCGGGTGGCCCGCGAGATGTTCGGCATCGAGAACGTCGCGGCGCGGATCTACGACCCGCGGCGCGCCGAGGTCTACCAGCGCCTCGGCATCCCCACGGTCGCCACCGTGCGCTGGACCGCGGACCAGATGCTGCGGCGGCTGCTGCCGTCGGGCGCCGAGCCGCTGTGGCGGGACCCGAGCGGTGGTGTCCAGCTCGCCGAGGTGCACACCACGCCGTCGTGGATCGGGCACAAGATCAGCACGCTGCAGGAGGAGACGGGCGTCCGCGTGGCGTTCCTCACCCGATTGGGCGAAGCCATACTGCCTTCGTCGCAGACGGTGCTGCAGGAGGGCGACCTGGTCCACGTGATGATGCGAACGGACGAGGTCGCGAAGGTCGAGGCGGCCTTCGCCGAGGGTCCTGAGGAGGGTGGTCACTGATGCGTGTCGCGATTGCCGGGGCCGGCGCGGTGGGCCGTTCCATCGCGGGCGAGCTGCTGGAGAACGGCCACGAGGTGCTGCTCGTGGACAAGGCGCCGACCGCCATCTCGGTGGAGCGGGTGCCGATGGCCGAGTGGCTGCTCGCGGACGCCTGCGAGATCACCTCGCTGGACGAGGCGGCGCTCCAACGGTGCAATGTCGTGATCGCCGCGACCGGCGACGACAAGGTGAACCTGGTCGTCTCGCTGCTCGCCAAGACGGAGTACGGCGTACCGCGGGTCGTCGCCCGGGTCAACAACCCGAAGAACGAGTGGTTGTTCAACGAGTCGTGGGGCGTCGATGTCGCGGTCTCCACGCCGCGTCTGATGTCCGCGCTGGTCGAGGAAGCGGTGAGCGTCGGCGATCTGGTCCGGCTGCTGCGATTCAGCCACGGCGACGCCAACCTGGTCGAACTGACGCTGCCCCCGGAGTCGGCGCTGGCCGGTACCCAGGTCGGCGATGTGGCGTGGCCGGAGGACACCTCGCTGGTCACCATCATCCGCGGTACGCGGGTGCTGACGCCGAGCTCCGAGGAGACGCTGGAGGCCGGTGACGAGCTGCTGTTCGTGGCCGCCCAGGCGCGCGAGGAGCAGTTGGAGGACCTCCTCTCGGTGCGTCGTGAGATCAGCGGCGGCTGACGGCGCCGTCCCTTAGACCGACCGGCACATGGGAGGCGGCGTCGCGGGGCTGGGCACGCACATCTGCGGCGTTGTCGTCAATCACCATGGCTCCGCCATGTCTCAATCCTCCGCCTTGCAGCTGCACGCACCCAGCCCCGCTCCTTCTCCCACCCCCCATGTGACGGTCGGTCTTATTCCTGTACGCCGAAGGGGCCCGGAACCGTACGCAACGGTTCCGGGCCCCTTCTGCTGTCGCAGACCGGTCAGACCTCGTGGTGACGGACGGCCGCGGCGGCTTCCGCCTTGCGGGCCTTCTCGGCCTGCTCCTCCGCCTCCATCTCGGCGAAGACGTCGATCGGCGGCGGCGCCTTCGCGAGGAAGACCCAGGTCAGATACACCGCGAGAAGGAACGGCGGGATCTTCAGGGCGACCAGGACCCAGCCGAGCTGCGCGGTGTCGGCCCACCAGTAGAGCGGGAAGAGGATCGCGCACTTGGCGAGCAGGATCAGCCCCCAGGCCCAGCTGGCCTTGGCGTACGCCTTCTTGCGGCCGGGGTTCCTGGTACGCCAGGAGAGGTTCTCCTTGAAGACCGGGCCCAGTATCAGGCCGATCAGCGGCACCCCTGCGAGGGTCGTGACGAGGTACGCGAGGGCCAGACCCAGCGTGTAGAGCATCCCGGGCAGGTAGAAGTCCTTGGCATTGCCCGTCATCATCGCGAAGACCACACCGAAGGCGACGCCGAAGACCCCGCTGAAGGCGTGCTTGACGGTGTCCCTGCGGATCAGCCGTACGGCGACGAGGACCAGGGACACGGCCAGCGCCGCGATGGCCGAGGTGTGCAGGTCCTTGTTGATGGTGAAGACCGTGACGAAGAGCAGCCCGGGAAGGACTGTCTCCACCATCCCTCGGATGCCGCCGAATGCCTCGAAGAGGGCAGCTTCGGTGACCGCCTTGGCGTCGGCCTCCTGCTGGGCGGTCGGGTTGGTGCGGTCCGTGTCGGACGTCGGCTTGTCGAGAGACGTCACCGGCTACTCCTTGCCGAGCGGTCGGAGTTCGTATTTGGGGTTGAACAGCACCCGGCGCCCGTGACTCATGGCGATCCGGCCCGAGGCGATGAGCTTGCGGCCCGGCTCAATGCCCACGATGGAGCGCCGGCCCAGCCAGACCACGTCGAGCGGTGCGGTGCCGTCGAAGAGCTCCGCCTCCAGGGCGGGCACTCCGGCGCGCGGCCGCAGGGTGACGGTCCGCAACGTACCAGTCACCTTGACGATCTGACGGTCGGTGCAGTCGGAGATCCGCGTGCAACCCGATGCCTGCGAGTCCTCCTGCAGCTCCTCCGACTCCAGGTCCTGCTGGGAGCTGGACAGCCGGTCGAGCATCCGGCGAAAGCGGCCGGACGGCCTCTCCGCCTTCTCGGGACGTGGAACAGCACTCATACCCGAAGGGTACCGGGCCACGGCGGTCCGGGCAGATGCCCATTCTTTCACTCGAACGGGGTGCTCGGTAAGGCTCGTTCTTGACGCCCGTCCGGTACGCGCGGCGCGTCGGCCGCCGTCGATCCGGTGCGCTCGGGCGTCAGCCGCGTTCGAAGCGGTAGCCCATGCCCGGCTCGGTGACGAAGTGCCGGGGGTGCGAGGGATCCACCTCCAGCTTGCGCCGGAGCTGTGCCATGTAGACCCGCAGATAGTTGGTCTCGGTGCCGTAGGAGGGCCCCCACACCTCCTGCAGCAGCTGCTTCTGGCTGACCAGCCGGCCGCTGTTGCGGACCAGGACCTCCAGCAGATGCCACTCGGTCGGGGTGAGCCGTACGTCGCGTCCCTCGCGGTGGACCTTCTTCGCCGCCAGATCCACGGTGAACCCCTTGGTCTCGACCATCACGATGTCGTCGGCACCGTCCTGGCCGACCGGCTCGGCCCGCCGTACCGAGGCACGCAGCCGGGCCAGCAGCTCGTCCATGCCGAACGGCTTGGTGACGTAGTCGTCGGCCCCGGCGTCCAGCGCCTCGACCTTCTCGTCCGAGGTGTGGCGGGCGGAGAGCACCAGGATCGGCACCCGGGTCCAGCCGCGCAGCCCCTTGATCACCTCGACGCCGTCCATGTCCGGCAGGCCGAGGTCGAGGACGACGACATCGGGGTGACGCGCGGCGGCGAGCTGCAGGGCGGTCGCACCGTCGGGCGCGGCGTCCACCTCGTACTTGCGCGCCTTCAGGTTGATCACGAGGGCGCGTACGATCTGCGGCTCGTCGTCGACCACAAGCACCCGGGTCATCGCGGACCTGCCTTTCTGCTGTACGGAACTGCTGACTGAGGCATGACGAAGATTCATGAGGTGACCCGCACCGGCAGCTCGGGGCCGACCGGAACGTATCCCGGCACCGCCTTGAGCGTCAGGACCATGGTCATGCCACCGCCGGGGGTGTCCTCCGCGTCGAGGGTGCCGCCCATGGACTCTACGAAGCCGCGGGCGACGGCGAGTCCGAGGCCGACCCCGGCGCCGCGCGGGGCGTCGCCGTAACGCTGGAACGGCTCGAAGATCCGCTCCTTGCCCTCGTCGGGGACGCCGGGCCCGCGGTCGGCCACCCGCAGCTCGACCCGGGAGCCCAGCGCGCTGGCGGCCACGGTGACGCGTTCCCCGTCGGGGCTGTACTTGACGGCGTTCTCGACGATGTTGGCGACGGCCCGCTCCAGCAGCCCCGGGTCGACGGCGACCATCGGCAGCGACTCCGGGATGTCCAGGTCGACGCTGTTCTCCGGTACGCCTCCGAGCGCCATCGGGACCACCTCGTCGAGGTCGATCTCGCGGATCAGCGGGGTGACGGTGCCGGTCTGCAGCCGGGACATGTCGAGGAGGTTGCCGACCAGGTGGTCGAGGCGGTCGGCGCCGGCCTCGATGCCTTCCAGGAACTCCGCCTGGTCCTCGTCGGACCAGGCGACGTCGTCGGAGCGCAGTGAGCTGACGGCGGCCTTGATGGCGGCCAGCGGGGTCCGCAGGTCATGGCTGACGGCGGCCAGCAGCGCGGTCCGTATCCGGTTGCCCTCGGCGAGCCGGCGGGCCTCCTCCGCCTCCCCGACCAGTCGCTGCCGGTCGAGTACGACGGCGGCCTGGGCGGCGAACGCGCCGAGCACGCGACGGTCCTCGGCGGGAAGTACCCGGCCGGACAGCGCGAGCGCC
The DNA here is from genome assembly GCF_043200055.1 of Streptomyces sp. NPDC048496. Lineage (NCBI taxonomy): Bacteria > Bacillati > Actinomycetota > Actinomycetes > Kitasatosporales > Streptomycetaceae > Streptomyces > Streptomyces sp. NPDC048496. The sequence continues at coordinate 74,576 of NZ_JBICXB010000025.1, read as the reverse complement.
ATGTGGTCGCCGACGGGCATGTCCACATCGGCGTCCTCGGGGCGGGCGACCGGGCCGGGGCCGACGCTGCCCGCGCAGGTCCACGGGTCGACATCGCTCTTCCGCTCCAGCAGTGCCACGGACTCCATCGCGAAGGTTTCGCGGACCCGCTCCAGCAGGGCGTCCAGCGTCGTCTCGCCGCGCAGGACGCTGCCCGCGAGGAACGAGAGGATCTCGGACTCGGCGCGCAGCCGGGCCGCCTGATGGGTACGGCGGGCCGCCAGATCGACGACGGAGGCCACCGCCACCGCAACCGCGAAGAAGATCACGATGGCGACGAAGTTCCTCGGATCCTGAACCGTCAGGGTGTGGGTCGGTGGGGTGAACCAGTAGTTCAGCAGCAGAGAGCCGACGGCCGCCGAGGCGAGGGCGGGCAGCAGCCCGCCGATCAGGGCTGCCGCGACGGTCAGGAAGAGGAAGAGCAGGACGTCGTTGGCGAGCCCCGGGCCGTTGTGCATGCCGGTCAGCAGCACCGTGAGGAGGGCCGGGCCGCCGACCCCGACCAGCCAGCCCCAGACGATCCGGGCCCGGCCCAGCCGGGCGCCGCGGGCGATCGGCAGTCCGCGGCCCTTGGCGACCTCTTCGTGCGTGACGATGTGGACATCGAGGTCGGGGCCGGACTCGCGGGCGACGGTGGCTCCGACGCCGGGTCCGTAGATGTACTGCCAGGCCTTGCGGCGGCTGGAGCCGAGCACGATCTGGGTGGCGTTGACACCACGGGCGAATTCGAGGAGCGCCGAGGGTATGTCGTCGCCGATGACGTGGTGGAACGTACCGCCGAGGTCCTCGACGAGGGTGCGCTGGACGGTGAGTTCCTTGGGCGACGCGGAGGTCAGTCCGTCGCTGCGGGCGATGTAGACGGCGAGGATCTCGCTGCCGGAGCCCTTGGCGGCCATACGGGCTGCGCGGCGGATGAGCGTACGGCCCTCGGGGCCGCCGGTGAGTCCGACGACGATGCGTTCGCGGGCCTGCCAGGTGGAGCGGATGTTGTGTTCGCCGCGGTACGCCTGGAGGTACTCGTCGACCCGGTCGGCGACCCAGAGGAGGGCGAGCTCACGCAGGGCGGTGAGGTTGCCCGGGCGGAAGTAGTTGGACAGGGACGCGTCGATCCGGTCCGGCTTGTAGATGTTGCCGTGGGCCATCCGGCGGCGCAGCGCCTGGGGCGACATGTCGACCAGTTCGAGCTGGTCGGCGCGGCGGACGACCTCGTCGGGGACGGTCTCGCGCTGCCGTACGCCCGTTATCGACTCGACGACGTCGCCGAGCGACTCCAGGTGCTGGATGTTGACGGTGGAGACGACGTCGATGCCGGCCTGGAGGAGTTCCTCGACATCCTGCCAGCGCTTGGCGTTGCGGGAGCCCGGCACATTGGTATGGGCCAGTTCGTCCACCAGGGCGACGGCCGGGGCACGTTCCAGGACCGCGTCGACGTCCATCTCGGTGAAGATGGCGGACCGGTACTCGATCTCGCGGCGCCGGATCTGTTCCAGGCCGTGCAGCATGACCTCGGTGCGCGGCCGGTCGTGGTGCTCCACGAACGCCACGACGCAGTCGGTGCCCCGCTCCACCCTGCGATGGGCCTCGGAGAGCATCGCGTACGTCTTGCCGACGCCCGGTGCCGCACCCAGGTAGATCCGAAGCTTGCCGCGTGCCATGGCCCCATTGTCTTTCAGAACGACTGCGGCCGATGCGGCAGCCGAACTCGAAGTTACCCCGAGGATTTACGGCACATGGGACATGGAGTCGGACAGAAGACCGAATTGACAGAATTCTGATGCCCTAATCCGGGCAGATTACGCATATACCGAAATGCGCAACAAAAGGTGCCCGGGACGAACCCGGGCACCTGTCTTCCCCGCCCCTACGCGTACTCGGCGATGTGCCCGTCGCTCAGCTCCAGCACCCGGTCCGCCAGTCCCAGCAGCTGTGCATCATGCGTCGCCACCAGCGCGGTCACCCCCTCGCTCCGCACCACCGCGCGCAGCAGCTCCATCACGGCGAGCCCCGTCTCCGCGTCGAGCTGGCCCGTCGGTTCGTCGGCGATCAGCAGTGCGGGCCGGTTGGCGAGCGCGCGGGCGACGGCGACTCGCTGCTGCTGGCCGCCCGAGAGTTCGCCGGGCCGCTGCGCACCGTGGTCGCCGAGCCCGACCAGGGAAAGCAGCAGGGCCACCCGGTCCTCCCGCTCGCGCGGATCCGCCTTGCGCAGCCGCATCGGTACGCCGACGTTCTCCGCGGCGGTCAGGATCGGGATCAGACCGAACGACTGGAAGATGAAGCCGATCCGGTCCCGGCGCAGCTCCAGCAGCCCGTTCTCGCCGAGTTCGGAGAGGTCCGTGCCGTCGACGGTGATCCGGCCGCGGTCGGGGCTGTCGAGGCCGCCGACCAGGTTCAGCAGGGTTGTCTTGCCGGAGCCCGAGCGCCCCTTGAGTGCGACGAGCTCGCCACGCGGCACGTCGAAGGAGACCCCGCGCAGCGCGTGGACGGCGCCCGCGCCGGTTCCGTACGAGCGGTGCAGGTCCTCGACGCGGACCATCGGCCCGCGGGCCGGGTCCTCGGCGACGGCCGTGCCACCCTGCCCGCCGGTGCTCTTTCCGCCGGTGCTGTCGGTCATGCGCTCCCCCATGCGTGGTCGGTCCCTGTCGGCCGCCAGTATGTGCATGAGGCACACGGCTGGGCAATGGCCTACGGGACAGCCCTTGGCCGCCCGGTCGGGTACGGCGCCGGGCCGCAGTGGTCCTTCCAGCACGACCACGGCGACCCGGCGCATCCGCCGACGAAGGGATCAGCCCCCGTTCACCAGCTCCTTGAGCGCGATGTTGAGCTGAAGGACGTTGACTCGCGGCTCGCCCACGAAGCCGAGGATCCGGCCGTCGGTGTGCTGCTTCACGAGCTTCTCGACCTGTTCGACGACGAGGTGGTTCCGCTCGGCGACGCGGCGCACCTGGAGCTGCGCGTACGCCGGGGAGATGGCCGGGTCGAGGCCGGACCCGGAGGAGGTGACGGCGTCGGCCGGCACGTCCGCGGGCTTGACCGGGTGCCCGGGTACGGAGTTGTCCTTGACGACGGCGGCCTTGGCGTCCGTGACCCAGTCGATCAGATCCTTGTTGTCGCCGGACCGGTTGGTCGCGCCGGACAGGATCAGCTTGTACTGGGTGTTGACGCTGTTGGTGCCGAGGCCGTTGGACGGGCGCGGCTGGAACCACTTGAGGTCCGGGGCCGGGGTCTCCTGGCCCTTCTTCAGCGGCAGGTCGTAGCGCTGGCCGATCAGTTCGGAGCCGACGACCTTGCCGTTCGCCGTGATCTCGGAGCCGTTCGCCCTGCCCGGGAAGAGCCCCTGGGCGACGCCGGTGACGGCGAGCGGGTAGATCACGCCGCAGACGATCGTGAGGACGAGCAGGGCGCGCAGCCCGGCCCAGAGCAGCCGAACGGTGTTTCCCGCGGAGTTGTTCATGGAGGTCATGGCGCGATCAGCCGATTCCGGGAATGAGGGAGAGGATCAGGTCGATGATCTTGATGCCGATGAACGGGGCGATCAGGCCGCCGAGTCCGTAGATCCCGAGGTTCCGCCGGAGCATCGAGTCGGCGCTGCTCGGCCGGTAGCGCACGCCCTTCAGGGCGAGCGGCACCAGCGCGATGATGATCAGCGCGTTGAAGACGACGGCGGACAGGATCGCGGACTCCGGCGAGGACAGCTGCATGATGTTCAGCCTGTCCAGGCCCGGGTAGACCACCGCGAACATCGCCGGGATGATCGCGAAGTACTTCGCGACGTCGTTGGCGATCGAGAAGGTGGTCAGCGCACCGCGGGTGATCAGCAACTGCTTGCCGATCTCGACGATCTCGATGAGTTTCGTCGGGTTGGAGTCCAGGTCCACCATGTTCCCGGCCTCCTTGGCGGCCGAGGTACCGGTGTTCATGGCCACGCCGACATCGGCCTGGGCGAGCGCCGGCGCGTCGTTCGTGCCGTCACCGGTCATCGCGACGAGCTTGCCGCCGGCCTGCTCACGCTTGATCAGGGCCATCTTGTCCTCGGGCGTGGCCTCGGCGAGGAAGTCGTCGACCCCCGCCTCCTCGGCGATCGCCTTCGCGGTCAGCGGGTTGTCGCCGGTGATCATCACCGTACGGATGCCCATCCGGCGCAGCTCGTCGAACCGCTCCCGCATCCCTTCCTTGACGACGTCCTTGAGGTGGATGACGCCGAGGATCCGGGCGCCCCGCTCGTCGTCGACGGCGACCAGCAGCGGTGTACCGCCCGCCTCGGAGATCCGGTCGGTGAGTGTGCGGGCGTCCGGCGAGACGGTGCCGCCCCGTTCCTCGACCCAGGAGACGACCGAGCCGGTCGCACCCTTGCGGATCCTGCTCCCCTCGACGTCCACACCGGACATCCGGGTCTGTGCGGTGAAACCGACCCACTCGGCCCCGACGAGCTGACCCTGGTGACGCTCGCGCAGCCCGTACCTCTCCTTCGCCAGGACGACGACGGAGCGGCCCTCAGGAGTCTCGTCGGCCAGCGAGGAGAGCTGGGCGGCGTCCGCCAGTTCGGCCGCCGTCACCCCCGTGACCGGGACGAACTCGGCGGCCTGCCGGTTGCCGAGCGTGATGGTTCCGGTCTTGTCGAGCAGCAGGGTCGACACGTCGCCGGCGGCCTCGACGGCACGTCCGGACATGGCGAGGACATTGCGCTGGACGAGGCGGTCCATGCCGGCGATGCCGATCGCGGAGAGCAACGCGCCGATGGTGGTCGGGATGAGGCAGACCAGCAGCGCGGTCAGCACGATCATCGACTGGCGTCGGCCCGCGTAGATGGCGAACGGCTGCAGGGTGACGACGGCCAGCAGGAAGACGATGGTGAGGGACGCGAGCAGGATGTTCAGCGCGATCTCGTTGGGCGTCTTCTGCCGGGCCGCGCCCTCGACCAGGTTGATCATCCGGTCGATGAAGGTCTCACCGGGCTTGGTGGTGATCTTGATGACGATGCGGTCGGAGAGCACCTTCGTACCACCGGTGACGGCCGAGCGGTCGCCGCCCGACTCCCGGATGACCGGTGCCGACTCCCCCGTGATGGCGGACTCGTCGACGCTGGCGACGCCCTCGACGACGTCACCGTCGCCGGGGACGATGTCACCGGCCTCGCAGACCACCAGGTCACCGATGCGCAGATCGGTGCCGGGTACGCGCTCCTCGTTCTTCCCGACGAGCCGGCGCGCGAACGTGTCGGTCTTGGCCTTGCGCAGTGTGTCGGCCTGCGCCTTGCCGCGGCCCTCGGCGACCGCCTCCGCCAGGTTGGCGAAGATCGTGGTGAGCCAGAGCCACGCGGCGATCGCCCAGCCGAACCAGTCGGTCGGGTCCAGCGCGGCGAGGACGGTGGTGAGCACCGAACCGGCCAGGACCACGAACATCACCGGCGACTTGACCATCACCCGCGGATCGAGCTTGCGGACCGCGTCGGGGAAGGACTTGAGCAGCTGCTTGGGGTCGAACAGCCCCGCGCCGACGCGTCCCTCGGTCCGGTGACCGGTGGGCGCGTCCTGGTGCGGTGCCAGGTCCTTGGTGACAGTGGACATCGCGTCCTCATGCATCGATTCGTCGTGCTGCGTACGTGTGGTGGTCATGACGCCAGCCCCTCGGCCAGCGGCCCCAGCGCCAGGGCCGGGAAGTAGGTCAGACCGGCGACGATCATGATCGTGCCGACCAGCAGTCCGCTGAAGAGCGGCTTGTGGGTGCCGAGCGTGCCGACGGTCGCCGGTACGGGCCGCTGCTCGGCGAGCGAGCCGGCCAGAGCCAGGACGAAGACCATGGGCAGGAACCGGCCCAGCAGCATCGCGAGCCCGATCGTGGTGTTGAACCACTGGGTGTCCGCGTTGAGCCCGGCGAATGCCGAACCGTTGTTGTTGGCGCCGGAGGTGTAGGCGTACAGGATCTCGGAGAAGCCGTGCGCACCGGAGTTGGTCATCGAGTGGACCGGGGTGGGCAGGGCCATTGCCGCCGCGGTGAAGCAGAGCACCAGTGCCGGGGTGATGAGGATGTAGCAGGCCGCGAACTTGATCTCGCGGGTGCCGATCTTCTTGCCGAGGTACTCGGGCGTGCGGCCGACCATCAGACCCGCGATGAACACCGCGATGATCGCCATGATCAGCATGCCGTAGAGGCCGGAGCCGGTACCACCGGGGGCGATCTCGCCGAGCTGCATGCCCAGCATGGTGATGCCGCCGCCGAAGCCGGTGAACGAGGAGTGGAAGGAGTTCACGGCGCCGGTCGAGGTGAGCGTGGTGGCCACGGCGAAGATCGACGATCCGCCGATCCCGAAGCGGGTCTCCTTGCCCTCCATCGCCCCGCCCGCGATGTCGAACGCGGGTCCGTGGTGGGCGAACTCGGTCCACATCATCAGCGCGGTGAAGCCGAGCCAGATGACGCCCATCGCCGCGAGGATCGCGTAGCCCTGCTTCAGCGAGCCGACCATCCGCCCGAAGGTGCGGGTCAGCGAGAACGGGATGACCAGGATCAGGAAGATCTCAAGGAGGTTGGAGAGCCCGTTGGGGTTCTCAAAGGGGTGCGCCGCATTGGCGTTGAAGTAACCGCCGCCGTTGGTGCCCAGCTCCTTGATGGCCTCCTGCGAGGCGACCGCACCGCCGTTCCACTGCTGCGAGCCGCCCGTGAACTGGCCGACCTCGTGGATGCCGGAGAAGTTCTGGATGGCACCGCACGCCACGAGCACGAGCGCGGCGATCACGGCGATCGGCAGCAGGATCCGTATCGTGCCGCGCACCAGGTCGGACCAGAAGTTGCCGAGCTCACCGGTGCGGGAGCGGGCGAAGCCCCGTACGAGCGCCACCGCGACGGCGATGCCGACGGAGGCCGAGACGAAGTTCTGCACCGCGAGGCCGCCGGTCTGGACGACATGGCCCATGGCCTGCTCGCCGTAGTACGACTGCCAGTTGGTGTTCGCCACGAAGGAGGCCGCGGTGTTGAACGCCTGATCGGGGTCGATGGAGGCGAAGCCGAGCGAGCCGGGCAGGCTGCCCTGGAGCCGCTGCAGCACGTACAGGAAGAGGACGCTCACCGCGGAGAAGGCGAGAACGCCACGGAGATAGGCGGGCCAGCGCATCTCCGTGTCGGGGTTGGCGCCGATGGCCTTGTAGATCCACTTCTCGACCCGCAGGTGCTTCTTCGAGGAGTAGACGCCGGCCATGTAGTCGCCGAGCGGACGGTAGGCCAGACCCAGCGCCACGACGAGCGCGAGCAGCTGGAGCACACCAGCGAGGACGGGGCTCATATCGGGCTCAGAACCTCTCCGGGTACAGAAGGGCGAGGACGAGATAGCCCAGCAGGGCGACGGCCACGATCAGACCGACGATGTTCTCGGCAGTCACAGCTTCGCCACCCCCTTGGCGACTAGAGCCACCAGCGCGAAGACCGCGATCGTGGTGACGACGAAGGCCAGATCGGCCACCGTGTGCTCCTAGATGAGGTTCGGATTCTCGGACCTCATGAGCAAACCCCTGTCCGAAGCCCCCGTGGCCTGCGTTGATGGCTTCCTTACGGGGAGGGGCGCGCCCTTGACGGCGCCCATACGTGCCCCATACGCGCGTCATACACGCGCCGGTGAGCGTGCTCTGTCGCATGCTCCGCACGCGTGCTCCGCAGGCATGCAAAAGCGCGTGCTCCGCAGGCATGCAAAAGCCGGTGGGCCGCACCTCCCTCGAAGGGAGGTACGGCCCACCGGCCGAAGCTGTCACACACCCCGGGAGGCGGTTCAGCGCACCTCGGTGATCTCGGGCCCGCGCTGGAGCTGGCCCATGCCACCGGAGAACTTCGAGCTCTCCTGGTCCTCCTGCTGCACGCCCTCGGGCACCATCTGGGCGTCGTCGGGGAGCTTGAGGACGATCGGGTCGCGCGGGGCCATCGGGCCCTCGCCACGGACGACCACGGTGTCCCGGAAGATCGTCTCCAGCAGCCCGGCGGCCTGCGGCTGCACGGCGCCCTGGCCGGAGATCACTCCGCGCAGGAACCAGCGCGGCCCGTCGACGCCGACGAAGCGCACCAGCTGCACGCCGTTCGTCCCGTCCGGAAGCTGCACGGGGACCTGTGCCCGCAGCTCCCAGCCCAGCGGGCCCTCGACCTCGTCGATGATCCCGCCCTGCTGGGTGATGCCGGAGGCGATCTCCTCGCGGACCTCGCCCCAGATGCCCTCCTTCTTGGGGGCGGCGAAGGCCTGCAGCTGGATCGCGCTGTCGCGCAGCACGACGGTGGCGGCGACGATCGCGTCACCGGCGACCTCGACGCGCAGCTCCATTCCGTCGACCCCGGGCACGAAGATGCCGCCCAGGTCGACCCGGCCCTCACTGGGCTGGGAGACCTCGTCGATGTCCCACGGCCCGTCCGGCCGCGGCGCCGGCGGGAGGTTCACCCGGCGCGCTCCGCTCTCGGCGGCGTCGGTGTCGTCGAGCTCGTCGACGACCTGCTCGGCCTCGCGCGCTTCGTCCGCCACGTCCTCGGCGGAACCACTCTTCTTGCGACGTCCGAACACGTCACTGTCCTTCCCGGTCGGGTACGACCGAAGCGTAGCTGTTCCCGCCCTGGGTGATCCCGCCCCTGACGCCGTCAACATCACCCGTGGCATGGCCTCCGGTGGAACCGAAGCCGCCCTCGCCCCTCGCCGAGCCTGGCAGTTCCGACACCTCGTGGAAGCGCACCTTCTCGACCTGCTGGACGACCAGTTGGGCAATCCGGTCGAACCTCTCGAACCGCACGGTCTCGCGCGGGTCGAGATTGATGACGATGACCTTGATCTCTCCACGGTACCCGGCATCAACCGTCCCCGGGGCATTGACAAGGGCGACTCCGCAGCGGGCCGCGAGGCCGGACCGCGGATGCACGAACGCGGCGTACCCGTCGGGCAGCGCGATCGACACGCCGGTGGGCAGCATCGCCCGTTCGCCCGGGGCGAGCTCGGCGGCCTCGGTGGTCACCAGATCGACCCCGGCGTCGCCCGGGTGACCGTACGCCGGAATCGGCACTTCCGGATCGATCCGGCGGAGCAGTACGTCGACGGGACGGCGCATCAGGGGTTCACCTCGAAGGCACGGGCGCGCCTGACCTGGTCCGGGTCGGCCATCGCCGCCTGGATCTCGGCGGGGCGGCCGTTCTCGATGAAGTGGTCGACCTTGACCTCGATGAAGAGGGCCTCGGCGCGGACCGCGACGGGCCCGTCCGGGCCGCCGATCCGGCCGGTCGCCCGGGAGTAGATCTTCCGGCCGTGCACGGCGGTGACCTCGGCGTCCAGGTGCAGCACGGTGTCGACCGGCACGGGGCGCACGAAGTCGGTCTCCAGCCGCCCGGTCACCGCGATCACCCGCAGCAGCCAGTTCAGCGAACCCAGCGTCTCGTCCAGCGCCGTGGCCAGGATGCCGCCGTGCGCCAGGCCCGGGGCGCCCTGGTGGGCGGCCTTCACCGTGAAATCGGCGGTGACGCTGACACCCTCGCCGGCCCGCGCCTGGAGGTGCAGCCCGTGCGGCTGTCCATCACCGCAGCCGAAACAGTGTTCGTAGTGCGCGCCGAGGAGCTCGCCGGGGACCGGGGCGTCGGGATGCCGGACCGGTTTCACCGCGTCGGCCGGTGGCTGAAGAGCCGCAGATGTTCCACTCACAGGCGCAGACCTTACCCGCGCGGGTAGCCGCAGGTCGCGCCGTGCCAAGCTTGGGTTCATGCAGCCTTCCACCCCGCCTTTCGACGAACGTCTGACCGCACCCCGTTCGTGGTGGTTCCTTGCCTTCCTGATGGGGGTCGCCTGCGCCCTGATACTGCTGCCACTGGGCACCCTGCCGTTGCTCGCCGGCCTGGTCGGCGGCACCGCGCTGGCCTTGCTCGCAGTCAGCTCGTACGGCTCCGCCCGGATCCGGGTGGTGGCGGGCGCCCTGGTCGCGGGTGACGCCCGGATCCCGGTGACGGCACTCGGCGAGGCGGAGTCGCTGGAGGGCGAGGAGGCACGCGCGTGGCGCACGTACAAGGCGGACACCCGTGCCTTCATGCTGCAGCGCAGCTACATCCAGACGGCGGTGCGGGTGGAGGTCTCCGACCCGGAGGACCCGACTCCGTACGTCTATCTGTCGACCCGCGAGCCGCAGGCCCTGGTGGCGGCGCTCACGGCGGCACGGGCCGCATAACCGTTTCCCGCCTCTGGGGGCCGCCGGGGCGGTCCTGACGGCCTCCGCTCCGGGGGAGGCCGTCAGCCCTCGATCTCCTTCGGGAGGTCCTTGTGCAGCTTCCGCGGCCGCTCCAGGGGCGGCAGCTCCGGGAGCCGGTCCCAGGAGATCTGGGCCTTGCGCAGGTCTTTCCTGACCCGTTCGGCAACCTTCTTCGTGTCGCGCCGGTTCATCATCGCGCCGATGGCGGCGCCGGCCAGGAACGGGATCAGGTTCGGCAGATCGCGCATCATCCGCTTCACGATCTGCTGGCGCAGCTCCCGCTTCATCCGGCCGCCGAGCGCCGCATCGATCGTCGTCGGATGGGTGACATCGATACCGCGCTCCTCCGTCCACGACGTGAGGTACGCGGTGCTGCGCTGGGCAAGGCCGCCCGGCGGGCGCAGGCCGTAGACCTCGTGCAGTTCGGCCACGAGCTTCATCTCGATCGCGGCCACGCCGGTGATCTCCGCTGCCAGCTCGGCGAACATGGCGGGCGGTACGGGCAGCATGGCCGCCGCACCGATACCGGCGCCGACGGTGGCAGTGCCCTTGCTCGCGCCTGCGACGAGCTTGTCGGCGAGTTCCTCGGGGCCGAGGCCCGGGAACTGCCTGCGCAGGGTGGCGAGGTCGCGTACAGGGACGCGGGGAGCGATCTCGATGATCCGGTCGGCGATATGACCGATCGCTGTCCTGGCGCTCTCCCCGCCCTTGCGTACGCCCCGTTTGACTGATTGCAGACGGCCTGCCCCGGTCACGGGCTCCGTCCTGCCGGTCTGCTCGGCCCCATCGGCCGTGCCGGCTGCTGGTACTGCTCGTCCTGTCTCCGCGGCAATGGCGGCTTCCACTGCTTCGAGCGAGGCCGAACGGCCTCGCTCGTCGTCAGATACGCCCGCGAAGGGTGGCAGGGCGGACCGCTCGGCAAGGGCTGCTACGCCTTCTGCCGGGCCTGGACCGCCCTGATTCGCCTCCGACGGCTTGCGTCGCAAGCGCCGCTTCCGGAACGGTGTGTCGCCTGCCACGTCCGACCGGACCTAGTCGCAGTCGCGGCAGATCGGCTGGCCGTTCTTCTCGCGGGCCAGCTGGCTGCGGTGGTGCACGAGGAAGCAGCTCATGCACGTGAACTCGTCGGCCTGCTTGGGCAGGACCCTGACGGCGAGTTCCTCATTGGACAGGTCTGCTCCGGGGAGCTCCAGTCCTTCTGCCGCGTCGAACTCGTCGACGTCGACGGCGGACGCCGTCTTGTCGCTCCGACGGGCCTTGAGTTCCTCAAGGCTGTCCTGGTCGACGTCGTCGTCGGTCTTGCGTGGGGTGTCGTAATCCGTTGCCATGTGTCGCTCTCCCCCTCTGGGTGTCTGCGGTGTCTCAGCGCTCGTAACGCGTGAGAGGCCGGACTTGTGCCCGACCCGAGGCGGAGATTTTGCCTCACATCAAGGTCTGTTACTCAATCGACACCCGAGCGGACCTCTCTGGAGTGGTCGGCTTGGGTGGCGAAGGGGACCGTACACGGTCCGCATGCCGCGCTTCACGGGCGCCACCCCGTGTACTTCCCGTGATATCGGCCCCCGAAAACCCCGACTATTGCCGGATTTTGGGTAGGGGGCCTGGTCACGGAGCGTGGAGCGCCCGAAATTCGCTCCTGTGATCGATCACACACGGATCCCGTGGGCACGGGTCCCGAAAATTCCGCTCAAAGCGAACGAAGTAATCCCTGCGCGTATCGCTCGACTCAGCCTCTCAGACCGGCAGGGTGACGCGCATCACGAGACCACCACCCTCACGGGGTTCCGCGATGATACGGCCGCCGTGAGCACGCGCCACGGACCGCGCGATGGACAGGCCGAGCCCGACCCCCTTGTCGCTGCCCGTTCGCTCCGTACGGAGCCGTCTGAAGGGCTCGAAGAGGTTGTCGATCTCGTACGCCGGCACCACAGGGCCGGTGTTCGAGACCACCAGCAGCGCCTGGCCGGGCTGCAGCTCGGTGGTGACTTCCACCCAGCCCTGCTCCCGGATGTTGTAGCGCACGGCGTTCTGTACGAGGTTCAGCGCGATCCGCTCCAGCAGGACACCGTTGCCCTGGACGACGGCAGGCACGATCTCCTCACGGATCTCCACGCCCTTCTGCTCGGCCTCGGCCCGGGTCTGGTCGAGCGCGCGCGTGGCGACCTCCGCGAGGTCGACCGGCTTGCGCTCGATGATCTGGTTGTCGCTGCGGGCGAGCAGCAGCAGGCCCTCGACCAGCTGCTCACTGCGCTCGTTGGTGGCCAGCAGGGTCTTGCCGAGCTGCTGGAGCTCCGGCGGAGCCTGTGGGTCGGAGAGGTGGACCTCCAGCAGGGTGCGGTTGATCGCGAGCGGGGTACGCAGCTCGTGCGAGGCGTTCCCGACGAACCGCTGCTGCGCGGTGAAGGCCCGCTCCAGCCGGTCGAGCATGTCGTCGAAGGTGTCGGCGAGCTCCTTGAGCTCGTCGTCGGGACCGTCCAGCTCGATCCGCCGGGACAGGTCCGTCCCGGCCACCCGGCGGGCGGTGCGGGTGATGCGGCCCAGCGGGGAGAGCACCCGGCCCGCCATGGCGTAGCCGAAGGCGAAGGCGATGACGCTCAGACCGACGAGGGCCAGCAGCGAACGGTTCAGGAGGGTGTCGAGCGCCTCCTGGCGCTGATGGTTGACACACGTGTTCATGGCCGCGTTGACGGCAGCCGGTGACGACCCCTCCCCGGAGAGGTTGCACAGATCGCTGGAGACCTGGCCGCTGACGACCTTGAACGGCAGCTCACTGCCCACGTGCAGGGCCTGTGCGGCCAGCATGTAGATGATCGAGAGCAGCAGGATGCCGGCGATCAGGAACATCCCGCCGTACAGAAGCGTGAGCCGTATCCGGATGGTCGGGCGCAGCCAGGGGTACGGGGGCTCCAGCTGTTTGGGGTCCCAGGTGGGTTTCGGGGGCGCTGTCGGGGGCGCCGGGATGGTGGACACCAGGCCTCAGATCCGGTAACCGGAACCGGGCACGGTGACGATGACCGGTGGCTCCCCGAGCTTGCGGCGCAGGGTCATGACCGTCACCCGGACCACATTGGTGAACGGGTCGGTGTTCTCGTCCCAGGCTTTCTCCAGCAGCTGCTCCGCGGAGACGACCGCGCCCTCGCTGCGCATCAGGACCTCCAGCACCGCGAACTCCTTCGGCGCGAGCTGGATCTCCTGCGCGTCGCGGAAGACCTCGCGGCGGTTGGGGTCCAGCTTGATGCCGGCGCGCTCCAGGATGGGCGGCAGCGCGACCGTCGTGCGGCGCCCCAGGGCCCGTACCCGCGCAGTCAGCTCGCTGAAGGCGAACGGCTTCGGCAGGTAGTCGTCGGCGCCGAGCTCCAGGCCCTCCACCCGGTCGCTGACGTCCCCGGAGGCCGTGAGCATGAGCACCCGGGTCGGCATGCCCAGCTCGACGACCCGGCGGCAGACGTCGTCGCCGTGCACCAGGGGGAGGTCCCGGTCCAGCACCACGACGTCGTAGTCGTTGACCTCGATGCGCTCCAGGGCCGCCGCACCGTCGTACACGACGTCGACCGCCATGGCCTCCCGGCGCAGTCCGGTGGCCACCGCATCGGCGAGCAGCTGCTCGTCCTCCACGACGAGTACACGCACGGCGCTGTCCTTCCTTAGAAACTTCAGAACGTTCGAATGAGGCCACGGACCGTGATCGGGCCGGCCCAGCAGCACTGTCTGTGCGGGTCCATCCTGCCTGCAACGCGTATAAACCGGCGGTAAGGCGGCGCGGCGCGACCTGCGGCTTCGGGGAATTCACCGGATTTCCGGGCCAGTTGAGGTTTCTCTGAGCCAGGGCCTGGGGAGGACGAATTCACACCCGCGATCACGCCATGCATGTGGCGCACCACGGCCGCTCCGTCCCCGGAGAGTGCGTGATCACCCGCCCTGCCGCCCCTGGCGGAGGGAAACCCGGGCACACCCCCGTGCCACCGACCCACGATGAGGGGGCGCACCATGGACGCTTTCACCGCAGGTCTACTGCAGCGAATCAAGACCGCCGAGTACGACCTCACCAGGGCCCGCGAGACGGGCGACGACTTCCTCGCGGATGTCGAGCAGGGAGAGCTGGACGACCTGCGCCGCCTCGCCGCCGAGCACGGTGTCGAAGTCGGCGCCACGGCCGTCTGAGCAGTCGGCACAGGCCCCCGGCATCCCCCATGACGCCGGGGCCCTGTGCTGTCGTGAACGCCCGCCACAGCGCGCCCCAGGCGCTTTATGGCCGGGTGCGTCAGTCGTGCCAGGCGCCCAGATCCTCCAGGAGGATCTGCAGGGGCTCGAAGACGCCCGGTGACGCGGCCACGGTCAGGTCGCCGTCGGCGGGCAGTCCGGGCCGGCCGCCGGTGCGGGCGCCGGCCTCCCGGGCGATCAGGTCACCGGCGGCGAGGTCCCAGGGGTGGAGCCCGCGCTCGTAGTAGCCGTCCAGCCGACCCGCGGCGACATCGCAGAGATCGACGGCGGCGGAGCCGCTGCGCCGGATGTCGCGGAGTTTCGGGATCAGCTGCTGGGCGACGTCCGCCTGGTGCGTACGGACGTCGGTGACGTAGTTGAAGCCGGTCGAGACCAGCGCCTGGTCGAGCGGCGGTGCGGGCCGGGTGCGCAGCGCGGTGCCATCGCCGTACGCGCCGCCCTTTGCGTACGCACCGCCGCCGAGGACCGCGTGGTACGTCTCACGGCGCATCGGGGCCTCCACCACGCCCACGACACGCTCGCCGTCCCGTTCCGCTGCGATGGAGACGGCCCAGGTCGGCTGACCGTAGAGGTAGTTCACCGTGCCGTCGAGCGGATCGATGACCCAGCGGATGCCGCTGCTGCCCGCGGAGCTGGCACCCTCCTCGCCGAGGAAGCCGTCCTGGGGGCGGCGCTCGGCGAGGAAGCCGGTGATCAGATTCTCGGCGGCGATGTCCATCTCGGTGACGACGTCGATGGGGCTGGACTTGGTCGCGGCCACCCCGAGATCGGCGGGGCGGCCGTCGCGGAGCAGCGCACCTGCGCGCCGGGCGGCCTCCAGGGCGAGGCCGAGCAGTTCGGACAGGACGGGGTCGGCCACAGAGGGCACAGGGCTCACAGGGGTCACAGAGATACAACGCTCCTAGGCGTAGGGACTGTCGGCGCCCGCCGCGGCGGGCTTGAGGGCACGGGCCGGGCAGCAGCCGACGGGGCAGAGATCGTGGCTCGGACCGAGCGCCCCGAGCGCGCACCGCTCCACCGTGCGCCCCCGCTCGGTGGCGGCGCGCTCCAGGACCAGCTCGCGCACGGCCGCGGCGAACCGCGGGTCCGCACCGGCCGTCGCGGACCGCCGCACCGGCAGACCGAGCTCGGCGGCCTTCGCGGTGGCCTCGGTGTCGAGGTCGTACAGGACCTCCATGTGGTCCGAGACGAAGCCGATGGGGGCCATCACCACAGCGGGCACGCCCGCCCCGTGGAGCGCCTCCAGGTGGTCGCAGATGTCGGGCTCCAGCCAGGGGATGTGCGGGGCGCCGCTGCGCGACTGGTAGACGAGCTGCCAGGGATACGCGACGCCGGTCTCCTCACGCACCGCGTCGACGATCACCCGGGCGACGTCGAGATGCTCGGCGACATACGCGCCGCCGTCGCCGTGCGCCTCCTCGGGGCCGGAGGTGTCGGCGGCGGAGGTGGGGATGGAGTGTGTGGTGAAGGCGAGGTGCGCCCCGGCCCTGTCCTCTTCGGGAAGCTCGGCCAGCGACGTGAGGACACCCTCCACCATGGGCCGGACGAAGCCCGGATGGTTGAAGTAGTGCCGGAGCTTGTCCACGCGCGGCACCGGCAGTCCCTCGGCCTCCAGCACGGCTAGCGACTCGGCGAGGTTCTCGCGGTACTGGCGGCAGCCGGAGTACGAGGCGTAGGCGCTGGTGGCGAGGACGGCGATGCGGCGGTGTCCGTCGGCAACCATCTCGCGCAGGGTGTCGGTGAGGTAGGGCGCCCAGTTGCGGTTGCCCCAGTACACCGGCAGATCGAGTCCGTGGTCCGCGAAGTCCTTGCGCAGGGCGTCCAGCAGGGCCTTGTTCTGGGCGTTGATCGGGCTGACGCCGCCGAACAGGAAGTAGTGCTTCCCGACCTCCTTCAGCCGCTCCTCGGGGATGCCACGGCCGCGGGTCACGTTCGCCAGGAACGGGACCACGTCGTCCGGGCCCTCGGGTCCGCCGAAGGAGAGCAGCAGCAGGGCGTCGTAGGGAGCGGGAGCGCGCAGATCGGACATGGGAACGATCCTCCCACCCGACTGTGACAGCGCTCCAACCGACATCCACCGGCGTGCCCGTGACCCGGCATCCGCCCCGGCGCCGGACGCCGTGCGCCGCCCGTAAGCTGTATCGGCCACCTTCACGCCTGACACGCATCCCTGACACCCCATGTGACCTCGCCGTACCGGAGCCCTCCTTGCCCAGTCCCTACCGCGCGATCTTCGCCGCTCCCGGCACCAAGCGGTTCTCGGCTGCCGGATTCCTCGGCCGGATGCCGTTGTCCATGATGGGCATCGGTGTGGTGACCATGGTTTCCCAGATCACCGGCCGTTACGGTCTCGCGGGCGCGCTCTCCGCGACGCTGGCGATATCGGCGGCTGTGCTGGGACCGCAGGTCTCCCGGCTGGTCGACCGGCACGGGCAGCGCCGCATCCTGCGCCCCGTCACCCTCGTCGCACTGGCGGCGGTGGCCGGGCTGCTGATCTGCGCGCAGCAGCGGCTGCCGGACTGGACCCTCTTCGTGTTCGCAGCCGGCGCCGGCTGCGTGCCCAGCGTGGGGTCGATGATCCGGGCCCGCTGGGCGGAGATCTACCGGGGCTCGCCGCAGCAGTTGCACACGGCGTACTCGTGGGAGTCGATCGTCGACGAGGTGTGCTTCATCTTCGGGCCGATCATCTCGATCGGTCTGTCCACTGCCTGGTTCCCGGAGGCGGGGCCACTGCTGGCCGCCGGGTTCCTGCTGGCCGGCGTCGCCTGGCTGACCGCCCAGCGCGCCACCGAGCCGGTCCCGCATCCGCGCGAGCAGCACACCGACGGCTCGGCACTGCGCTCCCCCGGTCTCCAGGTGCTCGTGGGCACCTTCGTGGCGACCGGCGCGATCTTCGGTGCGGTCGATGTGGTGACGGTGGCCTTCGCCGAGGGCCAGGGGCACAAGGCCGCGGCGAGCCTGGTGCTGGCCGTGTACGCGCTGGGGTCCTGCCTCGCCGGAGCCGTCTTCGGACTGCTCCGTCTCAAGGGGAGGGCGTCCACCAGGTGGCTGGTGGGGGTGTGCGCCATGGCCGTGAGTATGATCCCCCTCCAACTGGCCGGGAGCCTGCCGTTCCTGGCCGTGGCGCTCTTTGTCGCGGGTCTCGCCGTCGCACCGACGATGGTCACCACCATGGCCCTCGTCGAGCAGCACGTACCGCGCACCAAGCTGACCGAGGGCATGACCTGGACCAGTACCGGGCTCGCGGTCGGCGTGGCGCTCGGCTCCTCGGCCGCCGGCTGGGTCGTCGACGCGTCCGGGGCGAAGGCGGGGTACGCGGTGCCCACCGTGGCGGGAGCGCTCGCGGCCGCGGTGGCGTTCCTGGGGTATCGCCGGCTTGCCAAGCCGGTTCCTACGGGAAGGCGCGGGGAAGATGACCGACACCTACGCACGGCCGACGACGAGCGCGTGGCGTAACTGGGCGGGGAATGTAACCGCGCGTCCGGCCCGGGCCGTCTCCCCCGCCTCCGTGGACGAGCTCGCCGAGGCGCTGCGCCGGGCGTCCGAGGACGGCTTGAAGGTGAAGCCGGTCGGCACCGGGCACTCCTTCACCGCGACCGCCGCCACCGACGGCCTGTTGATCCGCCCCGATCTGCTCACCGGCATCCGCGAGATCGACCGCACGGCGATGACGGTGACCGTCGAGGCCGGCACCCCGCTGAAGCGGCTCAACGTCGCGCTCGCCCGGGAGGGCCTGTCGCTGACCAACATGGGCGACATCATGGAGCAGACGGTCGCCGGGGCCACCTCGACCGGCACCCACGGCACCGGCCGCGACTCGGCGTCCCTATCCGCCCAGATCCGCGCCCTCGAACTGGTCACGGCGGACGGCACGGTGCTGACCTGCTCCGAGAAGGAGAACGCCGACATCTTCGCCGTCGCCCGGGTCGGGCTCGGCGCACTCGGTGTCATCACCGCGATCGCGTTCGCCGTGGAGCCGGTCTTCCTGTTGACGGCCCGCGAGGAGCCGATGACCTTCGACAAGGTCACGGCCGGCTTCGACGAACTGGTCGCCGAGAACGAGCACTTCGAGTTCTACTGGTTCCCGCACACCGGCAACTGCAACACCAAGCGCAACAACCGCAGCGCGGGCCCCGCCGCTCCGCCCGGAAAGGTCAGCGGCTGGATCGAGGACGAGCTCCTCTCCAACGGGATCTTCCAGGTGGCCTGTTCTCTCGGCCGGGCGGTCCCCGCCACCATCCCGTCGATCGCCAAGCTCTCCAGCCGTGCCCTGTCGGCCCGTACCTACACCGACATCCCGTACAAGGTCTTCACCAGCCCACGCCGGGTCCGCTTCGTGGAGATGGAGTACGCCCTGCCGCGCGAGGCCGCGACGGAGGCGCTGCGCGAGGTCAGGGCTGTGGTCGACCGCTCGCCGTTGCGGATCAGCTTCCCGGTGGAGGTCCGCACGGCCCCCGCGGACGACATCGCGCTCTCCACGGCCTCGGGCCGGGAGAGCGCGTACATCGCCGTCCATCTGTACAAGGGCACGCCCTATCAGGCGTACTTCACCGCGGTCGAGCGGATCATGACCGCGCACGGCGGCCGCCCGCACTGGGGCAAGGTCAACACACGCGATGCGGAGTACCTGGCCGGGGTGTACCCGCGGTTCGGCGAGTTCACCGCCGTACGCGACCGGCTGGACCCGGACCGGCTCTTCGCCAACGACTATCTGCGCCGGGTCCTGGGCGACTGACCGCCGCGCCGGCCGGTCACCGGCCGGCGCCCGTGCCGGTCGTGGCCGGTGCCTCCTGCCCCGGGGCGACACCCGCGCCGGTGGGGTCCGGGGCGACGCTGCCGGAGTCGCCGGGCGCCGTCGGAGTGGGCGTGGGAGCCGGAGTCGCCGGGCCGCCGCCCGAGGTCGACGATGTGGGCGCGGGCGTCGGCTCGGCCGTGGAGCGGTCGCCCTGGCCGGTGCCCGGACTCGGGCTCTGCCCGCCCTGCGGGTCCGTGCCCGGCGTCCCGCCGCTCTCCTGACCTGGCGTCCGCCCCTGACCCGGGTCCGTGCTGACGGACGGTGCCGGGTCTGCGGGCTCTGAGCCCTGCCCGCCGCGTACGACGGATCCCACGGTCGTTCCGTGACCACCGCTCAGATCGCCGCCGGAGACGAGCTCATACGTGGTGATCCCGGCCATGGACACGGCGAAGACCGCGGCGGCCCCGACGGCCGACCGCTTCCAGCCGCGGATGCGGGTTCCGTGGATGGTCGACGCGGAGAACTCCTCGTCCGGGGCGGGGCCGTGCGGCACCGGCCGCCGGGCCCCGTCCTTGGGACGGGGCCCGAACAGCCGGGTCGCATCCGTGTCGGGAGACGTGAGCAGCTGGGTCCTGTCCGTGCCGAGGGGCCGCAGCGGCCGGGTCTCGTGATCGGCGAGCGGCTTCAGCAGCTGCGTACGGTCCGGGTCGGCCGCGGCCGTGCGCAGCACCGCTGTCGCGTCCGCGGATCCGTCGGGCGGCCGGTGAGCACCCCACGTCTCGCGCTCCGCCACGTCGCGTGCCGCGCGTACCTCCTGCGGATCCGACGCTCCGTACGCGTCCCGCACCTCACGCGTCCCGCTCGCCCCGCGGGTCTCCCTGCCCGTGAGCTTCGCGTGGACCGTGACCTCGCGGATCTGCTCGCCCGTGCGACGGAAGAAGTGCTGGAAGACCGAGCCGCCGCAGGTGGCGACGATGCTCATCACTCCGGCGCCGAGAATCGTTCCGTACACACCCAGTTGCGAGGCCGCCACTGCCGCCGCGACCGCTGCCACCGCACTGCCGGCAACCTGCGGCAGGCTCAGATCGATACGCCTTTCTCTGGGTTCTGTGTCACTTTCCGGCTTCTGCACCATTTCCAGCCCTTGATTGACATCTCTCCCACCATGCAACAGGAAGGGACAATTGGGCGAAGTGAATAGTTCCACTTCCGGTGATTCTGTGAAGCAGGACACGCGTCATGGGCATTTCGCGTCCAGTTGGGTAGTTGGACTCCCGCACCCGCCGAGAACTTCGGCGGCGCGCCGGTCCACCCACATGGCCCGAATGGAGTACTGTGGCGAGCCCTGGGGCCGGACTCCCACGTGGGGTCCGGGACCTTCGGGACGGGGCCGAAGGAGGCACTCGATCCGGCGGCGCCACGGCATCACACGGGGGCCAGCTACGCGGGGTGACAATTGGTCACTCAGCGTTGCGCAAAGGTCACCGTGTCATACCGGCGATCCAGGGCTCACACCCGACACGCCGGGCAACACGGCAATGTTGTGGCAGGCTGCACCCGGGCAGGCCACACTCGACTAGCGGAAGCAGCGACGCACGTGACGTCGGCAGGCACCACCCGGGAGGTCCCCATGCCCGAACTGCGTGTCGTGGCCGTCTCCAACGACGGCACACGACTGGTGCTCAAGGCTGCGGACAGCACGGAGTACACGCTTCCGATCGACGAGCGGCTGCGCGCTGCCGTGCGCAACGACCGCGCGCGGCTCGGCCAGATCGAGATCGAGGTGGAGAGCCACCTCCGCCCCCGCGACATCCAGGCCCGGATACGAGCCGGTGCCTCTGCGGAGGAGGTCGCTCAGTTCGCCGGAATTCCGGTCGACCGTGTCCGCCGCTTCGAGGGCCCCGTGCTCGCGGAGCGCGCCTTCATGGCCGAGCGGGCCCGGAAGACTCCCGTGCGCCGTCCCGGCGAGAACACCGGCCCCCAGCTCGGCGAGGCGGTGCAGGAGCGACTCCTGCTGCGCGGCGCCGACAAGGAAACCGTCCAGTGGGACTCCTGGCGTCGCGACGACGGCACCTGGGAGGTCCTGCTGGTGTACCGGGTCGCGGGCGAGCCGCACTCGGCGAGCTGGACGTACGACGCGCCGCGACGCCTGGTCCAGGCCGTGGACGACGAGGCGCGTTCGCTGATCGGCGAGACCGACGATGTCGCCGCGCCCGAGCCGAGCTTCCCGTTCGTGCCCCGGATCGCCCGGCTGCCGCGCGACCGGCCGCTGGACCGTGCGCTCGACCGTCAGATGGAACGGCCCGCTCCGCCGCCTCCGCCCGAGCCCGAGGAGCACAACGTCGGAGTCTCGGCCGGTGAGCGCGACTCGCTGACCAGTCTGCTGGAGGCCGTGCCGAGCTTCCGTGGCGACATGGTGGTGCCGGAGCGGCCCGAACCGCCGACGACCGAGCCCGCCGCTCAGGGGTCGGAGGCCGACGAGCCGCCGGCCGCGGCAGCCTCCGCGGGCGCCGGTTCCGCTTATGCGGATGTGCTGATGCCGCGCGCGGTGGCCGGTCACCGCGATCGGTTGACCGGGACGACCGACCGCCAGGCGGAGGCGGACGGTGTCCGTCCGGGCCGCCGGGCCGCGGTGCCGAGCTGGGACGAGATCGTCTTCGGCACCCGCCGCAAGAAGCAGGACTGACCCGGGTGACCGTGGCATGACGAGGGCCCGTACGCCGCTGCGTACGGGTCCTCGTGCGGCCTGCCTCCGGAACCGGTCACCGCAGTTCCGGATGGCGCCGCTACTGGGGGTCGGGGCCCGTGGCCACCGGCCGGGACTCGTCGGCGGACCACTCGGACCAGGAGCCCGCGTACAGCGCGGCGGGGATTCCCGCGACGGCCAGGGCCAGCACCTCGTGCGCACCGGAGACCCCGGAGCCGCAGTAGACGCCGACCTCCGGTGCCCCGTCCGTACCGAGTTCCTTGAAGCGGGCGGCCAGCGCCTCCGCGGGCAGGAACAGTCCGTCACCACCCGTGTTCTCGGACGTCGGGGCGGAGACCGCGCCGGGGATGTGGCCGCCGACCCGGTCGATCGGCTCCACGTCGCCGCGGTAGCGCTCCGCGGCCCGCGCGTCGAGCAGCAGTCCGGAGCGGGCCAGCGCCGCCGCGCCTTCCGCGTCCAGCAGGGGCAGCGCACCCGGTTCGGGCCTGAAGTCGCCCTCGGCCGGGGTGGGCGACTCGGTGGAGAGCTCGCCGCCCCAGGCGGCGAGACCGCCGTCCAGCACGCGGACGTCCGGGTGGCCCGTCCAGCGCAGCAGCCACCAGGCGCGTGCCGCGGCCCAGCCCTGACCGCCGTCGTACACCACGACCGGAATGTCGCGGGAGACCCCGGCGCGGCGCATCACGGCGCCGAATTCCTCGGGGTCGGGCAGTGGATGACGGCCGCCGCTGCCTGCCGGACCGGCGAGTTCCGCGTCCAGATCGACAAAGACCGCACCGGGGATGTGCCCGGCCTCGTAGTCGGGACGGCCGTGCGGTCCACCGAGCTGCCAACGCACGTCCAGGAGCACCGGCGGACGTGGCCCCGCCGACTCGCTCGCACATTCGAATGCGGAGATGATGGGCTTCATGGGTGCCATCCTCGCGCAGAAGCCTGCACACCGGTAACAGCGCTACAACGGATATATCGCATCAAAACGGACTTCCTCTGTCGAGATCCGGGAACATGCGGCGCGGCCGGGGCGCATCGCGCGCCGGGTGGTGCAAGCATCTGCACGGGGCGCACACATCCCGCACCGCCGGTCGGCGCGTCGGCCCCGTTCCCCCCGTACGGCCACCACGATGGTCCGAGGAGAGAGTGACGATGACCGAGGCTGCCGTTCGGCGCACACCCGGAACACCTTGCTGGGTGAGTCTGATCGTGCACGGCCTGTCCACGACCCAGAAGTTCTACGCCGAGCTGTTCGGCTGGGAGTTCGGGCCCGGCCCGCAGCAACTGGGCCCGTACGTGCGGGCGCTGATCGACGGGAAGGAGGTCGCGGGCATCGGGCAGCTGCCGCCGGAGCGGCACCTGCCGGTCGCCTGGACGACCTATCTGGCCACCGACAACGCCGACGTCACGGCGGAGACCATCCGCTCCTGCGGCGGCACCGTCGCCGTGGGACCGCTGGACGCCGGTGAGGCCGGCCGGCTCGCCATCGCCTCCGACCCGAACGGCGCGGTCTTCGGGATCTGGCAGGCCGCCGCGCATCTCGGTACGGCGCTGGCGCGGGTTCCCGGCACCCCGGTCTGGAACGAGCTGGTGACCCGCGAGACCTCGACCGTCGCCAAGTTCTACCAGACGGTCTTCGGCTACGACGCAGAGGCGGTGGTCTCGGCCGACTTCGACTACCAGACCCTGCACCTGAACGGCCGCCCGGTGGCCTCGCTGCACGGCGTCGGCCGTGCCCTCCCGCGCGACCGGGGCCCGCACTGGATGACGTACTTCGAGGTCACCGACACCGACGAGGCGGCCGCACGGGTGGTGGATCTCGGCGGGCATGTGCTGCAACCCCCGCGGGACGGGTCGCGCGGGCGCGTGGCGACGGTCTCGGACCCGGAGGGCGCCGCCTTCACGATCGTACGGTCCGAGGAACAGTGATCCCTCACGCCGTGGGCGGCCGCGTCCGCCGCGTCCCCTGAGCCCCTTCCGTTCGCGGGCCCGCTACCGGTCCCCACCGGCGAGCGCCGGTTCGATGCGCAGCAGGACGTCCGGCCACCCGTCGGCCATGCCGTGGAACGCCGCTTCGCCCAGGGGCGAGTCGACATCGAACCCGGCATGTTCCGGAAACAGCCGGGTGCCCGTCCCCTCGGGGTGAAGCCGCCAGGTGACGGTGGTGCCCAGCGAGCCAGGGGCAAAGGTATAGCGCAGAGGACGCTCAGGCTCGACAGCGAGTACCTCGCACGCCAGCCGGCCCCAGGGACCCATGTCCAGGGTGAAGCGGTGCCCCACAGCAGGCCGGCTCCGCGGGTCCGGGGGCGGCTCAGCCGGACGTCACCGGAAGGACGTCCGGCGACAGCGCACCCGCGCGGGCCGTCGCGCTGGTCATCCTGCGCTGGTGGTGGCGCCTGCACAGCACCTCGTAACCGACCTCGTCCGCCTGCTGGTTGACGTCCCCCACCACGACCTGGGCACCTTCGACGACCATCTCGCCGCCCACCGTGCGGGCGTTGTGCGTCGCCCGTGCACCGCACCAGCAGAGCGCTTCGACCTGAAGGGTCTCGACCCGGTCGGCCAGTTCCATGAGGCGCTGAGACCCGGGGAACAGCTTCGTCCGGAAATCGGTGGTGATACCGAACGCGAAGACGTCCAGGCCGAGGTCGTCGACGATCCGGGCGAGCTGGTCGATCTGTACAGGAGCGAGGAACTGTGCCTCGTCCACGATCACGTAGTCCGCCCGGCCGCCACGCGTGACGTGGTCGACGAGATGAGCGTACACATCCATGCCCTCCTCGGCCTCGACGGCCTCCGTGACGAGCCCCAGCCGCGAGGAGAGCTTGCCCTCGCCCGCCCGGTCGTCACGGGTGAAGATGACGCCCTGCAGCCCGCGGGCCGACCGGTTGTGGCCGATCTGCAGCGCCAGCGTGCTCTTTCCGCAGTCCATCGTTCCGGAGAAGAACACAAGCTCGGGCATGAGGGGGTGAACACCTTTCGGTTCAGCAAGGGCCGGAGAGGGAGAAAAACGGGTTACGAGCGTACTTCGAGGAGCGGGACGAGCTGCTCGACGGGGGTCATTGAGCCGTGCATGCCCACCATCGCCGATTCGTGCGGCTCCTGGACGGACGCGGTGACCACCACGTCGTCGCGGGCGGCCGCCACCACGTCACCGACCCTGCCGTACACCCGCTCGTCGACCTTCGGACCGAACCAGCCGGCCGCGATCGCCTCGTCCCGGCTCGCCACCCAGAACTGCTCGCCGAGCACTTCCTGCCAGACAGTCAGCACATCGGCCTCGGCGCCGGGGACGGCGTACACATGGCGGGCCCGGCCCTCGCCGCCGAGCAGGGCGACGCCCGCGCGCAGCTCCCAGTCCTCGTCGAAGTCGATCCGGGACTGTTCGCCGAACGGGATGTCGATCATGCCGTGGTCGGCGGTGATGTACAGCGCCGAGCGGGGCGGGAGCTGCTCGGCGAGGCGCTGCACGAGACCGTCCACGTACATCAGCTGGCCGCGCCAGGCGTCGGAGTCGACGCCGAAGCGGTGCCCCTTGCCGTCGACCTCGCTGTAGTACGTGTAGACGAGCGACCGGTCACCGGCGGCGAGCCGGTCCGCGGCCAGGTCCATCCGGTCCTCGCCGGAGAGCCTGCCGTGGAACGTGCCGCCGCTCAGTGCGACCTCGGTGAGCGGGGTGTGCTGGAAGGTCGGGGCGGAGACCTGCGCGGTCGCCACACCGGCCTCGTCGGCGAGCCGGAAGACAGTGGGGTACGGCTGCCAGACCGCCGGCGAGGTCCAGGGCTTCCAGCGGAGCTGGTTCATCAGCTCGCCGGTCTCCGGATTACGAGCGGTGTAGCCGGGCAGGCCGTGTGCGCCGGGCGGCAGCCCCGTACCGACCGAGGCGAGCGAGGTCGCGGTGGTGGCCGGGAAGCCCGCCGTGATGGGACGGCCCGTGCCCCCGCGAGAGGTGGGGAGCAGCGAGTGCAGATACGGCGCCTCGTCCGGATGGGCCTTGATCTGCTCCCAGCCGAGTCCGTCGATCAGGAAGACGCAGTTCCGGTCGGCGGGGGTGAGCTCCGGTATCGCCGCCGTGAAGCCGGGCACGCCCTGTCCGGCGACGAGCGTCGGCAGCAGATCGGCGAGCGAACCGCTGCCGTACGCGGGGACGGGAGCGGTGTCGAGAGGGAGCAGAACGGGGTCCTGCCAGGCAGGCTGGGCCATCAGCGGCCGGTAGCCGCGGTCGCGGCCGTCGCCTCGGAGAGGGACTGGGCGAAGGCAAGGGTCTGCCGCACCGTGTCCGGGCCGTCACCGGCCTCGCTGACGCGCAGGCTCAGGTCGTCGGCGGTGGAGCTGCCGGTGTAGCCGTGGTCCGCCTCGCAGTTGGGGTCGCCGCAGGCGGCGGGCTCCAGGTCGATGCGGGAGACCGCGCCCCAGCCGATGGTTAGGACGACCTCGCGGGGCAGTGTTCCCGGGACGTACTTCTCCGGGTCGGCCACGACGCGACTGACCACCACCGACGAGATCCGGTCCAGCTTGACGGACTCGGTGGAGGTGGTGGCGTACGGCGACGGGGAACTGGTGTCCGCGTTCTGCTCGTCGGTGTGGCTGACGATGAAACGGTTGTCCGTCAGGACCAGGACCGTGACGTGCCTGCGCACCTCGTTGGAGTCGAAGGTCGTCTCCTGGTGCACCAGGTACGAAGCGACCGGCTCACCCCCGACGGCGGCCTCCACCGCCTCGGCCACAAGGGCCGGGTAGTAGCCGCTGCGCTCGATCGCCGCGCGCAGCCCCTGGGTCGTCGTACCGGTCTTCGCCATACGGACCATCCTACGGGGGGTGGATGCCTGCCGGGGACGCTGTGGACAGGGCCTGCGGCAGATCGTCCGTGGATTCAGTAGTTGGGCAGGCGACGGGGGCCGAGGTCGGTACGGGCCGGTGGCGGCGACAGCCGGACGGTCGCGCCGAGGACGGTCAGCCCCTGCGTGGCGACCACGACCGGTTCCAGTGCGACGGAGACCACCTCGGGGTGATCGTCGACGAGCCGGGACACCCTCAGCAGCAGTTCCTCGAGCGCCGCGGTGTCGACGGGCGCCGAGCCCCGCCAGCCGAAGAGGACCGGGGCCGCGCGGATGGACCGGATCAGTTCGGCGGCGTCGCGGTCGGTGGCCGGCACGAGGCGGTGGGCGGTGTCCCCGAGGAGTTCGGAGGGCGCGCCCGCGAGACCGAAGGAGAGGACGGCGCCCGCCGCCGGGTCGATCGTGGCCCGCACGACGGTGTCCACCCCGCGCGGTGCCATGGACTGGACGACCGGCTGCAGCTCGGTTGACTTGCCGAGCAGGTCGGTCAGCTCGCCGTACGCCCGGCGCAGCGCGGTCTCGTTGGCGAGGTCGAGCCGGACGCCGCCGAGGTCGGCGCGGTGGCGCAGATGAGGTGCGGTGGTCTTGAGCGCCACCGGATAGCCGAGCCGGGCAGCCGCGGCGACGGCGGCGTCCGGGTCGGGGGCGGGGAGCGTCGGCCGTACGGAGATGCCGTAGCGGCCCAGGAGTTCGCGCGCCTCGTCGTGGCTGAGCTGACGGCCCCGGGGATCGGGGTCGGGCCCGAGGAGGGCGTCGATACGGTCGGCGGCGCCTGCCGCGTCGATGGTGTCCTCGAGGAACTCGGGCACCTTGCCGGGCACCGCGGCCTGCCGTCGCCACTGCGCATACTTCACCGCCTCGGCGAGGGCACGGACGGCACGCTCGGCGGCGGGGTAGGCGGGGATCCGGCCGGTGGAGGGAGCAGACGGCGTGGGAGCACCGGGGCCGGGGGCGTTCGGCTGGGCCGGGGGATCCGGCGGGGCTGAGGTGGCTGGGGTGCCGGTGGTGCTCGGCGTGGCTGAAGTGCCTGTGGGGCTCGTGACGCGCGGGGTGCCCTTGCCGTCCGCCGCGGCCGAAGCACCCGGGGCAGCCGTCGCGGCCATCCGCGGCGCAGCGACCGTGCTGCTGGCGGCCGCGAGCGCCTCCGCCAGGCCGCCGATCTCCACGTGGACCACGGCCACCGGCTTGGCCGGCCCCGTGGCCGCCGCCGCGCGCAGCGCGGCGGCCAGGACCTCGCCGTCACCCGTTTCCGCCTGGCCGTTCTCGCCGACCCACGGGATCGCCGTCACGATCACCGCGTCGCAGCTCCGGTCGGCGAGTGCCTCCGCCAGCGCATCCCGGAAGTCCTGCGGGGTGGCCGCGGTGGTGAGGTCGCGGGGCGGGCGCGGGCGCAGCCCCTCGGCCAGGCAGGCGTCGTACGTGAGGAGGCCCAGGGACTCGGAGTTGCCGAGGATCGCGACCCGGGGTCCCGCCGGGAGGGGCTGGTCGGCGAGGAGCAGGCCCGCGTCGACCATCTCCGTCACCGTGTCGACGCGGATCACGCCCGCCTGCCGCATGAGCGCGGAGACCGTCGCGTCCGGGATCCGGCTGATCGGCACCGCATGACCGGGCGGGGTGCTGCCGCTGTGCCGGGCCCCCTTCACCACGACGACCGGCTTCACCGCTGCGGTGCGCCGCGCGAGGCGGGTGAACTTCCGCGGATTGCCGAGGGATTCGAGATAGAGCAGGGCGACGTCGGTGTTCGGGTCCTCGTACCAGTACTGGAGGAAGTCGTTGCCCGAGATGTCGGCGCGGTTGCCCGCGGAGATGAACGTCGACAGACCCGCGCCGCGCCGGTAGAGCCCGGAGAGCAGGGCGATGCCGATCGCGCCCGACTGTGTGAACAGACCGATGCGCCCCGGGGCGGGCGGCTCGGGGGCGAGGGAGGCGTTCAGCCGTACGCCATCCGCGTTGTTGATGATCCCGAAGGCGTTCGGGCCGATGATGCGCATGCCGTACGAGCGGGCCTGGCGGACCAGTTCGCGCTGCCTTTCCCTGCCTTCGGCACCCCATTCGGCATATCCGGCGGAGAGGACCACGAGGCCCTGGACGCCGTGTTCGCCGCAGTCGGCGACGGCCTCCGGGACCCGGTCCGCCGGCACGGCGACGACCGCGAGGTCCACCGGTTCACCGATCTCGCCAATGGAACGGTGCGCGGGGACTCCGTCAATCGTTCCCTGAGCGGCGGCGAACGAGCTGTTCACGGCGTACGTACCGCCGGTGAAACCCGCACCGAGGAGGTTGCGCAGAACCGTGCGGCCCACCCCGCCGGGGTTACGCCCGGTGCCGATGACGGCGACGGACCCCGGTGCGAGCAGTCGCTGCACCGACCGCGCCTCCGCCCGCTGCTCGCGGGCGCGCTGGACGGCGAGGGACTCGGCGGTCGGTTCGAGGTCGAGGGTGAGATGGACGGCGCCGTCCTCGAAGCTGCGCTGCTGGGTGTACCCGGCGTCACGGAACACCTTGATCATCTTGTTGTTGGCGGGCAGCACCTCGGCGGCGAAGCGCCGGATGCCGCGCTCACGCGCCACTGCGGCGATGTGTTCGAGGAGCGCCGATGCCACGCCGCGGCCCTGGTGCGCGTCCTGGACGAGGAAAGCGACCTCGGCCTCGTCGGTAGGGGCGGAGGCCGGCCGGCCGTTCGCGTCGATCCGGTCGTAGCGGACGGTGGCGATGAACTCGCCGCCGACCGTGGCGGCGAGCCCCACCCGGTCGACGTAGTCGTGATGGGTGAAGCGGTGGACGTCCTTGGCGGACAGACGGGGGTAAGGAGCGAAGAACCGGTAGTACTTCGACTCGTCGGAGACCTGCTCGTAGAAGCTGACCAGGCGCTCGGCATCGTCCGTGGTGATGGGCCTGATGCGGGCCGTACCGCCGTCGCGGAGCACCACATCCGCTTCCCAGTGGTCGGGGTACGCGTGGTGCGGACTCTGCTCCGGCGTGGGCTGCATGGACAAAGCCTACGGCGCGGTCAGCGGTCGCGTAGGGCCCGGGGCCGGGGCAGTCTGAGAGCTCCGATCGGCCGTGCGGCACGGGCTGAGGCCGGGTTGCGGGTCGGCGGGAGGCAGCGCACCGAGTGAGAGACTGGTCTAGACAACCATTGATTCGTGAAGGGCAGAACCATGGCTGAGCGCCGCGTCAATGTCGGTTGGGCCGAAGGCCTGCACGCCCGCCCCGCTTCCATCTTCGTCCGTGCCGCCACGGCGTCCGGCATCCCCGTGACGATCGCCAAGTCCGACGGCCCCCCGGTGAACGCCGCCTCCATGCTCGCGGTGCTCGGTCTCGGCGCGCACGGCGGCGAGGAGATCGTGCTCGCCTCCGAGGCGGACGACGCGGAAGCCGCGCTCGACCGTCTGGCGAAGCTGGTCACCGAGGGGCTCGAGGAGCTCCCGGAGACCGTCTGATTCCAGGGTTCCGATCAGGGGGAAGCCTTCCCGCCAATGCGACTGCATTTCCGACGCCGGGCCGAAAACCATGAATATCTTTGGGCCCGGGGACGGTTCCGTGGGACGGATCGGCAGGAACGGACACGTCGAAGGCCCCGGCGGAAGCCGGGGCCTTCGACGT
Source organism: Streptomyces sp. NPDC048496 (assembly GCF_043200055.1). Lineage (NCBI taxonomy): Bacteria > Bacillati > Actinomycetota > Actinomycetes > Kitasatosporales > Streptomycetaceae > Streptomyces > Streptomyces sp. NPDC048496. The sequence goes on along the minus strand of NZ_JBICXB010000025.1, from coordinate 44,258 downwards.
GTTGCGGATGGGACGTCGGTCAGACGTTCACGCCATGGGCGCGCAGGTACGCCACGGGGTCCATGTCGGAGCCGTACGAAGGCGTGGTGCGGGCCTCGAAGTGGAGGTGCGGTCCGGTGGAGTTGCCGGTCGAGCCGGAGAGGCCGATCTGCTGGCCCATGCCGACGCTCTGGCCGACAAAGACACCGATCGAGGAGAGGTGGCCGTACTGGGTGTACGTGCCGTCCGTCATCCGCAGCACGATGTTGTTGCCATAGGCACCGCCCCAGCCCGCCTCGACGACCGTGCCGGCGCCGACGGCGACGACGGAGGTGCCGGAGGCGGCGTGGAAGTCGATGCCCGAGTGGCGGCCGGAAGACCAGAGGGACCCGCTCGACTTGTAGCCGGTGGTGACGTACGAACCGGCGACCGGGAGCTGGAAGGAGCCCAGGCGGGTGCGCTCGGCGGAACGGGCGGCGCGGGCCTTCGCATCACGGGCCGCCTTGGCGCGGGCCTCGGCCTTGGCCTTCGCCGCCGCCTCGGTCTCCGCTTCGGCCTTGGCCGCCTCGGCAGCCTTCGCGGCGACGTCGGCCTGGCGCTTCTGCACCTCGGCCTGGGTGGCCACCTGGTCGGCGAGGGCATCCTCGATGGCGATGACCTGGGTCAGACCGGTTTCGTTGCCGGAGGGGGCCTCGGCATCCGTGGCGAGGGCCGGAGAGGCCAGCCCGCCGATGACGCCGGTGGTCGCCAGCGTCGCGACTCCGGTGACGCGTGCGCTCCTGCGCTTCAGGCGGCTAGGGGCACGGTGCTTCCCGGTGGGGCGGGTGAACGCCATGAAGTAGCTGGTCCTTTCCTTCCTTCTCGCCTACCGGGTTAGCTGACGGGTTCGGAGCAGGAAGGTCTCCTACGGATCCCCGGCCTCACAGGAGGTCGCGGCATCCGATTCACCCCAGGGACTGTGTGGGTCCCCGGCTCCCCAGGCTCGCGCCTGACGGGGATTCGACGATCACTGCCCGGCGCCACGGATTGCGGCATACGAGTGACGGACAGTGGAGCCGACGCTAGGCGGGGGCACTTTCATTCACCAAACGGACAGGGCGCTTTGTAGCGCATCCCACAGGGCAAGCAAGAAGCTTTCGCCTCGAATCGGGCAAAAGGGAAGACCCTGGCGAGAAGCGGCTCACCAGGGTCCCCCTTTGCCCCTCTTGGCGGGGCTTTGGCGCATCAGCCGGTGACGACCGAAACCTCACCGATGCCCAACGCCCTGACCGGCCCCTCGATCTGCGCGGCGTCGCCGACGAGAATCGTGACCAGCCGGTCCACGGGGAAGGCGTTGACCACGGCTGCGGTCGCCTCGACCGTGCCGGTCTCGGCCAGACGGGCGTACAACTGCGCCTGGTAGTCGTCCGGGAGATGCTGCTCGACCTGGTCGGCGAGCGTGCCGGCGACGGAGGCAGCCGTCTCGAACTTCAACGGGGCGACACCCACGAGGTTCTGCACAGCGGTCTCGCGCTCGGCGTCGGTCAGTCCCTCGGCCACCAGGGTCCGCAGGACCTTCCACAGGTCGTCGAGCGCCGGTCCGGTGGACTCCGTGTCCACCGAGCCGCTGATCGCCAGCATCGCCGCGCCGGTCGCCCCGGAGGCGGAGTCCGGAGCCGTCGAGCGCAGGACCTGCCCGAAGGCCCGCACGCCGTAGGTGTAGCCCTTCTCCTCGCGCAGCACCCGGTCCAGCCGGGAGGTGAGCGTGCCGCCCAGGCAGTAGGTGCCGAGGACCTGGGCCGGCCACACGCTGTCGTGCCGGTCGGCGCCGATGCGGCCGATCAGCAGCTGCGTCTGCACGGCGCCCGGACGGTCGACGATCACCACGCGGCCGGTGTCGTCGGCGGTGATCGGCGGGACCGGACGGGGCTCCACCGTGTTCCCGGTCCAGTCGCCGATGGTGTCGGCGAGCAGGGCGTCCAGGTCGATACCGGTGAGGTCGCCGACGACGACGACGGTCGCGGTGGACGGCCGGACATGGGCCTCGTAGAAGGCGCGCACGGCCGCGGAGTCGATCCGCTCCACCGTCTCCTCGGTGCCCTGGCGCGGGCGTGACATCCGCGACGTGGCCGGGAAGAGCTCCTTGGAGAGCTGCTTGGCGGCACGCCGGGCCGGGTTGGCCTGCTCGTGCGGAATCTCGTCGAGCCGGTTGTTCACCAGTCGCTCGATCTCGCTGTCGGCGAACGCGGGCGCCCGCAGCGCCTCGGCGACCAGCCCGAGCGCCTTGGCCAGCCGGGAGGCCGGAACCTCCAGGGAGACCCGCATGCCGGGATGGTCGGCGTGCGCGTCGAGGGTGGCTCCGCAACGCTCCAGCTCGGCGGCGAACTCCTCGGCGGAGTGCTTGTCGGTGCCCTCGGAAAGGGCCCGCGCCATGATCGTGGCCACGCCGTCGAGGCCCTCGGGCTCGGCGTCCAGCGGGGCGTCGAGGAAGATCTCGACCGCGACGACCTGCTGGCCGGGACGGTGGCAGCGCAGCACCGTCAGCCCATTGGGCAGGGCGCCGCGCTCGGGTGCGGGAAAGGCCCAGGGCCTGGCCGTACCGGGGGTCGGCTGCGGGTGGTACTCCATCGATACTCCAGTCGCGGCAGCGTCGGTCACTTGTCCGCCCCTTCGTGCGCGTCGGTGTCGGTGTCCGTCTCGTCGGCTTCCGCGTCGGCGGATTCGGCCGGATCGACCGGCTCGTAGACGAGCACCGCCCGGTTGTCGGGGCGCAGCTGGGCCCTGGCCGCCGCCTGGACCTCGTCCGCAGTGACGTCGAGGACCCGCTGGACGGCGGTCAGGGCAAGCTGCGGGTCGCCGAACAGCACGGCGAACCGGCAGAGTTCATCGGCGCGGCCCGCGACCGTGCCGAGCCGGTCCAGCCACTCGCGCTCCAACTGTGCCTGAGCGCGCTCCATTTCCTCGGGCGTGGGCCCCTCGGCGGCGAACCGGGCCAGCTCCTCGTCGACCGCGGCCTCGATCTGCGCCACCTCGACACCGCCGGACGTCTTCACGTCCAGCCAGCCGAGCGACGGCGCGCCGGCCAGCCGCAGCAGCCCGAAACCTGCGGCAACGGCCGTGCGGTCGCGGCGGACCAGGCGGTTGTGCAGCCGGGAGGACTCGCCTCCGCCGAGCACGGTCAGCGCGAGATCCGCGGCATCGCACTCCCTGGTGCCGTCGTGCGGCAGCCGGTAGGCGGCCATCAGCGCCCGCGCCGGGACCTCCTCGTGGACCTCTTCGCGCAGCTGCTCGCCGATGATCTCGGGGAGCGTGCCGTCGCGCGGCGGCTGCTTGCCGTCGTGGGACGGGATGGAGCCGAAGTACTTCTCGATCCAGGCGAGCGTCTGCTCGGGGTCGATGTCGCCGACGACCGACAGCACCGCGTTGTTCGGCGCGTAGTACGTACGGAAGAAGGTCCGCGCGTCTTCGAGCGTCGCCGCGTCCAGGTCGGCCATCGAGCCGATCGGGGTGTGGTGGTACGGGTGGCCCTCGGGGTAGGCGAGGGCGGTCAGCCTCTCGAACGCCGTGCCGTACGGAACGTTGTCGTACCGCTGGCGGCGCTCGTTCTTGACGACGTCCCGCTGGTTCTCCATGGACTCGTCGTCGAGCGCGGCGAGCAGCGAGCCCATCCGGTCGGCTTCGAGCCACAGGGCCAGTTCCAGCTGGTGCGTGGGCATCGTCTCGAAGTAGTTGGTGCGTTCGAAGCTGGTCGTCCCGTTGAGGGAGCCGCCGGCGCCCTGCACCAGCTCGAAGTGTCCGTTCCCCTTGACCTGTCCGGAGCCCTGGAACATCAGGTGCTCGAAGAGGTGAGCCAGACCCGTGCGTCCCTTGACCTCGTGGCGCGACCCGACGTCGTACCAGAGGCACACCGCGGCGACCGGGGTCAGATGGTCCTCGGAGAGCACCACGCGCAGGCCGTTGGCCAGACGGTGCTCGGTCGCTGTCAAGCCGCCGGAGCCGGCCTGGGCTGTGGCCGTGTGACCCATGGGCATGTACGTCCCTTCGATCGCGATACTGGATTTCTTGCGAGACCTGCCACTGTAAGCAAGCGCACGGACACCTGGCGAAGTTCCCGTGCCGTGGAAGTTCGCGTGAAAGAGCGCTTGGGACGGGTCGAGGTCGGCGTTGTCAGTGCGGCGGTCCACAATGGTCCGCGTCAGAACCAGACGTTGCCCGAACAGATCTGTGAAGGAGTCGCAGCAGCGATGGCCCGCCGCAGTACGAAGACCCCGCCGCCGGACGACTTCGAGGAGAAGATCCTCGACATCGACGTCGTCGACGAAATGCAGGGCTCCTTCCTCGAGTACGCGTACTCGGTGATCTACTCACGGGCCCTGCCGGACGCCCGCGACGGCATGAAGCCGGTGCACCGCCGCATCGTGTACCAGATGAACGAGATGGGGCTGCGCCCCGACCGCGGCTATGTGAAGTGTGCCCGCGTCGTCGGCGAGGTCATGGGCAAGCTGCATCCGCACGGCGACGCGTCGATCTACGACGCGCTGGTCCGGATGGCGCAGCCGTTCTCGATGCGGCTCCCCCTCGTCGACGGGCACGGCAACTTCGGCTCGCTCGGCAACGACGACCCGCCGGCCGCCATGCGGTACACCGAGTGCCGGATGGCCGACGCCACGTCGCTGATGACGGAGTCGATCGACGAGGACACCGTCGATTTCCAGTCGAATTACGACGGCCAGGAACAGGAACCGGTCGCCCTCCCCGCCGCGTATCCGAACCTCCTGGTCAACGGGGCATCCGGGATCGCGGTCGGCATGGCGACCAATATGCCGCCGCACAACCTGGGCGAGGTCATCGCCGCCGCCCGCCATCTGATCAGGCATCCGGGCGCGGACCTGGAGACCCTGATGCGGTTCGTCCCCGGACCCGACCTGCCGACCGGTGGCCGGATCGTAGGCCTCGGCGGGATCAAGGACGCGTACGCGGCCGGGCGTGGCACGTTCAAGATCCGTGCGACGGTCACCGTGGAGAACGTGACGGCCCGCCGCAAGGGCCTGGTCGTCACCGAACTGCCCTTCTCCGTCGGCCCGGAGAAGGTGATCGCCAAGATCAAGGACCTGGTCTCGGTGAAGAAGCTCCAGGGCATCGCCGATGTCAAGGACCTCACCGACCGCGAGCACGGCCTGCGCCTGGTCATCGAGGTCAAGAACGGCTTCGTGCCCGAGGCCGTGCTGGAACAGCTCTACAAGCTGACGCCGATGGAGGAGTCCTTCGGCATCAACAATGTGGCGCTGGTCGACGGACAGCCGCTCACACTGGGTCTCAAGGAGCTCCTCGAGGTCTACCTCGACCACCGCTTCGACGTGGTGCGCCGCCGCAGCGAGTTCCGCCGGACCAAGCGCCGGGACCGGCTGCACCTGGTCGAGGGCCTGCTCGTCGCGCTGATCGACATCGACGAGGTCATCCGGCTCATCCGGTCCAGCGACAATTCCGCGCAGGCGAAGGAGCGGCTCATCGAGCACTTCTCGCTGAGCGAGATCCAGACGCAGTACATCCTGGACACCCCGCTGCGCCGACTGACCCGGTTCGACCGGATCGAGCTGGAGAGCGAGCGGGACCGGCTCAACGCCGAGATCGACGAGCTGACGACGATCCTCGAATCGGACGCCGAGCTGCGCAAGCTGGTCTCCACCGAACTGGCCGCGGTCGCGAAGAAGTTCGGCACCGACCGGCGTACGGTGCTGCTGGAGTCGGCCGGTGCGCAGGTCGCCTCGGTGCCGCTGGAGGTCGCGGACGACCCCTGCCGGGTGCTGCTGTCCTCGACCGGTCTGCTGGCCCGTACGGCCACCGGCGACCCGATCGTCGTCGCCGAGGACGCCAAGCGCGCCAAGCACGACGTGATCGTGTCGGCCGTGCCGACGACGGCGCGTGGCGATGTCGGCGTGGTGACGTCGACAGGGCGGCTGCTGCGGCTCGCGGTGATCGACCTGCCCCAGCTGCCGGACACCCATGCCGCGCCCAATCTTTCGGGCGGGGCACGGGTCTCGGAGTTCCTCACGCTGGAGACCGGTGAGGAGGTCATCTGCCTCACCACGCTCGACGAGTCCTCCCCCGGCCTCGCGATCGGCACCCTGCAGGGCGTCGTCAAGCGGGTGGTGCCGGACTATCCGGCCAACAAGGACGAGCTGGAGGTCATCACCCTCAAGGACGGCGACCGGATCATCGGCGCCGCCGAACTGCGTACGGGCGAGGAGGACCTCGTCTTCATCACGTCCGACGCACAGCTGCTGCGCTACCCGGCGGCCCAGGTACGGCCGCAGGGCCGGCCGGCGGGCGGCATGGCGGGCGTGAAGCTGGCGGAGGGCGTCGAGGTGCTCTCGTTCGGCGCGGTGGACCCGGCGGCGGACGCGATGGTGTTCACGGTGGCGGGCTCGCACGGCACGCTGGACGACTCGGTGCTGACGGCGAAGCTCACGCCGTTCGACCAGTACCCGCGCAAGGGCCGGGCCACCGGCGGTGTGCGCTGTCAGCGCTTCCTCAAGGGCGAGGACGTCCTGGTGTTCGCCTGGGCGGGTGCGATCCCGGCGCGGGCGGCGCAGAAGAACGGCACCCCGTCCGAACTGCCGGAGCCGGATCCGCGGCGCGACGGTTCGGGGACGCCGCTGGCCAAGCCAGTCGCGGTGATCGCCGGACCGGTGTAGCCGACGGGATACCGCCGGCCGCGTTCGTTGGTCGGTTTCAGCCAGCCGGCTGTTGTACGTAACGCAGGACGCCCCACATGCTCTGCTCATGTGCGGCGTCCTGCGTCATGTCCGGCGCCGGCCCTGCTTCCACCGGCGGTTCGCAGTCGTCGTGCTCCGCATGCCGCCGGTACACCTCGACCGCACCCACCACATCCCCCCCGGGCCTCCAGCACCTCCGCCAGACGGCGGGCAGCTTCCAGCCGGTCCTCACCCGCCGCGTAGGCGCGCAGCTCATCGATCCGCCCGTGCCGCACCAGCAGTTCGGCCAGCGGGTCACGGTTGTTAACCGGCGTGGAGCCGTACGTGCGCAGCACCTCGACCGCCTCATCCGTGCGGCCCTGTCCCTCGCGGACGGACGCCAGCAAGTTCACCGCGTTGAACGGCTCCGGGTACCGCCCGCCGCACTCCGGGCTACCGCACCGCGCGCACGGGCACCCCGGCACGGTCCGGGCCGCCAGCAGCGCCGTAACCTCCTCGCCCCGGCCCACCCTGACACCCACCTCGGCCAGAGCCTCGGCGAGGCACCAGTCCGCGACGTGCGGCAGGAGCAGCGCGTAAGCCTCCTCGCCCCGGCCCTCCGCGTCCAGCAGCCGGGCGGCCTCCGCGGCCGCCGTCCACCAGCTCGTCCCGACGTACGGGGCCAGCACCCTGAGGGCCTCCTCCAACTCGCCCCGGCCAGCCAGCAGGCGCGCCCAGGCGCGGGCGCAGAACCAGTCACCGTCCTCCGCCAAGGCCTGGGCGCGCACCACGTCGGCGTGACCGAGGGCGTGGAGACGGTCAACGAGATCCGGCGGTATGCACTCGTCGTGCATGCGGGTCGGCGGTCGAGTACGGCGGCGTCCATGGCCGCACCGTAACGGTCGGCTCACGCACCGTCTTTGTGCGCCCGTGCCGCACGCCCCCGCGCCTGGACCGACTGCTCGAACCGCCCCCGCTCGCCGCGCAGCTGGGTCGGGCGCTCGTAACCGAGGACGTCGAGCGCGGAGTGGACGGCCTTCCAGGTGGCGTCACAGACTCCGGGCTTGCCGTTGAGCACCCGGCTGACCGTGGCCTCGCTGACCCCCACCTTCAGCGCCACCTGAGCAAGCCGTCGCGTCATGCACGCAAGATCAGCGAAAAAAGACGCAAGTGGATTGCGTGGAGCTGGAGAAAAGAGAGATTTCAGGAAGCGCAGGGCTGCGTTTTACCTTCATACGATGAGCGCACCACCGCCCACCCCCCGGAGACCGCGACGGCTCGGCTGGCCGCAGCGGGTCTTCTCCCAGGTGCTGCTGATGCAGCTCGCCATCGCCACCGGCGTCACCGTACTCGCCACCGGCCTCTTCCTGGCACCCCTCAGCACGCAGCTCGACGACGAGACGATGCGCCGTGCGCTCGCCATCGCACAGAGCACGGCGGCCCAGCCGCAGATCGCCGAGTCCCTGCTCACCACGGCCCCCGCACCCAGGGGGCCCGTGCAATCCGCCGCGGAGCGGATCAGGTGGTCCACCGGCGCCGAGTACGTCGTCGTCATGGACCGGCACGGGGTGCGCTGGTCGCACACCGACACCCGCCGGATCGGCAAGGTCGTCTCGACCGACCCCAGTGAGGCGCTCGCGGGCGGAGAGATCATGGAGATCGACAGCGGTACGCTCGGCCGCTCGGCACGCGGCAAGGTGCCGCTCCGCGACAACGCGGACCACATCGTCGGAGCGGTCTCCGTCGGCATCGCGTACGACAGTGTCCGCGCCCGGCTCCTGGCGGCGATCCCGGGGCTGCTCGCCTACGCGGGCGGGACGCTCGCCGTCGGGGCGCTGGCTGCCTACCTGATCTCCCGCCGCATCCAGCGACAGACCCACGACCTGGCCTTCTCCGACATCTCCACGCTGCTGACCGAGCGCGAGGCGATGCTGCACAGCATCCGCGAAGGGGTCGTCGCGCTGGACCGTACGGGACGCATCCAACTGCTGAACGACGAGGCGCAGCGGCTGCTGGGGCTCGGCCCCGACGCCGCGGGCCGCCCGCTCGACGACGTGCTCGGCCGGGGGCGGACCGCGGACGTGCTGGCCGGCCGGGTAGTGGGCGACGATCTGCTGACCGTGCGCGGCAACCGGGTGCTGCTCGCCAACCGGATGCCGACCGCCGACGGAGGCGCCGTCGCCACCCTCCGCGACCGCACCGAACTCGAACACCTCGGCCGGGAGCTCGACTCCACCCGCGGTCTGATCGATGCCCTGCGCGCACAGGACCACGAGCACGCCAACCGGCTGCACACCCTCCTGGGGCTGCTGGAGCTGGAGATGCACGAGGACGCGATGGAGTTCGTCACGGAGGTCGTCGGCGTCCACCGGGCCACCGCCGAGCAGGTCACCGAGAAGGTCCGTGATCCGCTGCTGGCCGCCCTGCTGGTCGGCAAGGCGACGGTCGCCGCGGAGCGCGGCGTCTCGCTGCGTATGGCGCCCGGCACGCTGCTCCCCGACCGGCTGGTGGACCCGCGCGGGCTGGTCACCGTCGTCGGCAACCTCGTCGACAACGCCCTGGACGCGGCCACCGGATCGGACGACGCCCTGATCGAGGTGGGGCTGCGGGCGGACGGCCGTACGGTGGTGCTGCGGGTCCGTGACAGCGGCCCCGGCGTCCCTCCCGAGAATCGCGAGTCGGTCTTCACGGAGGGCTGGTCGACCAAGGAACTCCCGGCGCACGGCAAGCGCGGTCTGGGCCTTGCGATGGTACGGCGACTGGCCGAACGACAGGGCGGCAGCGCCACCGTCGACGGGGCGCCGGAAGGCGGTGCCGAATTCACTGTCGTACTGCCCGAGGCGCTCACCGAACCGGGTCTCGCGGAAACACAGCTTCCGGAGCCGGACCTCACGGGAGGAGTTCAGTGATCCAGGTCCTGGTCGTGGACGACGACATCCGGGTCGCGCGGATCAACGCGGCGTATGTCGCCAAGGTGCCCGGCTTCCGGGTGACCGCCCAGGCGCACAGCGCGCGGAGGCGCTGGCCGCGGTCGAGTCGCAGCACGTGGACCTCGTCCTGCTCGACCACTACATGCCCGACCGCAATGGCCCGGCCGTGCTGCGGGAGCTGCGCAGGGTCGGCCACCGCACCGATGTGATCATGGTGACTGCGGCGCGTGACGTCGCCACCGTCCAGGAGGCCATGCGGCACGGCGCGCTCCAGTACCTGGTGAAGCCGTTCACGTACGCGGCGCTGCATACCAAGCTGGAGGCGTACGCGACGCTGCATCACACCCTGGAGGGCGGCGGCGAGACCGAGCGGGGAGACGTGGACCGGCTCTTCGGCGCTCTGTGGGCGGCGGGCGAACCCGACCTTCCCAAGGGCCACTCTCCCACCACGGCGGAACTGGTCCGCCAGGCGCTCAAGGGCGCCGAGGGGCCGCTCTCCGCGCAGGAGATCGCGGAGAGCGCCGGAATGAGCCGGCAGACCGCGCAGCGCTACCTGAAGCTGCTGGAACGAACGGGTCGGGTGCGGCTGACACTGCGCTACGGCGAGACAGGCCGCCCGGAACACCGCTGCACCTGGGCCTCGGGCTCCTAGGGAATCCCGGTGTGACGGACCACCGGCCCGCGGCAGCCACAACCAGTCCCGCTTTTCCCGGACCGGCTCCTCCGCCGTCCGCTGCCCGGACCGGCTACACCGCCCCCGCCCCGGTCAGCGCGCGGACCTCGGTCTCCGCATGCTTGGCGCCGTCGGGTGGCTCGGGTGATGTGACTGTGCCGATCCAGCCGGCCAGGAAGCCGAGCGGGACGGAGACCAGTCCGGGGTTCTCCAGCGGGAAGAACTGGAAGTCGACGCCGGGAAAGAGCGAGGTGGGGCTGCCGGAGACGACCGGTGAAAGCAGGACGAGCAGCACCGCGGGGATCAGCCCGCCGTAGACCGACCAGACCGCTCCCCCGCGTGGTGAAGTTCCGCCAGAACAGCGAGTAGAGCAGCACCGGCAGATTGGCCGAGGCAGCGACGGCGAAGGCGAGCCCCACCAGGAACGCCACATTCAGATCCTGGGCGACCAGGCCCAGCCCGATGGCGGCCACCCCGATCCCGGCCGCGGCGACCCTGGCCACAGTGACTTCGCTGTGCTGCTTGGAGCCCGGGCGCCTGAGCGAGGCGTAGAGGTCATGGGCCACGGAGGCGGACGAGGCAAGCGTGATCCCGGCGACGACGGCGAGAATGGTCGCGAAGGCCACGGCGGCGACCACGGCGAACAGAATCGCTCCCCCGGTGGAACCTTGGCCGCCGCCGAGCACCAGGGCCAGCAGCGGGACGGCCGTGTTCCCGGCGGGACTCGACGCCCGTACGTCCGCCGAACCGACCAGCGCTGCCGCACCGAACCCGAGCACGATCGTCATCAGGTAGAAGCTGCCGATGAGGCCGATCGACCAGACGACCGAGCGGCGGGCGGCGCGGGCGGTGGGCACGGTGTAGAAGCGCGACAGGATGTGGGGCAGTCCGGCCGTACCGAGCACCAGGGCCAGCCCGAGGCTGATGAAGTCGAATCGGGCGGTCCAGCTGCCGCCGTACTTGAGTCCGGGCGAGAGGAATTTCAGTCCGTGCCCGCTCCGCTCGGCGGCGGAGGTGAGGAGCGCATTGACGTTGCCGTGGAAATGGACCAGAACGAGCACGGTGAGCACAGTCGCGCCCACGATCAGCAGGACGGCCTTGACGATCTGGATCCAGGTCGTGGCGCGCATCCCTCCGAGGGACACATAGATCACCATGAGCGCCCCGACCCCGATGACGGTCCAGGAGCGGGCGGCGTTGCTCGTACCGCCGAGGAGCAGGGCGACCAGGCTGCCCGCACCCACCATCTGCGCCACCAGGTAGAGCACGGAGACGGTGACGGAGGAGGTGCCGGCCGCGATCCGTACCGGACGTTCCGCCATCCGCGCGGCCACCACGTCGGCGAGGGTGAATCGGCCGCAGTTACGGACGAGTTCGGCCACCAGCAGCAGGACGACGAGCCAGGCGACGAGGAAGCCGACCGAGTAGAGCATGCCGTCGTATCCGACCAGCGCAATCAGGCCGGAGATACCGAGAAAGGATGCGGCCGACATGTAGTCGCCAGCGATCGCGAAACCGTTCTCCATGGGGGAGAACAACCGACCGCCGGCATAGAACTCCTCCGCCGATCCGTGCCGGTTGCGGCTCACCCAGGTGGTGATGGCGAGCGTCACGGCGATGAATGCGCTGAACAAAAGCAACGCCAGGGTCTGGTGATTCCCGCTCAACGCCCGATCCCCCGCGTCATCTCCTGAGTCTCCCACCGCAGATCGAGCGCGGCCCGGTCCCTGCGCAGCCGCGCATGACGGGTGTACGCCCCGGTGAGCAGGAACGTGGTAAGGAACTGCCCGAGCCCCGCGACCATCGCCACGTTGACGGCCCCGGCGACCGGACGGGCCATCAGCCCGGGTGCGGTGACCGCCGTGACAACGTAGGCGAGGTACCAGACGAAGAAGGCCAGGGTGGCGGGGCCGACGAACCGCCGGTATCGACGGCGCACTTCCTGGAAGGCCGCGCTGCGCTGCACCTCCAGATAGATGTCGGCCGCGCTGTGGCTGCGCTGCGGGGCCACGGGCCCGGGTGGCCCGACGGACACGAAGCCCCCCGCACCGTCCAGCTCGCCCCATCCGGAGGCCAGAGCGTCGTACCACGGGTCGTCCACTCGCATCGCTGCAACGTCGCGCCCTGCTTCCTTCTCCACCGAACAACTCCCCTTGTCCACGGACCACTTCGGCCGCGTACCCAAGAATGAGCAGATCAGGAAGATCCCGGGCACTTCATTCGCCTCTCTTCACCTCTTCAGGTGAAGGATGTCCCGGGCGTGCAAGACCCCGAACGTACGCATAGCGCACGGCCTGCGCTCTGTCGCGCACCCCGGCCTTGGCGAAGAGATTGTTGATGTGGCTCTTCACCGTGGCCTGCGAGATGTGCAGCTTGCGGGCGATCTCCTGGTTGGACATGCCCTCGGCGATCAGAACGAGTACTTCCGCCTCGCGGGGCGTGAGACCGTCGGGCAGTCGCGACTCCTCAGGCACCGGCCCGGCGGGGGCCGGTGCTGTGGTGACCCGCTCCAGCAGCCGGCGCTGCACCACGGGCGAGAGCCCGGCCTCGCCCGACAGCACTGCCTGGATGGCCCGCACGATCTCGTCGCCCCCGGCGTCCTTGGTGAGGTAGCCGCGGGCCCCCGCCTGCAGCGCGGGGAAGAGCGAGTCGTCGTCCGCGAACGTCGTGAGGACCACCACCTGTGTGCCCGGATACTCCGTGCGGATGCGCCGTGTTGCCTCCACCCCGTCGCAGCGCGGCATCCGAAGATCCATCAGAACCACATCGGGTGCCCGCTCGGCGACGAGCGCCACGGCCTCGTCCCCGTCCCTCGCCGATCCCACCACCTCGATTCCGGGCAACAGCCCCAGGAGCATCACAATTCCCTCGCGCACCACCGACTGATCGTCGGCGACCACGACCCGCGCGTTCACGCGGGCACCCGCAGACTCACCACGAACCCCTCCTCGCCCGGGCCTGCCTCCAACGTCCCGCCGAGCAGCTCGGCGCGCTCCCTCATTCCCAGCAGACCGTATCCGGAGCCGCTGACAGCGAGCTCGTCCACGGGCCGGCGGCCGCCCCGGTCCCTGACCTCCAGGGCGACTTCGCCCGGCAGATACTCCAGCCGTACGAGAACGGTGGCCCCCGGCGCATGTTTGCGCACATTGGTCAGCGCCTCCTGCGCCACCCGCCGGACCGCCTGCGAGGCGTCTGCCGTCAGCGGCCGCTGCTCCCCGGCCACGGTCATCTCGCCCGGCTCCGCAGTCACCAGCTGCCTCAGGAAGTCCTCCACCGGCGCGACCTCGCCCCGGAGCGCGGAGAGCGCCTGACGGGTCTCGGCGAGCCCTTCGCGCGCCATCGAACGGGCCGCCACCACTCGCTCCAGGACCTGATCCCGGAACTCCCCGGAAGGCTCTCGTGCGATGAGCAGCCGCGCCGCCTCCAGGTGCACCAACTGCGCAGAAAGACTGTGCGCGAGCACATCGTGTATCTCCCGAGCGATCCTGGAGCGTTCGTTCAGCGCAGCCGATTCCGCTTCCGCCGCCCTCGCCGCCCGCTCCTGCGCCAGGAGCCGCAGGGCGCTGCCACGTGCCTCGGCATCCAACCGGAGCACATATCCCGCGAGGCAGAGGCCCCCCGTGGTCAGCGCCGTCGTCATCCACCCGTCGGTGTTGACAGCGGCGTACGCGGCGAGCGCGACGGCCGTGGCGGGAACGGCCGCCGAGAGCGGCAACCGCTCCAGCGCGGTCACCGCGCAGCCGCACCACAGGACTACGGCCGGCACACCGGCACCGGCTTGCTGCGCCCCGAAGGCCGCCGCCATCAGCAGCGCCATGAGCCCGAGGGAGGGCCACAGCCGGTGTTCCAGACTGGTCCGGAAGAACGCCCATGCGGTCCAGCCGCAGCCCACTACGCCCAGCAGTCCGACCGCGACTTCCCAGGGACCGAACTTTCCGGCAGTGACGCTGCCCCAGAGCACGAGGGCCAGCAGGAGCGTGCGTACGGACCAGGCAATGACCGCCCGTGGGCGCGTGCGCCCCTGCCGGGAGAGTGCCTCCCGGGACGGCCAACTCGTCCAGGTAGCGCGTGTCACACACGGTCCTTCCACACCGGCTGCGACGACAGGCCGCCGACCGCATCACCGTATGCCGGGCTCATCCCCCGGGCCTGCCAGGTCAGCACACCGCTGCGCGCGAGCAGCGTCAGCGCGAGAGCTGCCATGAGGGCGGCACTGCCCTGACGTATGCCCATCGGCACGGCCGTCCCGTACAGCGCGGCTCTCAGCGCCAGACCTCCCGTCCAGACCAGGACGGTGGCCTTGGTGCCCCTGCTCCACAGCGATCCGTCCGACCCGCGCCACAGCCGGGTCGTCCAGCCCCAGCCGACGCCGATGACCAGCCCGACCAGCAGTTCGGCACCGAGGACCATCACGGACAGCGCTTCGTGGCGGGGGTCGGTCAGGCCGGGTTCGCGCAGGGACAAGAAGATGAGAATGCCGGGCAGGACCCACCAGCGCCGGTCGTCCGAGATCCGTCGTGCCGAGCACTGGCGGACCGCGACGAGCGCGATGACGGCAACGATCACCAGGACATTGATGAGCCCTGACATGGCGGCCTCCGAAGTGCGGAAAGGTTCAACACCTTCGACGCTACGGAAAATGCCAGGTCAGAGGATCGGCTCAGGGGTTGATCGTGGGTGGAGCCGCCGTCTCCACCCACGGGTGGAGACGGCGGCTGCCGGTCACGCGTCGATGCGCGAGCGGTCCAGTGTGGCCGCCGAGCTGGTGATGAATTCCTTGCGGGGCGCGACCTCGTTGCCCATCAGCAGATCGAAGACCTGCTCGGAGGATTCGAGGTCGCCGATGTTGATCCGCCGCAGTGTGCGGTGGCGCGGATCCATCGTGGTCTCGGCCAGCTGGTCGGCGTCCATCTCGCCCAGCCCCTTGTACCGCTGGATCGAGTCCTTGTACCGGACCTTCTTGCGCTGCAGCTCCAGCAGCGTCTGGCGCAGCTCGCCGTCGGAGTACGTGTAGATGTACTTGTCCTGGCCCTTCTTCGGCTGGACCAGCTCGATCCGGTGGAGCGGGGGCACGGCGGCGTAGACGCGTCCCGCCTCGACCATGGGCCGCATGTACCGCTGGAAGAGCGTGAGCAGCAGGATGCGGATGTGCGCGCCGTCGACATCGGCGTCCACCAGGAGGACGATCTTGCCGTAGCGGGCGGCGTCGATGTCGAAGGTCCGCCCGGACCCGGCCCCTATGACCTGGATGATCGCGCCGCACTCGGCGTTCTTCAGCATGTCCGAGACGGACGCCTTCTGGACATTGAGGATCTTGCCCCGGATCGGCAGCAACGCCTGGAACTCACTGTTCCGGGCGAGCTTGGCCGTGCCGAGCGCGGAGTCCCCCTCCACAATGAAGAGCTCGCTGCGGTCCACGTCGTCGCTGCGGCAGTCCGCGAGCTTGGCGGGCAGCGAGGAGGACTCCAGCGCCGTCTTGCGACGCTGTGCGTCCTTGTGCTGCCGGGCCGCGATGCGGGTGCGCGCGGCGGCGACCGCCTTGTCCAGGACCGCCCTGGCCTGCGCCTTGGCATCACGCTTGGTGGAGGTGAGGAATGCCTTGAGCTCCTTGGCGACGACATTGGCGACGATCCGGTTGGCCGCCGAGGTGCCGAGGACCTCCTTGGTCTGGCCCTCGAACTGCGGCTCCGCCAGCCGTACGGTGACGACTGCGGTGAGGCCCTCCAGGGCGTCGTCCTTGACGATGTCGTCCTCGGCGACCCGCAGGAGCTTCGCGGACCGGAGCACCTCGTTGACCGTCTTGGTCACGGAGCGTTCGAACCCGGTCACGTGTGTGCCGCCCTTGGGGGTGGCAATGATGTTGACGAAGGACTTGAGGTTGGTGTCGTATCCCGTGCCCCAGCGCATGGCGATGTCGACAGCCAGCTCACGCGTGACCTCGGTCGCCGTCATGTGCCCGCGCTCGTCCAGGACCGGCACGGTCTCCTTGAAGGTGCCCTGCCCGGTCAGCCGGAGCACATCGCAGACGGCCTTGTCCTGGGCGAGGTACTCGCAGAATTCGCTGATCCCGCCGTCGAAGCGGAACGTCTCCTCGGTCTTGCCCTCACCGTCGAGACCGCGTTCGTCGCGTACGACGATCGTGAGTCCGGGGACGAGGAATGCCGTCTGCCGGGCCCGCTGGTAGAGCGTCTCCAGGCCGAGCTTGGCGTCCTTGAGGAAGATCTGCCGGTCGGCCCAGTAGCGCACCCTGGTGCCGGTGCGCGTCTTCGGGACCCGCTTCCCCTTGCGGAGGCCGTTGGCCGGGTCGAACGGGCTGTCCGGCCCCTGCTCGGTGAAGATGCCCGGCACCCCGCGCCGGAAGCTGATCGAGTGGGTCGCGCTGTTGCGGTCGACCTCGACGTCGAGGCGGGCCGAGAGCGCGTTGACCACGGAGGCTCCCACACCGTGCAGACCACCGGACGCGGCGTACGAGCCGCCGCCGAACTTACCGCCGGCGTGCAGCTTGGTCATGACGACCTCGACGCCGGACAGTCCGGTCTTGGGCTCCACGTCGACGGGGATGCCCCGGCCGTTGTCCCGGACCTCGACGGAGTTGTCCTCGTGGAGGATGACCTCGATGTGGTCGCAGTAACCCCCGAGGGCCTCGTCGACGGAGTTGTCGATGATCTCCCAGAGGCAGTGCATGAGGCCACGGCTGTCGGTCGACCCGATGTACATCCCGGGGCGCTTGCGGACCGCCTCAAGCCCCTCCAGTACGAGAAGGTGCCGCGCGGTGTAGTTGGAGCCGTCTCGGTCTGCTCCGGTCAGCAGCGCAGTGGACGGCACGGACGTATCGGCGGTCACGCGGTTCGCTCCTCGCTGAATTTCATTTGGGGTCCAGGTGGGTAACGGGCTCGGCTTCGGTTGCCGCTGAGAGCGTACCGAGGCTTGATAGAGCGGTTGTACCGCCGCCCTCGGGGAATGCTCACACTAGACCAGCCTCGCATACGCGTTCGATCCCTCGTTGGAGTGACGCGCACATCACGTTCCCTTCGAGGCATGAACCATTTAGGCTCCGGGCACGTCCTCATGAACAAACCGGCAAGCCGGCCGGACGGACCGACCGACCGATACAAGCAACGCGAAACCGTAGCGCTACGCAATACGGCACATTCGCCGCCAACCGGCAACAGACGGCCATCTTGAGAAGAAGTTTCGAAGAAAAGCCACGAGCGGGAACGTTTTCGGCCTGGTTGGATGTTGACCCTGGTACGACAGCTCGTCGAGCTAGAGAAGAGGCGACGTGACTACTGTTCTGACCCCCGCGAGCCCGCTGACCGCAGCAGACCGCTGTGACCGTTGCGGCGCCCAGGCATATCTGCGCGTCGTCCTGATCAGCGGCGGTGAACTGCTCTTCTGCGCCCACCACGGTCGCAAGTTCGAGCCGGAACTCAAGAAGATCGCCGCGGAAATACAGGATGAGACGGACCGACTGACGGCCGTGCAGGCCAATGCCGTCGAAGAGGAACAACACTGACACCTCGCATCCACGACGAGCCAGGGTCCGGCTCCGTACCGGCCGACGGGCGGCTCCCCCACCGAGGGGGGAGCCGCCCGTTCTCGTACCTACGGAGCGGCGCTGGTCAGCTACTGCCTGCCATCCAGCCCGCAGCCGCGGAGATCCTCGTGTAGACGCCGGGGCTGCCCGCGACCCCACAGCCATTCCCCCAGGACACCAGGCCGATGAGCCGCCCACCGGCCACCAGCGGCCCTCCGCTGTCCCCCTGGCATGCGTCGTGCCCGCCCTGCGGTTCGCCCGCGCAGAGCATCGTCGAGGCCTCGTACGCGGCGCCTCTGCCACCCGGGTAGGCCCGCTGGCACGTGCTGTCCGGCAGAACACTCACCTGGGCGGAGCGGAGCGACGTCACGTAGTCACCGTTCCCGGAGATGTCCCCCCAGCCGTAGACGAGGGCTGCGCTACCCGGCTCATCGGACTGGTCACCGGCTGTGGCCATCGGGATCACGCTCTCTCCGGGGAGCGCATCGGCCAGCGTGAGCACCGCCAGATCGCCGGAGTTGGTGGTGGGGTCGTACCCCGGGTTGATCCATGTGCCCTTGACCGCGACCTCCCGGCCACCGGAGCCGGTCAGCTCATCCCGCCCGGCAATGATCCGCAGGTCGCGCACCTGGCCCACATCGGTGCCGAGCGCCTCCCGGCCCAGACAGTGGGCGGCGGTCAGCACCTTCGTCGGCCCTACCAGCACGGCACCGCAGAACTGGCCCGCACGGGTACCTCCGAATCGGTTACGGCTGGACAGCGCCACGACCCACGGGCTGTCCTTGACGTGTGCCGGCTGCCCACCGATGACGATGCTGTCGGCAGCCGCCGGAACCGGGGACCCGAGCGGTATCACAGCTGCCGCGGCAACCAGGGCGAGCAGCCCGGTCATGGCGCGGACGACGGTACGGGACATGCGTACTCCTGACTCTGCGGTGGATCATGCCCACTCAGAGTCATCCGCCATGTCGGCAACCGCACCCGCACATGCGCCGAGGGCCCGGTTCCTCGGAACCGGGCCCTCGGTCTGCCTACTCCCGCGACTCAGTCGAGGTAGTCGCGCAGCACCTGTGAACGCGACGGGTGGCGCAGCTTCGACATGGTCTTCGACTCGATCTGACGGATGCGCTCACGCGTCACGCCGTAGACCTTGCCGATCTCGTCAAGGGTCTTCGGCTGACCGTCAGTGAGACCGAAGCGCATCGAGACCACGCCGGCCTCACGCTCGGAAAGGGTGTCGAGCACCGAGTGCAGCTGCTCCTGGAGGAGCGTGAAGCTGACCGCGTCGGCCGGGACGACCGCCTCGGAGTCCTCGATCAGGTCACCGAACTCACTGTCCCCGTCCTCACCCAGCGGCGTGTGGAGGGAGATCGGCTCACGACCGTACTTCTGGACCTCGATGACCTTCTCGGGGGTCATGTCGAGCTCCTTGGCCAGCTCCTCCGGGGTGGGCTCACGGCCCAGGTCCTGGAGCATCTGACGCTGCACACGCGCGAGCTTGTTGATGACCTCGACCATGTGCACCGGGATACGGATGGTGCGGGCCTGGTCGGCCATGGCGCGAGTGATCGCCTGACGGATCCACCAGGTGGCGTACGTGGAGAACTTGTAGCCCTTGGTGTAGTCGAACTTCTCGACCGCACGGATCAGACCGAGGTTGCCCTCCTGGATCAGGTCCAGGAAGAGCATGCCGCGGCCGGTGTAACGCTTGGCCAGCGAGACCACGAGGCGGAGGTTGGCCTCCAGCAGGTGGTTCTTGGCGCGGCGCCCGTCCTCGGCGATGATCTCCAGCTCTCGCTTGAGCTTCGGCGCGAGCTTGTCGGAGTTCGCCAGCTTGTCCTCGGCGAACAGGCCCGCTTCGATGCGCTTGGCGAGCTCGACCTCCTGCTCGGCGTTGAGGAGCGGGACCTTGCCGATCTGCTTCAGGTAGTCCTTGACCGGGTCGGCCGTGGCGCCTGCGACGGCGACCTGCTGCGCGGGCGCGTCGTCCTCGTCGTCGTCGGAGAGGACGAATCCCTTGCTCTCGCCCTCGCCCTCCTCCTCGTCGCCCTTGCCGACCTGTACTTCCTCGACAGCCTCGTCGCCGTCGAGGAGCTCGTCGGCGTCCTTCTTGCCGGCCTTCTTCGTTGCGGTCTTCTTAGCCACCGTCTTCTTCACGGCGGTCTTCTTGGCAGCCGTCTTCTTGGCTGCCGCCTTCTTCGCAGGGCTGGCCGCGGCAGCGTCGTCCGCCACCACGTCCACGGTCTCGGCCGACGGGGCGGCGGTGGCCGCGACGGTCCTCGTCACGGTCGTCTTGGCCGCGACAGTCTTGGTGGCGGTGCGCTTGACCGGGCTCTTCGCTGCGACGCTCTTGCGGGCGCGCTTCGGCGACTCCGCGGCACTGACCATCAGCGTCACACCCTCTTCCTCGAGGATCTGGTTGAGGCTGCGCAGAACATTCTTCCACTGGGTTGGCGGAATCTGGTCAGCCTCGAAGGCCCGACGCACGTCATCGCCGGCGATCTGCCCATCAGCCTTTCCCCGCTCGATGAGCGCCATCACAGACTCGGACTCGGCGATCTCCGGCGGGAGCGTACGGGATGTGCTGGCCGACACGAACAACCTCTCGGAACGATGGAAAACGGCTTCCGGCCCGGCCCGGGAGAGGGCTGGAACCGACGACCGTCGGGCTGGGAATGTACCGACGGCGCGGGTTTGGCCTCAGAACTGCACAGCGCCGTCAATGGCTGCTGTATTCCTTCCGCGGCGGTCACCTCTTAAGTCATCGCACCACCTCAAGGAGTGTTACGCCCAATCTGCGTGGCCCGAGTCACACCCCATTCACGGCGAATGTGACGAAGAGCGACATCCTTCAACAATTGAGCCGCCGGACCGCGAGGGTCCGGCGACACATGGTTCGTACACCCTGGCCGTACCGCGTCAGTGCTCGCGCGGCGCCGGCACCACCCGCTCCACCTCGGGGTGGACGACGAGCAATTGACGCATGGCCGCCTCGGCACCTGCCGCATCGCCAGTCGCGAGGGCGTCGACGATCCGGACGTGGTGACCGAGGGACGCCTCGCCGGGGCGGTCACAGCCGGTGACCGGACCACCCGAGACCTGGAGGGCGGCGGAGACGATGCCGGAGAGATGTTCGAGCATGCGGTTGCCGGCGGCCTGGATCAGCACGGAATGGAACTCGGCGTCAGCCCGCGAGTAGGTGATCACGTCGCCCTGCGCGAGCGCGTGCCCCATGATCTCGACCATGTCACCGAGCCGCTGCTGAAGGTCCTCACGGCCGTGACCGGCGGCGAGGCGAGCGGCGAGCGGTTCGATCGTCCAGCGGAGCTCACCCAGCTCACGACGCTGGTCGTCACGCTGCGGACCGAAGGCTCGCCATTCGATGATGTCGGGATCCAGCAGATTCCAGTCGCTTACCGGACGGACCCGGGTACCCACATTGGGCCGGGCGCTGACCAGGCCCTTGGCCTCAAGAACGCGCAGAGACTCACGTACGACGGTGCGGGAGACCTCGAAACGCTGGCCGATCTCCTCCGGCACGAGCGGGCGATCGGCACCCAGATCACCGGAGACAATCATCTGACCGAGCTGCTGAACGAGCTGTCCGTGGAGGCCACGGCCACGGCTGGCCGAACCCCGCCGGCCCGCTCGCCCCAGCTCTGCATCGGTGCCGTCCCACGAACGGATGGCGGCGCGCTCGCCGGCCGGCGCCTCCGTATAGGGGTAGCGGTCGAGTTCACCCGAGCCGGCGAGGCCGGAATCGACGGAGCGGGCGGCGGTCATCATGGTGTGCGCAAGGGTACTCACGCATCCTTTGTCGGCGCGGCTCGCCCACCCCTTGAGGTCTTTGGTGAAAAGCACACGAAAGGGTGATCGGCGCCCACCCCCCAATTGACGCCTTATCCGTATAAAACGGGCATCCTCAAGGGAATTGCAGGTCTCGTGACCGGGTGGCCGCGCTCCGTGATCACCAACGGACCCTGCCGCGAAGGCTGGTGAACACATACGCACAGATGAGGACCGAGAGCAACAACGACAGCGCCGCCCCCACGGGGTGCGCGACCACGCGCACCCCCGCCATCACCCAGGAGTCCGTCCCGTCCGGCCACTGCACCCAAGCCAGTTCGCGGAGCCTGCCGGGGAGCCCGAGTACCGAGTGGCCGGCCGGCCCCGACAGCACTCTTCGGACAAGCGGAACGACGAGCGCGGGCACAGCGAGCACTGCGGCGACTCCAGCGGCGGTCACTCGGAAGATTCCGGCGGCCAGCAGACCCGCCCAGGCGCAGCCCACGTTCAGGCCCACCCAACTTGCTGCGAGAAAAGCTGTATTCGATGGAACGCTGACCAAGTCGCCTCCGTACACGAGGCAGAGTGCCTCGGCAGAGGCCGCCACAACGATCAGGGCAAGAAGCAGCGCGACACCCGCGGAGACCGCCAGCTTGGCCAGGAGCAGACCGAGGCGGCGGGGGACGGTGCCGTGGCCTGCCGCAAGCGCGGGGTAGCGGAACTCGTCGCCGAAGGAGAGCGCGCCGAGCAGTCCGGCACCCGCAGCAGCAGGCGGCAGGGGCAGCGTCGTGGGCCAAGCTGCAAGCAAGTTCGGCAGCGGGGCATGGCCGGTGCGGGCGAGAAGGACGGAGAGCCCGACCGAGACGACCAGAACGGCCGCCATGATCAACGTCGTTGTCCTGACGCCGAAGAGACGGCGCAGTTCGTAGCGGAGCGGCCGGTGCGGACCACGAGCCGGCCGCCGGCGGATCGACGGCGCGTGTTCCGGACCCGGGACGGGCGATGCCGTTTGCGGCACAGCCTCCGGCTCGGAGGCAGTCGGCTCCGGTTGCGCCAGTGCCGCCTCCGGGCCCGACGCGGGTGACGCCCTCCCCGGCGATGCCGCCTCCACTTCGGGAGCGACGGCCGTTGCGGGGCCGGTGTCGGCGATCTCGTCGGCGAGTTGGTGAACGGGTACACCGTGACGGAATGCCGTGTCGCCGATCTCCGCGCACGTGCTGCCGTACACCGAGAGGCGGCTGCCCGCTTCGGTGACCACCTCGACGGAACGCCGGGCCGCCCGCGCCTCACGGCTCACGACTGCGGCGAGCCGTGCGGCGTGCGGAGTCCGGACTGCGACGCGGGGGCGCAGACGGGTACGCGAGAAGTCGATGACGTTCTGGTCGGAGACCAGCCGTCCGGCGTCGACGGTGACCACGTGGTCGGCGGCGCGCGCCGCCTCCTTGGGGTCACAGGTGGTGTAGAGGACCGTTCCTCCCTGCGTGGCATGGGCACGCAGGAACCCGTGCAACCAAGCGTTCTCGCGTGGCGAGAGCCCCTCTCCGGGATCGTCGAGGATCAGCGCATGGGGGTTTCCGAGCAGCGCCGACGCGAGGCCCAGCCTGCGGTCCATGCCGAGCGAGAGCGCACCGATGCGCTGGTCGCCGAACCCGGCGAGACCGACGGTGTCGAGCAGCTCGTCGGCCCGGGAGGCGGGTACCCCTGCTGCGGCGCCGAGCATGCGGAGCTGGCCACGGACGGTGCGGCCGGGATGGCCAGGCACGTCCCCGAGGAGCACTCCCACTTCACGGGCGGGATGCGGGATACGGTGCAGCGGCCTGCCACGGAAGTAGGTGACACCGCGACCCGCCTCGATTTCGAGCATCAGACGGAGGGCTGTGGTCTTGCCGGAACCGGGGGCGCCGAGGAGTGCCGTGACGCGGCCGGGTCCGGCTTCGAAGGTGAGGTCGTCCACGGCGGGCGGACGGCCGCGGTGGGGGGCGCTGGTGAGTCCGATGGCCTGGAGCATCGCTTCTCTCGCGGGAGGTGAGACCGCTCGGCGGCAGGGCGAATACTGCAGCACGATAACCCGACATATCAGACTTTTAGCGCATCATCGGCCCTGCGGGCGTTCCGCGAGGTCAGACCTCGGGCCTCAGCATCGGCGGGTTGAGCACGGTGGCCGCGCCGGCCCGGAAGAGCTGGGCGGGGCGCCCGCCCTGGCGGGTGGTCGTTCCGCCGGCAGGCACCAGGAAGCCGGGGGTGCCCGTCACCTTGCGATGGAAGTTCCGTGGATCCAGAACCACCCCCCAGACCGCTTCATACACCCGGCGCAGCTCTCCGACCGTGAACGCAGGCGGACAGAAAGCGGTGGCCAGCGAGGAGTACTCGATCTTGGAACGTGCCCGCTCGACGCCGTCGGCGAGGATCTGCGCATGATCGAAGGCGAGCGGGGCGTGCTGTTCACCCTCGCGGCCGAAACCGCCCTCCGGCCCGAGCAGATCCTCGACAGGTGCCCATCGTGCACTGTTCGCGTCGCCGCCCGCGCGGGGAGCGGGCAGGTCGGGGGCGAGTGCGAGGTGAGCCACGCTGACGACCCGCATCCGGGGGTCGCGCTTGGGGTCGCCGTAGGTGGCGAGCTGTTCGAGGTGGGCACCGTTGCCGACTGCCGGAGCCACCGGGTCCTGCGCGCACAATCCGGTTTCCTCGACGAGCTCACGCGCCGCAGCGGCTCCGAGGTCCTCATCGGCTCTGACGAAGCCACCGGGAAGTGCCCACCTGCCCTGGAACGGGGACTCGCCGCGGCGAACCACCAGCGCACAGAGCGCATGACGGCGCACGGTGAGCACAACCAGGTCGACGGTGACAGCGAAGGGCGGGAAGGTCGACGGGTCGTAGGGCGGCATGCCGTGATCATAGTCGTCTGCCTGACGATAAACACTCCCTTCGTCATGATCTTCATCCAGCCCGGCCCCAGAAACTGGTCGGCTCGCCACCCGCGCGATGAGAGTCGTTCTCCGGGGCACGCCACGGCAGCACCCCGGAGGCCGTTGTGTTCCGGTGGGCAGAAGCTTCGCACCGGCGGCTCCCCTTCGTCGCTCTTGTCGGTCTCGCTGTCTGCGCCCGCTCAACTCGATGCCCTGCGCCGCGCCCCCGCTCCCCTGCCCGACGCCGGGCGATCGGTATCCATGGTCATCGGCCGCCGCCGGCCCCGCCGTGACCGTGGGCCCGCGGCTCACGGTCACGGCGTCGCGCGACCGCCCTCGGCCGGGCCGGGCGGGGCTGCGTCTTGTTCCGCCTCACCGCCGACGGGCGTACCGTGCGGGGCCGGACGACTCGCTCGGCACGATGGTGACCTCGCTCCTTCTGCTCGCTGCTCTCCCCGCGCAGGCAGCGGCGCAGAGCCTCCGGATCGAGTCCTTCGTTGCACGCCTGATGGAGCAGTTGAGCGAAGGTGTAGTCGGGGTCCACCCGGAGGGCCAGCCCCAGTGCGACCCGAGCGCCCGGCTCGTCGCCGGTCGACCAGGAGACCCAGCCGGCCAGGGTGAGCGGCGCAGCAGCGTGTTCCTCGTACGGTCCGACGCAACGGCGTGAGAGCGCCTGCCACAGCCGCAGGGCGGATTGGGCTTCGGGCCCTTCCATCCATTCCGCGGCCTTGTCCCGGGTCTCCCGGTCCTGAAGACCGAGGATCACCGCGGCGGCCTCGTCATTGCTGATCAGCGAGTCGTCCCGGCCGTCGGCCGCGGAGGGCGCGGTCGTCGGCGCCTCCCGGAGGCGTTTCATCAGGACGCGCGCGAGCCCGAGGGTCTCGCGAGCCACTTCCTTGCGTCCCTCCTCGTCGAGGATCCTCGGCACCAGTGCAGCACCGGCCGAGTCGAGGGCCTGCGGTTGCTCTGCCACGGCCGGGGTCTTCAGAGGCGCCAGTCTGGCTTCCATCTCCCTCAGAGATCCCCGGACCTGAATACCCGCGTAAGTGGCGGCGGCCGCCATCACCGAAGTGCCCGGCAGGGACAAGCCGTTACCCTCGCCCGGGCAACAGCGCGCATCCGGACAGCAGTAGGACCAGTAGCGTCCGCCGGAGATGCAGAGCGCTTCGAGGACGGGTACATCGAGAGCCCCGCAGGCCGTGCGCAGACGCTGGGCCAGCGGTCGCAGGCGCTCCATCGTCTGGCCCGGGGTCTCCCCGTCGGCAGGATCCTGGCAGAGGAATACGACGATCGCATCAGGGTGCTCACCGCGTCGCTCGCTCCCCTTGACCAGGCACTCGGCGAGCTGCTCGGCGATGTGTGGCCATTCCTGCGGCGACTGCGGAATTCCGAGCCTGAGCCGCCCGCCGAAGCGGCCCCGGCCGCCGTGCAGAGCGACCATGACCACGCTGTCGTTCGGATAGAAGCCCATGAGATACGGAAGGGCATCGGCGAGTTCGGCGGGCCCGCGCAGAGTGATCTGCTGCTCGTCGGCCGGTCCGGTGGATTCGTGGTGCTGGTTCATGGCATGACCGTCCCGCGGACAGCAGAATTCCGCGACCCCCTGTGGATAAGTTGTCCACAGGGACGCGGGGTCGTTCGCCGTTTGTCGTAGCCATCGGGTTGCATGGGGGCATGACCAACGCAGACCGCGCAGAGCTCAGGGCTTCGGCCGATTCCGTACTGGCCCGACTCGTCGGGGACACCACCGGCACTGCCCGGCTGCGCGAGGACCAGTGGCGGGCCATCGAGGCGCTCGTCGCGGAC
This sequence comes from Streptomyces sp. NPDC048496, assembly GCF_043200055.1. Taxonomy (NCBI): domain Bacteria; kingdom Bacillati; phylum Actinomycetota; class Actinomycetes; order Kitasatosporales; family Streptomycetaceae; genus Streptomyces; species Streptomyces sp. NPDC048496. The sequence continues at coordinate 17,967 of NZ_JBICXB010000025.1, read as the reverse complement.
AAGCGCAGAGCGCTGGTCGTCCAGCGGACCGGCTGGGGCAAGTCCGCCGTGTATTTCGTCGCGACCTCGCTCCTGCGGGCGCAGGGCAGCGGCCCGACCGTGATCGTCTCTCCGCTGCTCGCGCTGATGCGCAACCAGGTCGCGGCCGCGGCCCGGGCCGGCATCATCGCCCGCACGATCAACTCGTCCAATACCGAGGAGTGGGAGACCGTCCAGGCCGAGGTGGCCGCGGGCGAGGTGGATGTGCTGCTGGTCAGCCCCCGAAGCGCTGCCCTCTCCAAACTCGGACTCTGTCCGCTATTCAGTAGGTTCTGCGGCCTCTTGTTAGAGCGCTCGATCCGGGTGTCCGGTTCAGAGAGTTCAGGAAGGCGTGTGGCCAGCCGGTGCCAGGCCCTGACCCGGGACGGGGCGCCGTGCTCCGCGTTGCTGCGCAGGGGTGTGCCCGGCAGCGGCATCGGCTTTGGTGATGGGCGCCGCCGGGCGTTGCACCTGGATGGCAGGCGGCACTGACATTGATAGTGGTACGTGGGTTCCGGTGGTCGTGACTCTGGCACTGACTTGATGCCCTGCTGGGCTGTCTTCGCGTTGTACTGTCCGGCCGCCGGGGCTCGTTCTCATGGCTCCGGCCGCGTGGAACATGACCTGATAGCGCCTCTGTGTGTCAAGCGACCTGGGCGAGGTGGGTCCGTTGATCACGTTTCATGATCCGGTAGACCACATTGGACAGACGCCGTTTCAGGGCCCTTCGAGCCTCTGCGGGCGTCTTCCCCTCCGCGATCCTGCGCAGGTAGTAGTCCTGTCCGCGCCCGCCGTCACGGATCTGGCAGATGGCGATCGTGTGCAAGACCGAGTTCAGCGCACGGTTGCCGCGGGTGTCGGCCGGCGGCGGCACGCTATCAATGAGCCAGCCCGAGGGCGGCAAGGAGCACTGCGGGCCCGTGCCGACCGACACCCTGGACACTACGGCTGCAGACCGAGCGTCTGGGCTCAATTGAACAAGTCAGGAGCTTGGCCTGGCCGACGATCCGCACGAGGGTGAGGGCCGAGGGCGCCGAGGTGCTCTTCGCCGACCAGGTCGGCATCTGCTCCGACCAGGTCACCGGCCGGACCTGGGGGTTCAACCCGCCCGACGAACAGCCTTGATCGGATGACGAGACATCAGCTTCCAAAGCCGAGGCCGAGCCGGTCGAGGGTCTTGAGCCAGAGGTTACGTCGCCCGGAGTTCTCGTCCGCATGGGCGAGAGACCACCTGGTGGCCTGGATTCCCGCCCAGCGGACCGGTTCCGGCGGAAACGGAAGGGGCTTGCGCCGCACCATCTACAGTTCGGTCCACTCGGTGCGCTCGCCGGCCAGCAGGTCGAGCATCACCTCGGCACCGAAGCGGGTCGCACCCACTCCGAGGCCGGTGAATCCGGCCGCAAAGGCGACCCGGCCCCGGTGAGTGGTGTCGAAGAATGCGCAGAAGCGGGTGCAGGTGTCGATCGCGCCGCCCCAGGCGTGGGTGAAGCGCAGCCCTTCCAGTTGCGGGAAGGTCCGGAAGAAGTGTCGCGCCAGGGTAGCGAAGGTCTCCGGCCGCTGGTCGTGCTCGGCACGCACCCGGCCCCGGTAGTGGTAGACGGTGTCGTAGCCGCCCCACAGGATGCGGTTGTCGGCGGAGAGCCGCACGTAGTGGAACTGGTTGGCGACGTCGGAGCATCCCTGCCGGTTGCGCCAGCCGACAGAGGCGTGCTGTTCGTCCGTGAGAGGCTCCGTCATCAGCGCGTAGTCGTACACGGGGACGGTGTAGAGGCGGTGGCTCTTGACCAGCAAGGGGAAGGCGTTGGTCGCGAGGGCGACCCGGTTCGCCAGGATGCGTCCGTACGGGGTCCGCACCGCGATTCCTGGCCCGGCCTCCGCGATGGCAGTTGCCCGGGTGTGCTCGTGGATGCGTACGCCAAGGTCCAGACAGGCCTGCTTGAGGCCCCATGCGAGACGCGCGGGGTTGAGCATTGCCGTGCCCTCCTTGTCCCGGGGCGCGCCCAAGAAGGTCGGTGAGTTGATCTCGGCGCGGACCTGGTCGGCGTCCAGTACCGTCTGCTCGGAGCCGTAGCGGGCGGCGAGCGCGGCCAGCTCGTGCAAGTCGTCGACCTGGTACGGCTCGGTCGCCACGTTGAGAGAGCCGGTGCGCTCCCAGTCACAATCGATGCCGTAATTCTTGATCGTGTCCTCGATCGCCTGGAGGTTCTGGATGCCGAGCCGCTCCAGCTCGGCGAGCTCGTCGGGCCAGCGATCGAAGCCATTGCTCAGACCGTGGGTGAGGCTGGATTCGCAGAAACCGCCGTTGCGCCCGGATGCGGCCCAGCCGATCTCCTCGCCTTCGATCAGGACGACGTCGCCGCGTTCCACAGGCCGCTGTAGCCGCCACCGACCACGAGCAGATCACAGCGGGTGTCGGCGACCAGGGCCGATGTGGCCTGCGGGTGACCGGGGTCGTCCAGCCAGAACGGGGTGGGGCTGGTGTCCTGGAGCACGCGGACGGGATCCACGGAGGACTCCTCGGGTGGTGCGTGGAGCGGCTGAGCCTGCGGTCCAGCCATCAGACTCCACTCCCAGAAGATCGTCAACAGTGTTGACATAAACTCACGGTGCTGCGGCCCACCCGGCCCCGAGGCCGACGCAGTCAGGTTCTCGGCCGCGATCCGCCCGGCCCGGGTCCTGGCGCGGCCCGTGGCGAGAGCGCCTGATCCGGACTCAGCCGGCCTCCCCACCTGCCCCGGGCAGCCTGGCTGCGACTGCGTCGAGCAGCAGCTCCAGCGCGAACGGATAGCCACTGTGCATCATGTCGGCGGCCAGCAGGCTCACAGTGGCGCCGATGTGAGGGTAGGCGCTCGCTTCCAGGCGGCCGTAGCGGTCCTGCCACACCTGGAGATCGGCCGCCTGCGCGGGAGCGGGCAGGGCGAGCGCGGCCGCGTCGAGGGCCGCAAAGGCAAGCGCCTGGTCCACGAAGGCGTGATAGATCCGCACCGCTTCCCGGTCGGGGAAGCCCGCCGACCGCAGCACGCCGAGGATCATCTCCACGGCCCGGATCTCGTTGTCCCGCCCGGTCGTTCGGTGCGCCGCCAACAGGGCGGCCTGCGGGTGCGCCCGGTACGAGGCATGGACGCGCAGACCCAGCTCGCACAGGTCGGTACGCCACTCGCCGGTGAGCTTCCAGCCGAGCTGGGCACGGCCGATGAGCTCGTCGGCGACCGCCAGCAGCAGGTCGTCGGTGTTGCGGAAGTACCGATAGAGCGCACTGGGATCGGCGCCCAGCGCGGCTCCCAGCCGTCGGACCGTCAACGCATCAGCGCCATGCTGGCCGACCAACCGCAGGGTCGTCTCCACAATGACCTGCTCGGACAGCACGGTGCCCTGTTTCGTCGGCCTTCTGCGCCGCCGTTGCGGCTCCGGAATCACACGCTCATTCATGGCCCGGAGCTTATGACAACGCCATTGACGTGTGAAGAAGGCGGCGGTTTCATGACCTGCCATCCAGGCCCTCCGGCTACCTTCCCCCAGGCAGGCGACGATCCGTTGGTGGTACCAGTGAAGAATGCAAGCACCACGTCGAGAAGAAGCGCCCAGGCCCCCGAGGCCGCTATGCAGAAGTCCATAGGCGTCGTCGACGGCATCGTCCTCGCCGCGTCGAGCACCGCGGCCACCAGCAGTATCGGCATCGGACTCGGCCTGATGGCGAGCATCGTCGGCCTGCACCTGCCGGCGATCATGCTGTTGGCCTTCCTGCCCATTCTCTGCATAGCGGGTGGATACGGGCGGCTCAACCGTGTCGACCCCAACGCCGGCAGCAGCTACCAGTGGGTCGGCCGCATCTTCAGTCCCTGGCTGGGCTTCTTGACCGGATGGGTCAACGTCGTCGGCACCATCGTGTTCATGGCCTACACCACCACGGTGACGGGCTCGGCGATCATCCAGCTCCTCGGCCAGGCCACCGTCCACAGCGTCGCCGGCCTCTCCCTCGATCCGGACTCCACCCTCCAGTCCACCCTCCTCGGCATGGCCGTCCTGGTCGCCGCCGCGCTGGTCGCCGTGCGCGGGCTCGACCTCGCGGCGCGTCTCCAGAAGTACCTGCTGATCTTCGAGTACGGCGTGCTGATCGCCTTCTGCGGCTACGGCCTGTTCACCGGGGACCAGCCCTTCTCGCTCCAGTGGTACAACCCCTTCGACATCCCCTCAGCCGAAGCCCTTGCCCAGGGCATGGTGCTCGCGGTCTTCTGCTACTGGGGCTTCGAGTCGGTCTTCAGCGTCGGTGAAGAGGTCAGTAACCCGCGGGACGCCTCCCGCGGCGGGTTCATCGCCCTGACCGTCATGCTGCTCCTCTTCCTGCTGGCCGGCACCGCCTTCCAGCGGGTCCTGCCGCTGGACGAACTGGCCGACAACGGCGCGCAAGGGCTCGCCTACTTCGGCATGAAGCTCGCCGAGCAGCCGCTGGCCGCACTGCCGCTCATCGCCCTCATGTTCTCCGCAGTAGCGTCACTGCAGGCCGCAGTCATCCCCACGGCCCGCGGGATGTACGCAATGGGCCGCGACGGCGTCCTCGGCTCCGTCTGGACGCGTCTCCATCCCAAGCACGGGACCCCCGCCGTCGGCACCCTGCTGATCACCGCGATCGCCCTGGTCCTCGCCGCGATGGCGCTGGCCATCCCCACCGTCAACGACTTGATCTTCGCCGCCGTCAACGCGATCGGCATCGTCGTCGCCCTCTACTACGCCCTCACCGCCGTGGCCGCGGCGGTGCGCTTCCGCCACCTGCTGCGCACCTCACCACTGGAGGCCCTGCGCGCGGTCGTCGCACCGGTGCTGGGCGCGCTCGCGCTGCTCGCCACCGGCGGCTACCTCACCTGGACCTTCTATCGCTCCACCGATCACTTCGAAGTCTCCGCCGACAACGGCTGGTTCGCACTGCTCGTCCCGGTGCTGATGATCGGCTCCGGCCTGCTGGCCGCCGCATGGGCCCGCTGGCACCGCCGGTCGCCTTACTTCACCCGTAACCGCAACGCCGCCCCTGACAGCGAACCGATCAGCGTCGGCTGATCGGCGCCCTGCTGACGCGCGGCACGGACCGCGACCCATCGTTCCCTCCAGCGGCCCGCTCACGGACCGCCGACCCATCAGGAGCACCTCCCATGACCAAGGCCGATCTGGTCTTCACCCAAGGCCCCGTGCACACCGGGGACCCCGCCCGCACCCGGGCGAGCAGCCTCGCCGTCACCGGGGAGCGGATCTCGGCCGTCGGCCATGACGAGGTACGGGAGCTGATCGGCCCGAAGACCGAAGTGGTCGACCTCAGGGGCAAGCTGCTACTTCCCGGCTTCCAGGATTCCCACATCCACGCCGTCTACGGCGGCCTGGAGCTCGCCGAGTGCGACCTCACCGGCACCGTGGGAGTCGACGAATACCTGCGCCGCCTACGCGAGTTCGCCGATGCCTACCCCGACAGCACCTGGATCACCGGCGGCGGCTGGTCCATGGAGAGCTTCGAGGGCGGCCTTCCGACCCGACAACTGCTCGACTCCGTGGTGCCGGACCGGCCGGTGTATCTGATCAACCGCGACCACCACGGTGCCTGGGCCAACACCCGCGCGCTCGAACTCGCGAGCGTCACCCGGGACACCCCGGACCCTGCCGACGGCCGGATCGAACGGGAGGGCGACGGCACACCGAGCGGCGTCCTCCAGGAAGGCGCCACCGGCCTGGTGGCCCGACTCGTGCCCGAAAAGACCGCCGCCGACCGCCTCGACGGACTGCTGCGCGCGCAGCGGCTGCTTCACTCGCTCGGGATCACCGGCTGGCAGGACGCCCTGCTCGGCGTGTTCAACGGCCAGCCCGACCCCTCCGACGCGTATCTCACCGCCGCCCGCGAGGGAATCCTCACCGCCCGGGTCAACGGCGCGCTCTGGTGGGACCGCAGCCGAGGCTCCGACCAGGTCCCGGAGCTGGTGTCCCGCCGCGAGGAACTGACCCACGGCAGGTTCCGGGCCGACTCGGTGAAGATCATGCAGGACGGCATCGCGGAGAACTTCACCGCCGCGATGACCAGCCCCTACCTGGACAGGTGCGGCTGCGCCACCGCCAACAGCGGACTGAGCTTCGTCGACCCGGACGCGCTGCGCGCGTACGTCGCCGAGCTCGACGCGCTCGACTTCCAGGTGCACTTCCATGCCCTCGGCGACCGTGCGGTGCGCGAGGCGTTGGATGCGATCGAGGCGGCCCGCACCGCCAACGGCCGCCGTGCCACGCGACACCACCTCGCCCACCTGCAGGTGGTCCACCCCGACGACATCCCGCGCTTCGCCCGGCTCGGTGCGATAGCCAACATCCAACCGCTCTGGGCCTCGCACGAGCCGCAGATGGACGAGCTGACCATCCCATTCCTGGGTCCCGAACGCGCCGCCTGGCAGTACCCCTTCGGCTCCCTGCTGCGTGCCGGCGCGACCCTCGCCGCGGGCAGCGACTGGTCCGTGAGCAGCCCCGACCCTCTCGCCGGAATCCACGTCGCCGTCAACCGGATGCAGCCCGGGGCAACCGATGGCCGGGTCTTCCTGCCCGAAGAGCGGCTCGACCTCGCCACCGCGGTCGCGGCCTACACGGCGGGCTCGGCCCACGTCAACGGCACGGACGACGTCGGCACCCTGCGGCCGGGCCACCTCGCCGACCTGGTGGTCCTCGACCGGGACATCTTCACCGCCCCGGCCGAGGAGATCCACACAGCCCGGGTTCTGCAGACCTACGTGGGGGGAGCGCTGGTGCACTCCGCCTCCTGACCGAGGCGCCCTCGGAGCGCGGCTCCACCCGTGGATTCGCCAACGCGCTCGCCGGCATCCGGCGCGACGAGGGCATCAGCTTCCTCTCTGTCAGCGACGAACTCGCGGTCGTCCGGCACATCACCGACGAGGTGATCGTGCTCAAGGGCGGAAAGACCGCCGAATCCGGTCCCCCAACACCCGTCCTGACCAGGCCCAACATCCCTGCACCCGCCTCCTGCTCGACTCCGTGCCCGCGGCCTGGATGGGATCCGACCCGCATCTCCGAAGGCCGCCGCGCGCCCACCCGACTCTTCTGATTCATCGCAAAGGACCATCACATGACCGACCTCACCGACATCGCCTATCTGCCGGCCACCGAGGCCCTGCGCCGTTTCCGTGACCGCTCCCTGTCACCGGTCGAGCTGATGACCGCGGTCATCGCGCGCGCCGAAGCCGTCGAGCCGAAGGTCAACGCCCTTGCCGAGCAGACCTTCGAGGAGGCGCTCGCCGCCGCCCGCGAGGCCGAAGCGCGGTACGGGGGCAAGGGCGAGGCACCCCGCGCTCTGGAGGGTCTCGCCGTCGCGACGAAGGAGGAGCAGCCCATCGCGGGCCGCCGCATCACGGACGGCTCCCTGGCGTACCAGGGCGAGATCGCCGAGCAGACGCACCCGGTGATCGAGCGGGTCCAGGCTGCCGGCGGCATCGTGCACGCCCGGACCACGACCCCGGAGTTCAGTTGCGCGGGGTACACGCAGTCACGGCTGTGGGGCGTCACCCGCAACCCGTGGAACTTGGAGTTCACTCCGGGCGGATCCTCGGGCGGCGCAGGCGCCGCGCTCGCGGCGGGTGAGGCAACGCTCGCGACCGGTTCCGACATCGGCGGCTCGATCCGCATCCCCGCTTCGTACACGGGCACAGTCGGCTTCAAGCCGCCGTACGGGCGCGTGCCGGCGATGACGCCGTTCAACCTCGACACGTACTGCCACGACGGTCCGATGGCGCGCACCGTCGGAGACTGCGCCCTGCTGGAGAACGTCATCGCGGGACCCCACCCGTTGGACGCGGTCTCGCTGCGGCCCAAGCTCGTCCTGCCCGAGCGGTTCGAGGGCGCCGAAGGCCTGCGGGTGGCGCTTTCGGTCACCCTCGGGGACTGGCCGGTCGATCCCGAGGTCGAGGCCAACACCCGCGCGGTCGCGGAGGCGCTGCGCGCGGCCGGAGCCATCGTCGAGGAGGTAGAGATCCCCATCATGCGGGCGGACGTGATGCGGGCAGCGATGATCCACTTCGGCTCAATATTCGGCCCCTACATCGCGTCGGTCGCCGCCGAGCACGCCGACCAGCTCACCACGTACGCGCTCGACTTCGCCCGGCGAGCCGCCGAGGCCGTCCGCGAGCCCGGCAGCCTCCTGCAGGGCCTTGAGATCGAGGCTGCGGTGCAGACGACGCTCGGCGCCCTGCTGGACCGCTACGACGTCCTGCTGTGCCCGACGACCGCCATCCCAGCGCTCAAGGCGGACGACGACTACCTCTCGACCAAGGTTGTGATCAACAGCGTCGAGCTGGACTTCTATCTGGAATCCGCAATGACCACAGTGTTCAACATCGCCAGCCGCTGCCCGGTGCTGAGCGTGCCCTCCGGTTTCGCCTCGACCGGAGTACCGACGGGGGTGCAGGTCGTCGGACGCACCTACGACGACGCCACGGTGTTCCGCGCCGCGGCAGCGATCGAGGCCGTCCGACCCTGGAACAGCGTCCCGGTCCTCTGACTTGACGTCATGCCACCGGAACCACGGACCAGGTGTTCTGTCGCGGGAGGTTGGGCGCACACTCAGGAAGCCGTCGCCCGCGCATCGAGGTCGGACCACTACCGGGGCAGGGCGCCGACCTGCTGAGGCCGCCGCCATCCTCCACGATGTGGGCTACGGGCCCCGCCGGGCCGGGGTCTGTCAAACGAACGGCTCCGGCTGACTTTCGGTGGTGACGCAGGGCGACATCAGCCGGGCAAAATTTCCCATGTCGGAGGAGAGGGAAGCCCGCACGTCGGTACATCTGACGCGCGGGCCGCCCATCTGCCCCACGTGCACGCCTGAACAGGCAATGTCAGCCCGCTGCGGCAAGGACCAGCGGCAGGATCTGTTCGGCGCCTGTCAGACGTAGCAGCCGGGCAGCGGCTGCGAGGGTCCAGCCGGAGTCGGTGTAGTCGTCCACGAGCAGGATGGGGCCCTGAGAACTCACCAGGGCACCAGCCAGCTCCTCTGGGACGGTGAACGCGCCGGACAGCGCCCTGAGGCGTTGGGCGGAATTGCTGCGGCGTGCCGCGTGCGCACCGTTCGGCCCGGTGTGCGTCAGGGTGCCCAGGAAGGGGAGGCGGCCGATGGTCGCGATTCCCTGGGCGAGGGAGCTGACCAGCTGCGGGCGGGTCAGGGACGGCACAGCTACGACGCCCACCGGTCGGGCAGAGGCGTCCGGGACGTTCGGCGCCCAGCCCCCGGGAGAGCGCGCCCAGTCGGCGAGGACCGCCACCGCGGCCTGGAGAACATCGTCGGGGACCGGCGTATCGGGCGCGTTCTCAGCCAGCAGCGGGCGCAGTCGGTTGCCCCAGCCGATGTCTGAGAGCCGGCCCAGGGCACGCCCGGTGGAGCACTGTTCTTTGGCCGGGATGCGCCCCTTGAGGTCGATGCCCAGTGCGGGCATCCCCGTCGGCCACATGCGGCGCGGTTCAACCTCCACCCCGGGGCGGTCCAGTTCCTTCGTCGCCCCGGTCAACGCATCTGCCGAAACAGAGGGGGCGGCCCAGGCTCCCGCGCAGTTGTCGCACCGGCCGCACGGGGTCGCTCCCCCGTCATCCAGCTGCTGGCGCAGGAACTCCATCCGGCACTGGGCCGTACTCACGTAATCGCGCATGGCCTGCTGCTCAGCCGCCCGCTGCTTGGCGACCCACGCGTAGCGCTCGGAGTCGTAGGCCCACTGCTGCCCGGTGGAGGTCCAGCCGCCCTTCACCCGCTTGACGGCCCCATCGACGTCGAGCACCTTCAGCATCGACTCCAGCCGGCTGCGCCGAAGATCCACCGCCGCCTCCAAGGCCGGCACGGACAGAGGCCGTCCTGCACCGGCGAGAGCCGAGAGGGTCTGGCGAACCTGCGCCTCAGGTGGGAAGGCAGTATCGGCGAAGTAGCGCCAGATGGCCTCGTCCTCCTTGCCCGGCAGCAGCAGCACATCGGCGTGCTCGACCCCGCGGCCAGCGCGGCCGACCTGCTGGTAGTAGGCGATCGGCGAGGACGGCGAGCCGAGATGGATCACGAAACCCAGGTCCGGCTTGTCGAAGCCCATGCCCAGCGCCGAAGTCGCAACCAGCGCCTTGACCCGGTTCTCCTGCAGGTCCACCTCGGCCTGCAGCCGGTCCGCGTTCTCCGTCTTACCGGTGTATGACGCCACGCGGAAGCCGCGCTGCCGCAGGAAAGCGGTGGCCTCTTCGGCTGCGGCAACAGTGAGGGTGTAGATGATCCCCGAGCCCTGCAGGTCGTCCAGATGCTCAGCGAGCCAGGCCAGGCGGTGCGCGGCATCCGGAAGCTGGACCACACCGAGCCGCAGGCTTTCCCTCTCCAGCGGGCCACGCAGCACCAGAGCCTCGCCGGCACCGGTACCCAGCTGCTCGGCCACGTCCGCCGTCACGCGCGCGTTGGCAGTCGCGGTCGTGGCCAGCACCGGAACGCCCGGAGCAAGCTCGGCGAGCATCGCCCGCAACCGACGGTAGTCGGGGCGGAAGTCGTGCCCCCAGTCGGAGATGCAGTGCGCCTCGTCAACCACCAGCAAGCCGGTGGTAACCGCGAGCTTGGGCAGCACCTGCTCGCGGAAATCAACAGAATTAAGACGTTCTGGACTTACGAGGAGAACGTCGGTCTCGCCGCGTTCGACCTCCCCGTAGATCGTGTCCCACTCCTCCGGATTGGCCGAGTTGATGGTGCGCGCCTGGATGCCGGCCCGCGCCGCCGATTCAACCTGGTTGCGCATCAGTGCCAGCAGCGGCGAGATGATCACCGTCGGGCCGGAGCCACGACGGCGCAGCAGCGCGGTAGCGACGAAGTACACCGCCGACTTGCCCCAGCCGGTGCGCTGCACCACCAGCGCTCGCCGACGCTCCTCCACCAGGGCCGCCACCGCCTGCCACTGGTCCTCCCGCAACCGCGCCGAACCCCCCGGGGCACCGACGAGCTCAGCGAGGATGGCATCGGCTTCAGTGCGGAGCTCCAGGTTGTCCATGCCCCCCATGCAACCCGATGGCACGGACAATCGGCCAACTCACCCAGCGCGACACCCCGCTCACAATCGGTTCGCCTGTCGCGGACCGATAGCGGACGGCCGAGGCGGAGCGCTCGGCCACGACTATCCCCGATCCGCACGTCTGCGCAGGTAGGGCCCCATTCCCGTCTGGAATTTGAACGCCTTCCCAGTTCTGTAGCTCCGAGAGGCTCAACAATCCCGACTTCCGGGACCAGGTCCTGCCCCGCCTCGCCGCCGCGGTCGGCCGCATGCCGCTGCTCGGCAGCGTCGCCTACGCCCCCGGGGCGGACGGGGTGCGGATGTCGCAGACCAACAGCGCGCAGCGGGTGCGTGCCCTGCATGAGGCGCTCGTCGTGGAGCCGGAACTGGCCGAGGCGTTGGCGTCGGCAGGGGGGCCGGTGCTGCTCGTGGACGATCTCTCGGACACCGGCTGGACGCTCGCCGTGGCAGCGCGGCTGCTGCGCACGGCCGGTGCGGAAGGGGTGTTTCCGCTGGTCCTCGCCGTTCAGGCGTGACAGGGGCGTCATCCGTCCACGGTTTGGGCAGGGATATCCGTGTCATTCCGGCCGATTTCCATCAGCCGCGCCAATTGCTCGTTGCCGCCCGCCGATACGCCAGGAAGAATTGAGCTCGCTCCCCGCACGGTCCTTTCGCGGCCCGGAAGGGCTGTGCCGCGGTGCGCCCCACCCAACCCTGCCCGCACCGTGGGCGTATGCGAAGGGAGGATCGTGACCTTCGGATTCGCTCCGTCCGCAGCCACTTCGATGTCGGCGTCCTCGGTGTCCGCCGACTCCGTCAACCGCCTTGCCAGAATGCTCGAACCGGCCGAGTGGGCCGCCGCGGGCATACCGTTGCTGCGCAGCCCGCGCGAGGTGGTCAGCGGCCTGCATACCCGGCACCGGCCGACCCCGGAGACCGCTGTCGTCGCCGTACTCGACCATGAGGAACGCCTCACGGCCAGCGCCTCGTTCGCCCGTCGCTCCGTCTCCGCGGACGGCTGGGAGTTCCGGAACGCACTGCTGGCGCATTTGCGCCGGGTCATCCCGCACGATCTGCGCCGCCGCACACCCGTCCGCACAGCGGTGCTGCTCTACTGCCGCGAGGGCGACGAGCGGTGGACGGAGGAGGACGGGGCGTGGATGTGGGGTCTGCGGGATGCCTGCACACTGCACGGCCTGCGGTGCGGCGCGTACATCACGCTGACGCGTGGCGGGTGGCAGGTGCTGGGCGAGGGCCGGGGCGGCCGTCGACCCAACTCCATATCGACGCCCGCGGCTCTCGCCGACACCGTTGCCCAGCATGATCCGTTCCCGCTGCGCACCGGCGGCGGCGCGGCGGAGGCATTGCGACGTACCGCGGCCCGCTGACCCAAGTCGTGGGCCCGGCCGCCCCGTCGTCGGGCAGCCGGGTCACCACGGCCGTGCGCGTCGTCCGGCTCAGACGCCGGCGCCGAGCACGGCGTTGATCCGCTGCGGGTCACCGCAGACGACCAGCAGTGCTCCGGCACGCTCCCTCGCGAGAGGCAGCACACGGGCAGTGGCGTCATCGACGTCACCGTTGACCGCGACGATCACCACGGGCCGGGCCTTCACCCGGTCCGCGGCCACAGCACCGGCGAAGAAGACGTCGTCGCCCGCATCGTGCTGGGCCCAGTAGGCGGCTTCTCCGAAGGAGAGTTCGTGCACCGCCCAAGGGTGCTGCTCGCCGGTGGTGAGCACCAGGATGTCGCCCGGTGCGCGTCCGGAGTCGAGCAGCAGATCGACGGCCTCGTCGACGGCGTCGAGCGCACTGCCGGCCGAGGCCGGGATCAGCTGGAACTGCGGCGCGGAACGAGTCTCCGACCGGGCCTCGTGAGGCTGACCGGAGGTGGAGTGCGGGCGTTGCGCCGGGGGCGCGGGCCTCGCGGGGCCAGGACCCGGACGACCGGGGCGCGGCGTGGCCGCGGAACGCGGGCCGGGTACGGGACGGGGGGTCGGCGCGGTGCGGCCTGCGGCCGGAGTGACGCGGGGACCCTGGGCGCTCTCGTGAATCTGAGGCTCCTCGGGGATGAGAGGCATGGGTGGTTGTCTATCAAACGCCGGCGCAGAGGGCGTCGGCGGGTGGGAACAAATACGCGATCAGAAGTCGAAGCCGAGTTGGCCCCCGCTTTCCAGTGCAGCCGCCTCGGCGGAGATGCGGATCTTCTTCAGGTGCTGCCACCTGGGCAGCGCGTCGAGGTAGGACCACGAGAGGCGGTGCAGGGGCGTGGGCCCCAGCGCCTCCAGAGCGGCCCTGTGCACGGGGGACGGGTAGCCGGCGTTCGCATCGAACGCGAAAGCGGCGTACTCCCCCGATTCCGCGCCCAGTTCGGCCATCATCGTGTCCCTGTGGACCTTCGCGATCACCGAGGCGGCCGCGACCGCGATGCAGGACTGGTCGCCCTTGATGACGGTTCGGACCGTCCAGGGCTTTCCCAGGTAGTCGTGTTTGCCGTCGAGGATCACTGCGTCGGGGCGCACGGGCAGCGCTTCGAGGGCGCGTACGGCGGCGAGGCGCAGAGCCGCGGTCATCCCGAGCTCGTCGATCTCCTGCGGGGAGGCGTCACCGAGGCCGTAGGCCGTGGCCCAGTCCTGGAGCAGCGGTGCCAGCTCGGCACGGCGCTTCGGGCTGATCAGTTTGGAGTCGGTGAGTCCGGCGGGGGGCTTGCGGAGGCCGGTGACAGCGGCACACACGGTGACCGGTCCCGCCCACGCTCCGCGTCCGACCTCGTCGACACCGGCGACGGTCTTGGCACCAGTGGTAGCGCGCAGTGAGCGCTCGACGGTGTGCGTGGGTGGTTCGTACGGCATGGCGCCAGTCAGGGTACGCCGACAGAGACGCCACGAACACCCCGGGGCGCCGGACCGTCGTGTGGCCCGTGGCATCACTCCGACGGAACGCTCAGGGTCCGGCTGCCACCGGTTGCGTTCAACTGCCGGAAGGCCGGAGCAGCGGCGCCATGATCTGATCGATCAATTCCGCGATGTAGGCATCCGGCCATTCGCTGCCGCACACCTTGCTGCGGCACATCATCATCGCGAGGATCACGTCCAGGGCCGGCTCGCTCGTCGCATCGGAACGGACGTCACCCCGCTCGACACCCCGGCTCACGACCTTCCGAAAGAGCTCGGTGGACGGCTGGATCACGCCTCGGAAGATCACGGCCTGGAGGCGTCCGGAGGCGCTCGAGTCGCACTCGTGAAGCACGGAAAGCAGGGCGGTTCCGGGCGTGGAGAGCATGGCGTCGCGCAGCCGTCGGCCCAGCTGGTAGAGATCTTCGCGAATGCTGCCGCAGTCGGGCGCCTCACCGATCGCGGGCAACACCGCCCGCAGCGCCTCCGCCATCAGTCGACCATCGGTCTCTACAAAACCGAGCTCATCAAGCCGCAGCGGCCCTGGAAAGCCATGGCGAAGTCGAGTTGGCCACCGCTGAGTACGTCGATTGGTACAACCACCGCCGACTCCACGGTGAGATCGGCCACGCCCCACCCGCCGAATACGAAACCACCCACTACCAGAACAACCAAAAACAGCAGGTCACAGCCACAATCTGGAGTCTCTACCGAACCCGGAACGGTTCAACCACCGCCGGGCGGCAGCACCAGCATGATCACGATCTACCACTGAAGCAACCCGACCCCGCGTCGTCAAACGCGCAATCTCCAAGTACAACGCCAAAGGCACCATCGACCGGACCAGCTACAAGGCCACCAATCAGCATCGACATCCTGACCACACCAGACCCATGACAGGAGCCCGCTGGAGCTATCTACACGGCGTTGGGGCCAGCCGAGCGGCCCCCGGACGCGCCGAGGCCCTGCCAGACAGGGCCTGACAGGGCTTCGACGTGATGGGGGCTACCGATCCGCTCTCACTCGGAAGACCTGGTCATCCTTGATCGAGCCAGGAATGGGGAATTCCTGCATCAGCGGGCTCGGATCCGTGGCGGGAACGAAAACTTCAGCCCAGAAGACATGCCCCGCAACGACGTAATCGTACGGATGGTCTTCGGAGACTCGGAAGAGTGCGCTCTCTCCCCAGCTACGCCCGGCCCTCCGCTCTTCGGCGCGCAAGGCTTCCGGGCCCGCGTCCGACAGGCTGAGGCCTGCGTACCGATCAGCCAGCGAGATTCGGGAGACGTCCTGGAACAAGACGTCGAAGACCCGAGGGGCATCCCCCTCCTCGCCCCCCGACAATCCGCGAAGCAGGATCTTGCTGTGGCCTACTCCGATAGCCCACGGCTTGAACGTGCCCTGCAGAGTCAGCGGGAGATTCCCGTCCACCAACTGGTACGTCACTTGAACTTGGCCCTTGCCCATGTTTCGGTACGCCGACTGAACCGATAGAAGTCTATCTGTCCCATGAGACCGGCTTCATTGACCTGGATCAATTCCCACTGTGTCCACATGCGCTGCTTTTCGGGTGTCTCCAGTGTGATCTTCAGAGCCTTCGCGGGCCCCTGACTCGCGCCTGGGAGACCGTCGAACAGGAAGGACGGTCGCGCTTCGCCTGCCTTCACCTGGCCAATCGCATTGAGAACATCCTGTTTCCACGTGGCATCCGGCGAACCGAGGAAGTGCTCGGCTTCAATGGACTTGGCGAAGTCCTTCAGACCATTTTCACGCCGACCAAGGGCGTAATGAGCAACGGAATCATCTCCGCCGCCCTCGCAGTTGTGCACCAGGACCGGCGTGGCCCCCGCCAGCACGTAGTACGTGTGCTAAGCGGACCCTCTCTATCTGCGCATTCGCAGATCAGCGGCGGTTTCGGGTTCCACTGGTGTCCGTGACGGGGACCTCCCCCGCCCGACGCGGCGTCGTACAACTCTCTGCGACGCATGCGGTCGGCATCGCTCCTGGGCTGGCTCACTGGGCACCCCCGGCCTGGGTCACTGATCGTGGACACAGTGACCGTAGGCACTGACTGATCGTCACTCCAGGCTGTAGCCATGACAGTTCACGACTCTTGGTTCACGAACTGCCACGCTGCGTGGCAGCTACCCGATAACGCCCAGGTAGTCGGCCATTTCGCGCATCTCCGTCGTGAGGGTGCGCTTGCGCTTGCCCAGGATCTCCTGCATGGTCTCGGCGGCCCCGTTCTGGTGCCGCAGCCACTGCGGGGCGGCTTCCCGGACACGGGTCAACTCGTCCATGGCGGCGGACAGGTCGCCGGTCCGGGTGTGGGCGCGCGCCACATCGAGGGTGAAGCGGTTCCCGTCGTTGGTACTGGGCCTGCCCAAGCGCTTCCACGCCTTGGGCGACAACTCCTCCTGCTCGCCAGCCTTGCGCACCACCGCGCGGGCGTCGCCGATGACCAGGGAGTCTTCGAGTGCCTTGACCGCGACGGTGACCGGCCCGAAGACGGACCAGTGGCGGGAGACGTTGCGATGTGCCGTCCCGACAGCGGTTGCCACGACCCGGGCGGCTTGACGGTACTCCTTCGCCTCGTCGGGACGGTTGTTCCTCGCCGCTGCGGCGGCGGCCTCCATAGCCAGGCCGCCCCACACCGCGTAGTGGTCCGGCTCGGCCCCGGTGATCTTCGGCTCCACCGCGTCCATGCTCCGGGCGGCGACCCGTTCCGCCTCGTCCAACCTTCCCTGCCTCACCAGCAGCCAGCACATGCAGCCGACCCCGGAGCCCGCCGCAAGCATGTCTCCGGCCTGACGGGCATCCATGATGGCGCCACGCACGGCGGCATACGCGATGTCGTACTGCCGTACCTGGGTGAGGTAGGTGCCGGCCAGACGCAGCGCCTCGGCGCGGGCCAGCAGGGCCTGCCGGTACTCGTCCCCGCTGTCGTAGTAGGCGACGGCTTGTGCGGCATCGCGCAGCAGGCCCGGCAGTTGGGCCGCGACGCTCTTGTAGCTGTCGGAGAAGTACAACACCCGTGCATCTTGCAGCGTCCGCCGGAAGGTACGCAGGTTCGGTTCCTCGACCGAGATAACCGCCTGGCAGAACAGGCCCGTTGACGAGGTCTACCCGATCCTCTACATCGACGCGCTGAGCGTGAAGGTCCGCGACTCCGGCATGGTCACCAACAAGTCCGCCCACCTCGTCATCGGCGTCGACGTGGACGGCATCAAGAACGTCCTGGGCATCTGGCTGCAGGACAGCGAGGGCTCGAAGTTCTGGCTGAACGTGCTCACCCAGCTCAAGAACCGCGGCCTGAAGGACGCCCTGATCGTGTGCTGCGACGGCCTGACCGGCCTCCCGGGTGCGATCAACACCGTCTGGGAGAAGGCCCAGGTCCAAACCTGTGTCACGCACCTGATCCGCAGCTCGATGAAGTACGTGACCTACGCCGACCGCAAGAAGGTCGCCACCGCCCTGAAGCCGATCTACACCGCGAACACCGAGTCCGAGGCGCTCGGCGCCCTGGATGAACTGCGGACCGATTACGGCAAGAACTACCCTGGTCTCTTTGCGAGTTGGGAGCGCGCATGGGAGGAGTTCATCCCCTTCCTCGCCTTCGACCGCGAGATCCGGCGCGTGATCTACACCACCAACGCCATCGAGTCCCTGAACTACCAACTCCGCAAGATCACCAAGACGCGCGGGCACTTCCCCTCCGACGACGCCGCCATCAACCTCCTCTACCTCGGCATCCGCCGCATCGAAGGCCGCCACATCGACGGCGACGGCCCCATCCCCCAGGGCCGCGTCCGCGGCACCGGCACCCTCGACTGGAAGCGCGCCATGAACCACTTCATGCTCGCCTTCCCCGACCGCCTCCCCCTATGACCCCTGCAAGATCACCAAAAGTAACCATGCTCAGGGCCCGGCCAGCAAGGATACGGCAGCTGTAGATAACAGTCGGCGTGCTTTCTGATCATGGTGTGGTGTCGGCGTACGCGTGCCATCGGCGGTGGCTGAGTCGGGCGCGGTGT
>NZ_JBICXB010000024.1:0-96763 GCF_043200055.1 Streptomyces sp. NPDC048496 | reverse complement strand
GCAGCGCATGCGAAGGCCCCTGCACCGGCCGGACGGACAAATCAGGGCAAGACGCCGGACCAGCGGGACCCATCAGGTCGCAGACGAATCGAGGTGAATGCCTGAAGTGAGCCGGATCCGCCGGCCCTGATCGGGGAAAGGCGTCGGACCACGTACCGGAATCGGTGCGGGGTCGAATTGTGTGCCGGCGGATCGACTGCGTACGGGTGAATCACACGGCGGCGAGGGAGATCTCGGTCGACTTGATCAGGGCGACGACGGAGGAGCCGCGGGTCAGGTCCAGGTCGGTGACGGCGTCCTTGGTGATCGCGGCGGTGAGTTCGCCACCCGGGACGGTGACCTTGACGGAGGCCATGGCACCGCCGGTGGCGACGTCGCCGACCGTGCCTGGGAGTTGGTTGCGGATGGACAGTCCCTCGACCGCGGCGGTGGCGAGGGAGACCTCGGTGGACTTGACCAGGGCGCGTACGGCGGAGCCCTCGGCGAGGCCGAGTTCCTTGACGGCCTCCCGTGTGATCGCCGCGATGATGTCCTGGCCGCCGTCCAGGCGGACCTTGACGGTCGCCATGACCTCGCCCGGAGTGATGGCGGTGACATTGCCGGGAAGCTGGTTGCGGATACTCAGGGTCATGATGGACGCCTCGCAGGAAAGGTGTGGAATGTCAGGGTTTGAGCCTGTGGTGGGCCTCACCGTAGTCGTGTGGGGCGGTGGCCGTATTGCGGCCCGTCGCATCCGCCAGGTGGTGGAGTGGGAGTGCCTGGCAGGTCGGGGCTGCCCGAAAGTCACGGATGTGCCGGGCTTTAGAGGAGCTCACAAAACGGGCGCCCGGCTCGCGGCGTCTGGCACGCACGCTCGCTGCGTTACCGAAAGGCCCTAGTAGCTCCTTCCCCAAGCTCTCAGCTTCGTTCGAGCAGGGGAGACCCCATCCGAGGACCTTCCAGCGCCTTGCGATCGCACGCACCAGACGCCGTGAGCTGATCGGACTCCCATTTTGTGAGCTCCTCTTATCCCCGGCATTCGGGGCTTCCGGCCCCGGCCGGGGCGAGCGCTGCGTCAGGCTGGGTATGCGTGCGTCTGTGCGGCCTTGACCGTGGCCCAGACCGGGGCTCCCGGATGGAGGTCGAGTTCGGCTGCGGCGACCCTGGTCAGGTCGGCGGCGAGGGGGAGCTCGCCGGTGAGGTCCGCGCGGATCTGGTCGCCGTGCGTTTCGAGTCCGGTGACCTCGCAGTGCCACAGGTTGCGGGCGCTGGAGCCGGTGGGCCGGTCGCGGTGGAGGGTGACCGCGCCGGGCGGGAACGCGACGAAGGCGGGGCCGGTGAGATCCTCGGTGGTGGTGATCGCCGGGCCGGAACCGAGCCGTACGGTGTGCCCCTCGGCCAGCCCCTTGTAGAGGTTCAGGCCGACCAGTTGGGCGATGTAGTCGGTACGCGGATGGCGGGCGATGCCGGAAGGGGTGCCCTCCTGGACGACCCGGCCGTGCTCGATGACGACCAGCCGGTCAGCCAGCACCATGGCGTCCAGCGGATCGTGCGTGACCAGCACGGCGACCGCCTCGAAGTCGGCGAGGTGGCGGCGAAGTTGGGCGCGTACGTCGAGGCGGGTGCGGGCGTCGAGCGCGGCCAGCGGTTCGTCGAGCAGCAGCAGCCGGGGGTGGGTGGCCAGGGCGCGGGCGAGGGCGACGCGCTGGGCCTGCCCGCCGGAGAGTCGACGGGGTTTGGCGCCGGCGTGGTCGGCGAGGCCCATGCGGTCCAGCCACTCGGCGGCCTGTGCGCGTGCCTCGGCCTTGGACACGCCCTGGCAGCGGGGGCCGAACGCGATGTTGTCGAGGGCGGAGAGGTGCGGAAAGAGCAGGTAGTCCTGGAAGACGACGCCGACCGGACGGGACTCGGGCGGCGTACGGTCCAGCGCGACGCCGTCGAGGCGCAGATGACCGCCGGTGAGCGGGGTGAGGCCTGCGAGCGCGCGCAGGGCGGTGGTCTTGCCCGCGCCGTTGGGCCCGAGGAGCGCCACGACGTCGCCGGGCGCGGCCGTCAGCGCCACGTCGAGATGGAAGAGGCCGTGGTTGACGACCAGATGGGCGTCCAGGCCCGCAGCGGATGCGTCCGTGGCGGGGAGGCCGCCCGTGGCGTCGTCGATGTCCGTCATGAGGGGTTCGTCCAGCGGTTGCGCGGTGAGGGAACAGGAAAGGACGCGCCGGCGCCTCGGCGCCTCGGCGATCCGGGGCGGACTACGAGTGGCTCACGGGCGGTTCGGGTCATGAAGCCGTCATCCAACGGTCCCGCAGTCCGGCCAGGACCGCGATCGATACGGCGAGCAGGACCAGGCTCAGCGCGATGGCGGCGGCCGGGTCGTTCTGCAGGGCGAGGTAGACGGCCAGCGGCATGGTCTGCGTACGGCCGGGAAAGTTGCCCGCGAAGGTGATCGTCGCGCCGAACTCGCCGAGCGCGCGGGCCCACGCCAGCACGGAACCCGCTGCGATGCCCGGCGCGATCAGCGGCAGGGTGACCCGGCGGAACGCGGTGAAGCGGGAGGCGCCCAGCGTGGTGGCGGCCTCCTCGTACCGGGGATCGGCCGCCCGTAGCGTGCCCTCCACGCTGATGACGAGGAACGGCATCGCCACGAACGCCTCCGCGACCACCACCCCCGTCGTCGTGAACGGCAGCGTGATCCCGAAGACCGAGTCCAGCCACTGCCCCACGACACCGTTTCGCCCCAGCGCCAGCAGCAGTGCCACACCACCCACCACCGGCGGCAGGACGAGCGGCAGCGTCACCAGGGCCCGTACGAAACCCCGCCCCGGGAAGTCCGTGCGCGCGAGAAGCCAGGCCAGCGGCACGCCCAGCACCAGGCTCACCGCGGTCGCCGCGGTCGCGCACACCAGGGACAGCTGAAGGGCTTGCCACACCTCCGTGCTGGTCAGCTGGTCCGGCAGGCTGCGCCAGGGAGCTCGTACGAGAAGGGCGATCAGTGGCAGCGACAGAAACGCCAGGCCGACGAGGGCGGGCAGCAGTAGAGGCAGAGGCGCCCTGCCCCGGGCGTCCGCGCGGACGCGCCGGCGCCGCAGCCGGCCCTCGCGGGCGTCGCCACCCATGAGGAGCTCGTCCGCGGCGCCGGACTTGTCCAGCTCGGTCACGGCTTGAGGAACCCGGCCGCCGTCAGGACCTTCTGGCCCTCGGCGGACTGCACCAGCGCGATGAACGCCTTCGCCGCGTCGGCGTTGGGCGCGTCCTTGAGCAGCGTGATCGGGTAGTCGTTGATGGCCTCGGCGGATTCGGGGAACTCCACGCCCTCCACCTTGTCCCCCGCCGCCTTCACATCGGTCTTGTAGACCACGGCGGCGTCGGCCTCCTTCAGCTCCACCTTGGTCAGGGCGCTCTTGACGTCCTGCTCGTACGAGACCGGGGTGAGCTTGAGCTTGCTGGCCTCCAGCGCCTTCTGTGCGGCCGCCCCGCACGGCACCGTCTTGTCGCACAGCACGACCTTCAGGCCGGACTTGGTGAGGTCCTTGAGGGAGGAGACCTTGTCGGGGTTGCCCGGCAGGGTCACGATCTCCAGCTGGTTGCGCACGAAGGTGGACGGCGTGCCGACCGAGCCCTTCGCGTCGGTGACGATCCCCATCGTCTTCGGGCTGGCGGCGGCGAAGACGTCGGCCGGGGCGCCACCGGTGATGCTGGCGGCGAGGGTGTCGCTGCCGCCGAAGTTGAAGGTGACCTTCGTACCAGGGTGGGCCTTCTCGAACTCCTTGCCCAGGCTCGTGAAGCTCTCCTTGAGCGAGGCGGCGGCGAAGACGGTCACCGTGCCGGAGAGCTTCTTCGACGAGCCCGTGGACGCCGAGGAGTCCGGCTTGGCCGAGGAGTTGTCGGCCGAGGAGCAGGCGCTCAGTGCCAGCAGCGCAGCGGCGCCTGCGCCGGCCACCTGCAGGGTCCGGCGGGTCCGGCGTGCGGAACGGGTCATCACGGGGTCTACTCCCTCTGGTTTCTTCCGGAAGAGTCCGTCGGACTCTTCCACGGTCTCTCGACGACCACGTTGGTCGACTTGATCACGGCAAGCGCCGGAACGCCGGGTTCCGACGTCAGTTCCTCAGCCGAGTCCCGGCTGACGATGGACACCGCCCGGAACGGCCCGGCCTGGATCTCCACCCGCGCCGACACCTCTCCGGGATCACGTCGGTGACGGTCCCGGGGAGGCGGTTGTGCGCCGAGGATCCGATGGGCGTCCGCTCGGCGCGGCGCAACTCCCGGGCGAAGAAAGCCGGTTCAGGCCCGCGGATCATCCGCCGGCCCAGCTCGTCACGTTCGGCCTGCAGTGTCCCGGCCCCGACCCGGCGCCGCAGTGTGTCGGCGCTGACATCAAGGCGGCTGCTTCCCCGATCCGGTAGGTGTGCATCTGCAGATCATACTGCCGCAGATACGAGGTGGAAGCCCCCCGTGGCATCGCATGAGCTGGACTGTCTATGAGTGATGGTGGGCATGTGCGTTTATACGGGATCGCTGCTCGGGTATCGACATCCGGGAGGTGGTAGCCCGTGAGTCATTCCCTTCCGGCCGCCGATCCGGTGGCCGAGGTCGCCCTGACCGGCGACCTCGCGCGGCCGGCCCGGCTGACGGTGCCCGACCTGCTCGCCTGGCCCCAGCACCGGGTGCAGGTGAGCTTTGAGTGCGCCACCAGCGGCGTCCAGCACCATCGCTTCGCAGGACCGTTGCTGCACGATGTCCTGTCCGAGGCCGGCCCCGCCTTCGACCCCGCCCGGCGCAAGGACCGCCTGCGCTTCCTGATCGCCGTGACGGGCGCGGACGGCCACCATGCCGTCCTGTCCTGGGCGGAGATCGACCCCGACTTCGGCCGTGCGTCCGTCCTGCTTGCGGCCAGCATCGACGACACCCCGCTCGACGGGGCCGGCCCCCAGCTCGTGCTGCCGCGGGACCGCTGCGGCGCCCGGCACATCAGCGGCATCAGCGCGATACGCGTGGACGGCGGCTACACGGCGTGGACGTGACACCGGCGAGACGAATCCGGTGGGGGCTTCGGCAGTTCCATGAGGGGCTGCTCGTTCTCGGCGGATGCGCAGCCGCCACGCCCGCCGCATCCAGGGTCGGCCACACCCGGTCGCGGGTCGGCGGAAACTCCGTGAAGCGCACGCCGGTGACGTCCCGCAGGGCGTTCGCGAAGGCCGGGGCGACGGGGTCGAACAGGCTCTCGCTCATCGACTTCGACCACCGCGCCCTGCAACGGAGTTGAGGAGGCGCGACATGACCATGGTGCTCTCCGTGCCGTACGGCGACGGCGGGGCATTTGTCGGTGCGGGGTGCACTCCTGCTCGGTGAAGGTGTGACCCACGGCCGCCGCCCGTACGTGTTCGCTCAGGTGCGGTCGATGTGCACGTTCGTCGACTTCACACGGGCGGTGGCCTCCACGCCGACCTCCAGGCCCAGCTCCTCCACGGCCTCCCGGGTCAGCAGCGAGACCAGCCGGTGCGGCCCGGCCTGGATCTCCACCTGGGCCGCGACATCGCCGAGCTTGACGGCGGTGACGATGCCCGGAAACGAGTTGCGGACGGAGGTGTATGAGGCGTCCTCCTCGCCACCACCGGTCCTGGCGACCTCGATCGAGAAGGCGGCCAGGTCCTTGCCGTCGATGAGCCGGCGTCCGCCCTTGTCGCGATGCGTGGCCACCCGGCCGGCGTCCGCCCACCGCCGCGCGGTATCCGGGCTCACGCCCAACAGGCGGGCTGCCTGCCCGATTGTGTAGGATTGCATACGCGTCAAGATAGATACATATTCCTTGCATATGCAAGCTCTTGCCCGAGGTGGAGTTGGCATGTGCCGCACCATTTGAGTGGGCTGCGGCGTCCAGCCCCGGCGGGGGTGCGGTCGTGAAAGTCTAGTAGGGCCATGCCTGGTGGCGTCGTACGCGGGGCTGCCTCGGGGAGGGGTGTCGGCAGGTGGGCAGGCGCCGGCCCCGGGCTCCGCACTCGGTGCGCGGCCGGGCGCCGTACCGAGGGCCTTGACCGCCGGGCCGCGATGCGACAGCACCCCGGCGGACCCGGCCCGTCGGGCCCGCCTCTCCAGGGCCGGGCGCGGTCCATTCCGTGAGGCAGGCCATGAAGTACGTCACAGTGCCGTGCCCGGACCGTGTCTGCCGTCGGGGTTTGGCGCCGGCAACACCCCACCCCTGTCAGCCGATCCGAGGATTCCTCGCCGATGGGCCGGGTGCCGCGTTGCCCCAGGGCAACTTAGGTCACCCTTCCCCGTTGCTGTGGTCGCCTGGTACATGTGGGATTCCACCAGCGCATCGGAAGTTTCGCCATGAACAAGGAAGATCCCACCGATCTCATACCCTTCACGATCGATCTGACCTTCGATGAGGCCCGGCGACGGGCCGAGGTCGTGGCCGCCCTCGGGCCCGACTGGGACCCGGTCAGCGTTCTCCAAGGCGAGGACGAGGCGTACACACTCCTCTACTCGGGCCTGGACGCCGAGCAGCAGCGCACCTACGACCTGCTGGTGGCGGCCGGTGTCCTGCCAGGTAGGGAGCCGGGCCGTGAAGCTTCCCATTGACCCGCAGGCGGACGTCGCCCGCCGCGCCTGGATGGCCTGCCCCGTCTGCGACGACGCCCGCCATTGTGGGACCTGCGCCGACCGCCGTAACTGTGCTGATCACTGGCGCTATTTGATATCCACCAAGGGGCCGGTCGTTCACCTTCAGTGTCCGCAGTGCACGCACATGTGGTCGGTGAACACGCGGCCTGGCGTCACCTGCCGCGACGACAGCGCCCCCGGCTTCTGACCGACGGCGCGCCGAGCGAAAAGTCGCAGCTCGCTCGGGTTCTTCGAACGGCGGCGGCTGGGGGGAGGATCGACTGACACGGCAGACAGCCGCTTGGGGAGATCGCCGCAGTGTGGCCGAGCGGCGCAAGGCCCGGGCCGCACCCCGAACGCCGGGAAGAAGCCGAGGTATTCACCGAAGCCGGCCTTGGCGTAGGCGTAGACGCACGCGTCGAGGTCGGGCCTGCGGACCGCGAGGGACTGGAACACGAAGGACGCGGTCGGCACGCCGGCACCTGCGATCGCCCCTGAGATCAGCGCGCCGGCGCAGAGGGGGCATGCCGATGAAAGGGGAAGGCGCCCCTCGGGGCGTGTCCGAGAGGCGCCATGGCGGATGGCCGGTCAGGGGATGGGAGAACCGTCAGGTCCAGAGCCGGTACGTCACTACTCTGGGCATCTCCGACGGCCTGCTGTCGGTGAAGACGAGGCGGAGCTGGGTGTAGTGCTGTTGGTGAGGATGCTTCTTCAGCGGCTCCGAGCGGTCGAGCCTGACGGTCACGGGGTAGGAGTGGAACGTGCCGGCGGCGCAGAACGGCCGGCAGTCGTTCACTACGTTGAGCCCGCGGCCCGCGGCGAAATTCGGTTTCCAATCCGACCACCGGAGTGCGGTGAGGATGCTGTTGCCATCCCCGCAGGCGATCAAGAACTCGTTCGGGCGTACCTGAGGATGCGAGAAGCAGTCGACGATCACCACGTCGGCGGGTGACCGTGTCCTTGTGGAAGCGGATGCCGGGGCGACCACCGTTGCGAGCGATGCCGCGGCACAGATCAATACCGCTGCCTTCAGCTTGTGTCTCTGCATGTCCGCTCCCAGCCGTCTCTCTCCGAGCCCATCTGGCCTTACCTGTACCGCCTGGTCCGCCCCGGGGCGCGATCCGCGAATCCTGAGCAGACACCGCACGGGGCTGCCGGCCCCTTCTCAACGGTTGTTCCGGTATCGACGCTACGACCGCGTTCAGGGGCGCACCACCCACACAGGTAACAACTTCGCAAAGCAGCAGAATTATGCACATCTGCACGTGTGCGAGCGGAGTCTGTGAAGGCGTCGGAGGTGACGAAACGGGGGCTGTGTCCCCGATTACGGCAACCGCGCCGGTGGAGCCTTCATGCGGGGAGCTTCTCGGAGCCGCAGATCCGCAACCCGCCCGGCGCCGCCCTCCTTGAGCCAGGCCAGAAAGGTGAGAACGAAGATGCCTTCCACCACCAGGGACAGGACGCCGTACGGCGGCTCCCAGCCGGCTTCGCGATAGTCCGGCAACCCGACGGTGCGGGACAGCAGGAATCCGATGATCATGCCGATGCTGGCAGCTGCCCCGATCAGCCAGACGCCGACCGGTTGCCTCTGAAGGACGAGCCCCGAGGCGACGCAGAGCATCACCACGCTGCCGACCAGGAACAGGATGCCGATGTAGGGCATCTCCGCCAGGTGGGAGGGGACCAGCGAGAGATGGATCACCGCATTGGCCAGGGCGCAGAACGCCGCGGTCCCGCGCAGTGCGAAGTGGATCGTGCGAGACGTCATCACGACTCCAGGGGTCCGAGGCGGCCGACGCCGCCGTGCTTCTCACGGGGGCTGCGGACCGGGCCACGCCGGGGCGCTTCCGGTGCCCGCCAAGCCTTCCGGTCCTGGAACCGGTCGGCCACTGTCGTTCGTAAGAACGTGCCTGTGTTACCTACGGTGCTGCCGGGTCAAGGGTTCATGATCGGCCCGGTCCGGGTTCGGGTAGGTCGACGTGGCCGTCGCTGTGGTCGGAGACGTCCAGCTCGCCGAGGACATCGCTCAGCAGACCTTTGAGCGCGCCTGCCGGCACGCTCAGGTCTACGACCCGCGCCGGGGGTCGGTGCCCACCTGGCTGGCGGCCATCGCGCATGACCTTGCGATTGACGCCGTATGCGCCCGCAAGGCCACTCCAGTCGACCCCGCAGACCTGGAGAACATGATGGAGACCGTCACCAGCACGCCGGAGCGGCAGGCGCTCTCCGCCGAAGCCGCAGCGGAGCTGCGTCGAGCGGTTGCCGCGCTGCCGCGCGATCAGGCACGTGCTCTGGTGATGGCCGGCATCTACGGGATGACGGCTCAGCAGGTCGCCGATTTCGAGAAGATCCCGCTCGGTACCGCCAAGACCCGGATCAGGGCAGCCATGGGCAAGCTCCGCGCGTCCCTCGCGAGCAGGCAGGCGGACCATGATGACTGAGACCCGTGGATTCAGTTGTGAGCAGCTCCGGGAGATCGGTGCGGAGCTGGCGCTCGGCGTTCTGGCGGCCAAGGAGCGGGCCGGGGCAATGGACCACCTGGAGCACTGTCCCGATTGCCGCGAATACGTCCACGAGCTGGTGGCCGCGGCGGACGCACTGCTGGATCTTTGTCCCGGGAAGCGAACCGCCGGTCGGCTTCGAGGACAGGGTGATCGACCGGCTGGGACTGCCCTCCGGGCGGCGGCCGCCCCGGCGCGTACGGTGGCGGCGCTTCGCCCTCGCCGCGGCGGCAGCCGCGGCGGGCCTTGCCCTCGGTGGCGGTGGTTGGGTGCTCGGCGCATCCGTCGGCCGTCCGGCCCCGGTCGCGCCGATCGTCACTCCGGCTGCGCCGCAGCTGCTCACCGCCCGACTCGCCCACGGGAGCGAGTCACGCGGACAGGCTTACCTCTACACCGGAGCCTCGCCCTGGCTGTACATGGCGGTGGACGCCGAAGGGCACTCCGGCACCGTCCGGTGCGAGCTGCACCGGGCCGACGGCTCCACCGTCCGGGTCGGTTCCTTCGCCCTCAGCAAGGAGGGTTACGGCGCTTGGGGCGCGCCCTACCCCGCCGGAACGGCGCCGGTCACCGGCGTCCGTCTGCTCACCGCTGACGGCTCGGTGCTCGCCGCCGCCACCTTCGGACAGTCCCACTGACCGCACGTCCAAGAGCCCGACAGGCTCTAAGCGGTCGCGTACACGCGGCTCGCGAACTCGGCGATCTGTGCGTCGCTCAGGTTCTTCGCGAGATTGGCCTCCGTGATCATGCCGACCAGGCGGTGGCCGCTCTGGACATCGATCACCGGCAGCCGCTTGATCTGATGTTCCTCCATGGTCGTCAGGACCTCAGAGGCATCCGCTTCGGCATCGATCCAGTGGACCTTGGCACTGAGGGACCCGGCCTGCACGGTCGCTGGGTCGACGCCCTCGGCGCAGCACGTGATGACGATGTCACGGTCGGTGATCAAGCCGGTGAGCCTGTTGTTGTCGCCGCAGATGGGCAGACAGCCGACGTTGAGATCGCGCATCATCTTCGCCACATCGAGCAGCGACTGGTGCGCACCGACGCACTGTACGCCACTGGACATGATGTCTCGCGCTCGCAGCTTGGCAGCCATGATTTTTCCTCCGTCCTCCACAGCCTTTCCCCTCCGTCGATCACAACACGAATGGCTCGGTGTCGCTCCCCGGATGCGTCGGTGAAGCAGCGGATCCCGAATCGGCCGCGACGGGGCACGGATCCGGGCGCTCGGGCAACCCGTCGTGTGCCGTCGCCCGTGACTGCCGGCCCGGCGACTGTGCGGCGCGGTCGACATCCGGACCGCTGACCGCTATGGCTCCACGTGGCCGAATCCCACCTCGAAGTGCTCGACCGAGACAATCCGTTGGCCTTCCCTGTGGGCGATTTCCTCGCGGAGTCGGGTGGCCCGGTCCTCGCTGGCCCGCATGGCCTGCTCGTCATGCCACAGGGTCAGGGACGTGGCCTTCCCGGAGGCTCGGTCGACGAGGTAGTACATGCCCCGGAAGCCGGAAACTTCCCGGATCTGCTTGAGAATCGCTTCCCAGTTCGCGGTCAGGTTTCCCTCCGCGGGAACCGGTGAACCCTGATAGGTGCTCAGCCTCGCGAACATGGCTGCCACCCCTTTCCTGCCCGGCTGCCGGTCGAGGGGACAAGCAGCCTCAGGACCAGCGTGCTCCGGCAGGCCGCACGCCGCATGCCGAGCAACGCTCCCATGTGTCCACCGACTCGGCGGGGCGCTTCGTACGGTGCGAGATGTGCGCCCGGCTGCGAACCGGTGGTGACGGCATGCCTGACGCCCCTCGAAAGGCGTGTCTCCCGGGCGGGGGACTGCCTCTCGTTACGCTCGTAACCCTTTGCCTGCGTTCCCGGCCCGCACGAGAGCCGCACGCACCGAACGGCTCTCCTGCCTCCAAGGAGTTCCGCAGCAAGCTTCTTGATGGTGCGTCAGGTGGTGGTGCGATCCGCATCGGCAGGAACGCCGGACGGAGTGACGTCGCACCCGGCTGGGCCGCAGGGGATAGCGGGACCCCGGTCGGGGTGGACGCGGAGACGACGGCGGGCGGCCGGCATGTTCGGCCTCGACGAGGGTGGGGCTCCGGTCACCCTCGGTGTGCGCGCTGTCGATTCGGTCGGCCGGGAGGCCGACTGCGACATCGGCAGCGGTTCGGATTTGATACCTGCCTGCTGATGGCCGGGCTGACCTGCGGCTCCCGCCCCGGTCTCACTATGCAGTCCAACTTGACATTAGCTCGCCTTATGGAAGATAAAGAAGGTCCTTTGGGCTGAGCTTCACGCAGTGTGACATTTGACGTGTGGCAGTCAGCGATCGTCTACGTGAATGAGTAAAGCCGTGTCCCACGCCGCCGTCCCGGATCAGCCGACCGACCCCGCCGCGGACTGGGAGGCATGGCGCGCCGAGCGGCGCCGCTCGGTCACGTCGCCCGCGGGGAACCTCGCTCTCGTCGAGACCCGCTGGGCCCCCGCCGGTGAGCGCCCCGACCTCGATGCGGCACGTGCCGGACAGCCGGAGACGGTGACGGTCACCACAGTCGAGCGCACCGACTTCGTCACCGGCGACCCCGAGCACGGTCTGCGCTTCTGGGACGCGCAGTCGCCCGCGATCCAGAACTTCGATCGCACCGATGTCTTCCCGTACGACCCGGCCTGGGTGCTGGAGGCCTCGTACACCCCGGTGCCCGGTGCCCGGCGGGTCGGGTTCGAGCACATCCGGGACAACGGTGGCACCCGTGACCTCGCCGTGCCCGGAGACATCGTGCTCACCCTGGACGGCCGGGACTACACGCTGAGCGCCTTCGACGACGACGGCACCCTGCTGCTCGTCTTCGGTGACCCCACCAACGGCGACACCACCTACGGCGCCGGGCGCTTCCTCTTCGTCACCCACGTCGGCGAAGGCCGTGTCCTTCTCGACTTCAACCGCGCCTTCGTGCCGCCCTGCGGATTCTCCGACCAGTACAACTGTCCGATGCCGCCGCGGCAGAACCGTTTCCACCTGCCCGTCGAGGCCGGCGAGAAGCGCCCCGTCTTCCGCGACGGCTTCCTCGCGCAGCACTGATCACCCCCTCGCACTCCCGCCTCGCAGCACGAAAGCGCGTACTCCTGATGAGCATCAAGAAGACCTCCCTGTACGGCGGCGCCACCGCCGCTGCCCTCGCCCTGACCCTCACCGCCTGCGGCGGGGGCTCGGGCGGGGGCGGCGCGGCCGCAGGGGCGTACGACAAGAACGCCACGGTCAACATCGGTTCGCTCTATGAGCCGCAGAATCTCGACAACACGGCGGGCGGCGGCCAGGGCGTCACCGAGGCACTCAACGGCAATGTGTACGAAGGGCTGTTCAAGCTCACCGACGACGGCAAGGTCGAGAACCTGCTCGCCCAGGACTACAAAGTCAGCGACGACGGACTCACGTACACCTTCACCCTCCGCGACGGGGTGAAGTTCCACAGCGGCAAGAAGCTCACCAGCCAGGACGTCAAGTACAGCCTGGAGAAGGTGATCGCCAAGGACTCGCAGTCCGCGCGCAAGAGCAATCTCGAGGTCATCAAGTCCTTCGAGACACCGGACGCGCGCACGGTGAAGGTCCAGTTGTCGAAGAAGTCCATCTCCTTCGTCTACAACCTCTCCTACGTGTGGATCATCAACTCCGACGCGAAGAGCCTCAAGACGAGCGAGGACGGCACCGGCCCGTACCGGCTGGACAAGTGGACCCACGGCTCCGCTCTCAGCCTCGACCGGTTCGCCGGCTACTGGGGCGAAGCTGCCAAGAACAAGCAGGTCGTCTTCCACTACTACAAGGACGCGACCGCTCTGAACAACGCGCTCCTGACCAACGCCGTGGACGTCGTCACGAGCGAGCAGTCGCCCGACGCCCTCGACCAGTTCAAGAGCAACCAGAACTACAAGGTCAACGACGGCAATTCGACGACCAAGCTGCTCCTCGCCTTCAACGACAAGGCCAAGCCGTTCACGGACGTCAAGGTCCGCCAGGCCGTCTCCGCCGCCATCGACGACAAGAAGCTCCTGGAGTCGGTCTGGGGCGGCTACGGCAAGCTCATCGGCTCGATGGTGCCGCCCACCGACCCCTGGTACGAGGACCTCACCAAGGTCAACGGCTACGACACCGCGCGCGCCAAGAAGCTGCTCGCCGAGGCCGGATACCAGAACGGCTTCACCTTCACCCTCGACACCCCGAACTACGACCCGCACCCGACCGCGGCGACCTTCATCAAGTCGCAGCTCGCCAAGGTCGGCATCACTGTCAAGATCAACACGATCACGCCGGACGAGTGGTACACGAAGGTCTACAAGAACCACGACTTCACGGCCACGCTCCAGGAACACGTCAACGACCGCGACCTGGTCTGGTACGGCAACCCCGACTTCTACTGGGGCTACGACAACAAGCAGGTCACGAAGTGGGTCGAACAGGCCGAGCAGGCCTCCGGCACGGCTGAGCAGACCGAGCTGCTGAAGAAGGTCAACCGCCGGACCGCCGAGGACGCGGCCAGCGACTGGCTGTACCTGTACCCGCAGATCGTCGTGGCGAACAGCAAGCTCTCGGGGTACCCGGTCAATGGTCTCAACTCGCAGTTCTTCGCCTACGGCATCGAGAAGGGCTGATGGCACGGTATCTCCTGCGCCGTCTCGCCTTCCTGCTGGTGTCGCTGGCGCTCGCGAGCGTGGTCCTGTTCGTGCTGCTGCGGATGCTGCCGGGCGACCCCGCCAACGCGCTCACCTCGGTGGGCGCCAGCCCCGAGCAGATAGCGGCGGCGCGGCACTCCATCGGCTCCGACAAGCCGCTGCCCGAACAGTTCGTCCACTGGATCGGGCAGTTGGCGAGCGGTGACCTCGGTACGTCGTTCGTCAGCTCGCTGCCGGTCGCGCCCGAGGTCGGCTCGCGGCTGAACGTCACCATCCCGCTCACGCTCACCGCGTTCGTCCTGGCCGTCCTCATCGCCGTCCCGGTCGGCTTCGTGGCTGCGCACCGGCGTGGGACCTGGTACGGCGCGCTGCTCGGTGGTGTCTCCCAACTGGGCATCGCCGTGCCCGTGTTCTGGCTCGGGATGATCCTCATCGACGTGTTCGCCCTGAACGCCGGCTGGCTTCCCGCAGGCGGTTTCCCGCAGGACGGCTGGTCGCAGCCGGCCGAGGCGATCCGCTCACTCGCCCTGCCCGTCATCACCATCGCACTCGTGATGAGCGCCTCACTGATCCGCTACGTCAGGTCGGCCACGCTCGACGTACTGGACAGCGACTATCTGCGCACCGCGCGAGCCCTGGGCTCGTCGTTCGGGCAGGCCATGTGGCGGCACGGGCTGCGCAACGCCTCGGTACCGGTGATCTCGATCCTCGGCATCGAGCTGGCGTCCACACTGCTGGGCGCGGTGGTCGTGGAGTCGGTGTACGCGCTTCCCGGGCTCGGCTCCCTGCTCGCGACCGGCATCGCACAGCACGACTATCCGGTGATCCAGGGCGTGCTGTTCGTCTCCACGCTCGCGGTGCTGATCATCGGCTTCGCGGCCGACTTCGTGCAGCGGATCATCGATCCGCGGCTGCGGGGCAGGCTCTCGGGAGGTACCCGATGAAGCAGTCGACGAAGCGCTCGTACACCTTGAGCGTCGGATGCGTACTGGCCGGCCTGATCGCTCTGCTTGCGCTGGTCTCGGCCTTCTGGGTCCCGTACGCCGCCGACGACACGTCCGGCGGACGGCTCACGGGCCCCGGCGCGGGACATCTGCTGGGCACCGACAAGCTCGGCCGCGATCTGTTCACCCAGCTGATGACCGGCTCCCGGGTCGCCTTCGAGGCGGGCCTGGGCTCGGTTCTCATCGCGGCCGCGGTCGGCGTCACGCTGGGGGTGCTGGCCGCGTTCGCCCAGGGCTGGCTGGATGACACGCTCTCCGCGTTCCTCGACATCCTGATCGCCTTCCCGACGCTGCTGCTGGCGATGCTCATCGTCGCCGCCCACTCGGCCACACTGGGGTCGGCCGTGCTGGCGATCGGCCTCGCGCAGAGCGCGGTCGTGGGACGGCTCGTGCGGATTCTGGTCAAGCGGGTGCTGGCGCAGGACTACATCACGGCCGCGCGCACGTCCGGCACGTCGTGGCCGCGGATCGTGGCCGGGCATGTGCTGCCCAACATCTGGCCGACGCTCGTGGTGAACCTGGCCCTTCAGTTCGGACTCGCGGTGCTGGCCGAGGCCGGCCTGTCCTACCTGGGCCTGGGGGCGCCCCCGCCCAACGCCTCGTGGGGCCGCATGCTCCAGGAGGCGCAGGCCACCTTCACCACGGCCCCGGCGGGCGCACTGGCACCCGGCATCCTGCTCGTCCTGCTCGTCATCGGCGTGAACCTCATCGCCGACGGACTGCGCGACACCCTCGACCCGGCGGCCCGACGGAGGAGCGCATGAACATCCTCGACGTACGCGACCTCGCGATCCGTACGGCCGACGGGCGCATCCTCGTCGATGGCCTTTCGCTGACCATCGCTCCCGGCGAACGACTCGGCCTCATCGGAGAGTCGGGATCCGGGAAGTCGCTGACCACCCTCGCCGTGCTTGGCCTGCTGCCCGACGGCATGACGGCCACCGGCAGCGCCGAACTCGCCGGCACCCAGATCGTGGGCGCGAGCGAGAAGCAGCTCACGGGCGTACGCGGCCGGGACGCCGCCATCGTCTTCCAGGAGCCGCTCACCGCACTCGACCCCCTGATGCGCGTCGGCAGGCAGATCGCCGAACCGCTGGGCAGAGGGCGAGGGCTCAGGGGCGCCGGGCTGAAGCGGGCCGTCGTGGAAGCCCTGGAGCAAGTGCGGCTGCCCGAGCCCGACCGCATCGCCCGCGCCTTCCCGCACGAGATCTCCGGCGGGCAGCGGCAGCGCGTCGCGCTCGCCATGGCCCTGGCCTGCGACCCGAAGCTGCTCATCGCGGACGAGCCGACGACCGCGCTCGACGTCACCGTGCAGTCCGACATGCTCGACCTGCTCGACAGCCTCGTCCGGGAACGGGACATGGCCGTCCTCTTCGTCAGTCACGACCTCGCGGTCGTCTCCAAGGTCACCGATCGCGTCCTGGTGATGAAGGACGGCCGCGCCGTGGAGGAGGGCGACGTCCGCACGATCGTGCGGGAGCCGCGTGAGGAGTACACCAAGGCGCTGGTGGCGAGCGCGCGGCAGCTGGAATCGGCTCTTGACCTGAGGAACGCGTGATGACGCCCGTACTGGAGCTGAACGGAGCCTCCTTCGCCTACCGGGGACACACCGCGCCCGTCGTCGAGGACATCTCCTTCGCCGTTGAGAGCGGGCACAGCCTTGCCCTCGTCGGCGAATCGGGAGCGGGCAAGACGACTCTGCTGCGGCTGCTGCTCGGGCTCGCCCGGGCGACCTCCGGCACCGTCCGGTTCGACGGCGACGAGCTGAAACCGCGCGATCGCGAGCAGATGCGGCGTTTCCGGCGCAGTGTGCAGTGTGTCTTCCAGGATCCGTACTCGTCGCTGGACCCGCGTCGGCGCGTCGGCAGCATCGTGTCCGAACCACTGCGTTCCCTCGGTATCGACAGCCGAAGCACGGCCGCGCCCAAGGTGGCCGAAGCCCTGGAACGGGTAGGACTCCCGGCCGACGCCGCCGAGCGCTATCCGCACGAGTTCTCCGGCGGCCAGCGCCAGCGCATCGCGATCGCCCGCGCGACCGTGTGCGACCCACGGGTGCTGCTCGCCGACGAACCCGTCAGCGCACTCGACGTCACGACCCGGGTCAAAGTCGTCGACCTGCTGAACGAGTTGAAGCAGGAGCAGGGCCTGACTCTCGTCATGGTCTCCCACGACCTGTCGGTAGTGGCCTCGCTGTGCGAACGCACCGCCGTCCTGGAGCGCGGCCGCATTGTTGAACAGGGCGAAACCGGACAGGTGCTGGGTGCTCCCTCGCACCCGTACACACGTCGCCTGGTCGACAGCGTGCCGCGCCTGCCCGCATGACCGGTGGGCCCGATCACGAGGTTCCGGTATCGCCTCCGCTGACCAGGTCCTGTCCTGCCGATCTTCGTGGGCACCGCAACCACCCCGACTGCTGCTGGTGGTGCCGTATGCCTCGGCGCCGCACGGTCCTCAGCTCACCCTGGCCCACGCGTAGCGGTGTTCCGGTCGGCCGGTGTCGCCGTACTTGAGACTGAGTCTGATGCGACCCGCACCCTCCAGATACTTGAGGTATCGCTGGGCCGTGGAGCGGCTCAATCCGGCGCGGACAGCGACCTCGTGTGCCGACAGCGGTTCGTCGGCTGCCGACAGGACGTGGCGGATGACGTCGGCGGTGGGCGCGGAGTGCCCCTTGGGCAGGCCGGCTGCGGCAACGGCCTGCGGAGTGCGAAGCGCCCCGAAGATCTGGTCGACCTGCTCCTGCCCGGCCTCGCCCCGGCCGCTGCCCACGCCTTCGAGAGTGCGGCGCAGGGAGGCGTAGCTCTCCAGCTTGGACTTCAGACCGCCGAAGCTGAAGGGCTTGACCAGGTACTGCAGGGCGCCGTAGCGCATGGCGGTCTGCACAGTCGTGACATCCCGAGCGGCCGTAACCATGATCACGTCTGCCGTGTGGCCGCGTTGGCGAAGCCGCCGTACGAGCGTCAGTCCCGTCTCGTCCGGAAGATAGTGATCGAGCAGGATGAGGTCGACATGTTCGCGCTCCAGCACGGACAGTGCCTGCGCGGCGGTGTGCGCGCGAGAGACGACCCGGAAGCCGGGCACCTTGGCCACGTACGCCGCGTTGATCTCGGCCACACGGAAGTCGTCGTCCACCACGAGGACGTCGATCATTGAAACTCTCCCACTTCGGTCAGCTGCCGGACGGCGAGTGTCTCGGGCAGGACGACGGTGAAGACCGCGCCACCGCCGGCCCTGGCACTGACGCGGGCCACGCCGCCGTAACGCTCCGCGAGACGGCGTACCAGTGCCAGGCCGAGCCCACGGCCCCGATGCGCGGGGGACTCCTTGGTGGACCAGCCCTCGGTGAAAATCTGTTCGCGCAGATCGGGCGCTACGCCAGGGCCGTTGTCGCTGACCCGCAGGACCGCTGTGGTGCCCTCCGCGAAGAGCTCGACTTCGATGACGGAAGCGACGTCCAGTGCGTTGTCGATCAGATTGCCCAGGACGGTCACCAGATCGCGCGGGTCCACCACCACGTCGGGGATCAGCGTGCCCGGGGAGATGCGCAACGACGTGCCCCGCTCCGCCGCGATGGCCGACTTGCCCACCAGCAGAGCGGACAGCAGGGGGTCATTGACGCGCTCCGCGACCTGCTCCGCCGACGCCCGCTGACCATGGGCCACCTCCGCGACGAACTCCATCGCCGCGTCGTGCCTCCCGAGTTCCAGCAGCCCGAGCAGGGTGTGGAGCCGGTTCGCATGCTCGTGGTCCTGGGCGCGGAGCGCGTCGAGAAGGCCGTGCGTGGAGTCCAGTTCACGGCCGAGCAGTTCCAGTTCGGTGCGGTCGCGCAGGGTGACCACGGCCCCGCCGTCACCGGTCGGCATGCGGTTGGCGATCAGCACACGTCCCCTGCAGACGGTGAGCAGGTCCGCGCCGTCGACCTGCCCTGCCAGCACCTCTGCCGCACGGCCTGGGGGCAGCACCTCGCCCAGCGCACGTCCGACGGCGTCCTGGGTCAGCTCCAGCAGACGCTGCGCCTCGTCGTTCAGCAGACGGATCCGGCCCCGGGCATCGAGGGCGAGAACTGCTTCGCGGATGCTGTGCAGCATGGCCTCGCGCTCGTCCAGCAGCGCCGAGATGTCGGCGAAGGCCAGTCCGTGCGTGCTGCGCTGCAGGCGTCGCGAGACGGCCAGGGCAGCCAGCACACCTGCGGCGAGCGCGGCCCCCGCGTAGAGCAGAAGTCCGGGAATGGTTCCGAGCAGCCGCTCGCGGACGCTGTCGTAGGCCATGCCCACCGAGACGGCACCGACGATGGTCCCGCGACTGTCGCGGAGGGGGACCTTCGCGCGCGCGGAGCGGCCCAGGGTTCCGTTGTCGATCTGCATGATTTCCCGGCCGGCCAGGGCCGTGCTGGGATCGGTGGAGACGTGCTTGCCGATCTGTCGGGTGTCGGTGTGCGACCAGCGGACCCCGCGGGTGTCCATGACCACGATGTAGAGCGCATCGGTGGCCTGCCGGATCCGCTCTGCCTCGGCCTGTACCGGACCGCTGGGGCTGGGGTCGGTGCTCGTCAGGTGGTGCACCA
The DNA here is from genome assembly GCF_043200055.1 of Streptomyces sp. NPDC048496. Classification (NCBI taxonomy): domain Bacteria; kingdom Bacillati; phylum Actinomycetota; class Actinomycetes; order Kitasatosporales; family Streptomycetaceae; genus Streptomyces; species Streptomyces sp. NPDC048496. Next base: position 77,453 of record NZ_JBICXB010000024.1, on the reverse strand, counting down.
GTCCGGGTTCGGCGGCAGTGGTCTGGGCGATGGACAGGGCCTGATGCATCGCCTGGTCGTCCAGCTGATGGCTGAGCGGGGCAAGGAAGAGCCCGGTGACGAGCATGACCACCCCGGTTGTGATCGCCACCTGTGTGAGCAGGACCTGCGCGAAGACACGGCGGGGCCAGTGTATCCGCATGCGTTCGCCCTCTGCCCTTCCGTCAGCCTGGAACCGGAAGCTCCGTTTTACCTTGTGTGAACGCAACGTAAACGCCGCTGCCGCCTCTGACTAGCCCTCGTAGCGCTTTCGTTCTGCGAGCGTGAGCAGAACGAGCAGAACCGCGGGTTATAGGCAGAAGCCGGAGTTGTGAGCGCAAGGGTGCCGCCGTGCCCGGGACACGCCTAGCGTCCCGCCCCATGAACAGCGAAACAAGCCCCGCCATCGAGCTGCGGGGGGCGAGCAAAGCGTTCCGGACTCCGTCGGGGGCGCTCCATACCGCCGTACGAGATCTGGACCTCACGATCGGACGCGGTGAGTTCGTCGCCGTCGTGGGACCTACCGGATGCGGCAAATCGACCACGCTGACCCTGGTCAGCGGCCTGGAGGAGCCCACCGAGGGCGAGGTGCTGGTGGCCGGCGAGCCGGTGCGCGGCATCGGCGACAAGGTCGGCTTCGTCTTCCAGCAGGATGCGGTCTTCCCCTGGCGCACCGTGCTCTCCAACGTGATGGCAGGTCCCCGCTTCCGGGGCGTGCCGAAGCCCGAGGCGAAGGAGCGCGCCCGGGAGTGGCTCGCCCGAGTCGGCCTGTCCTCCTTCGAGGACCGCTATCCCCACCAGTTGTCCGGGGGGCAGCGCAAGCGTGTCGCGCTCGCGGCCACCTTTGTCAACGATCCCGAGATCCTGCTCATGGACGAGCCCTTCTCCGCACTTGATGTGCAGACCCGGGCCCTGATGTCGGACGAACTGCTGGAGTTGTGGGCCGGGACCGGCGCCTCCGTCGTCTTCGTCACCCATGACCTGGAGGAGTCCATAGCGCTGGCCGACAAAGTCGTGGTCATGACCGCGGGTCCGGCCACCGTCAAGGAGGTCTTCGAGATCGACCTGCCCCGCCCGCGCAAGGTCGAACAGGTGCGTCTGGAGCCCCGGTTCCTCGAGATCTACCGGGAGATCTGGTCCTCGCTCGGCGAAGAGGTTCGCATCACCCGCGAGAGGGGTGCTCTCCATGTCGCCTGAATCCATCACCGCGAGCGCCGTCGTGACCAAGACCGAGCGGACCCAGGCCAGAGCGCGGGCCAGCCGCAACCGCAAGTTCCTGGTGCTCGGCAGCCGGATCGCACTGCTCTTCGCGGTCATCGGGTTGTGGGAGTGGCTGGCCCGGACCGCGGTCATCGACCCGTTCAACTTCTCCATGCCGTCGAAGATCTGGGACCAGATCCGCACCTGGGTCGTCGACGGCACCGCTCAGGGCTCCCTGTGGGAGCAGATCTGGTACACGCTCTACGAAGCGCTGCTCGGCTGGATCATCGGTGTGATCGCCGGTGTGCTGCTCGGTATCGCGCTGGGCCGGATCCGCTTCGCCGCCGATGTCCTGGGCCCGTACATCAAGGTGCTCAACGCCCTGCCGCGCATTGTGCTCGCCCCGATCTTTCTGATCTGGTTCGGCCTCGGCCCCGCCTCGAAGGTGGCCTCCGCGGTCGTCCTCGTGTTCTTCCCCGTCTTCTTCAACGCCTTCCAGGGCGCCAGGGAGGTGGACCGCAACCTCGTCGCCAATTCCCGCATCCTGGGGGCCAGTAACCGCCAGGTCACCTTCCAGGTGGTCATCCCCTCGGCCACGTCATGGATCTTCACCAGCCTGCACGTGAGCTTCGGCTTCGCACTCATCGGCGCCATCGTCGGCGAGTACATCGGCGCCACCAAGGGTCTCGGGCTGCTGGTCGCCGCTTCCCAGGGCACCTTCAACGCCGCCGGTGTCTATGCCGCCATGGTCATCCTGGCGATCGTCGCGCTGCTGGCCGAAGGGTTGTTGACCTTCCTTGAGAAGCGGCTCTTCCGCTGGAAACCCGCTGACGCCGACACCGCACGCTGACACCGCCCGCCATCCCCATTGCTTCTTCACAAGGACGTGAAACTGATGCGTAGATACACCCGGATCTCGGCCGCCGCCGTCGCAGGCGCACTCGCCCTGACCACTCTGACCGCATGCGGCGGAGACTCCACTTCCGCCTCCGGCGACAAGAACGTCAAGGTCAAGATCATGGTGGGAGGCCTCGACAAGGTCATCTACCTGCCCGCGATGCTCACCGAGCGCCTGGGCTACTTCAAGGACGAAGGGGTCTCGGTCCAGCTTCTGACCGAGCCCGCGGGCGTCCAGGCCGAGACGGCCCTGGTCTCCGGTGATGTGCAGGGCACCGTCGGCTTCTACGACCACACCCTCGACCTTCAGGTGAAGGGCAAGCAGGTCGAGTCGGTCGTCCAGTTCTCACAGGCTCCCGGCGAAGTCGAGATCGTCTCCAACCAGGCAGCGGGCGACATCAAGTCGGCGAAGGACTTCAAGGGCAAGAAGCTCGGAGTGACGGGCATCGGCTCCTCGACCGACTTCCTGACGAAGTACCTCGCCGTCAACAGCGGTGTAGAGACCAGCCAGTTCACACCCGTCGCGGTGGGAGCGGGGCAGACCTTCATATCCGCCCTCCAGCAAGGCTCCATCCAGGGCGGTATGACCACCGACCCGACCGTCGCCACCATCCTGGACAAGAAGCTCGGCAAGATTCTCATCGACATGCGCACCCCGGAAGGTTCCAAGCAGGCGCTCGGCGGGCTCTACCCCTCCTCCAGCCTCTACATGCAGACCGAGTGGGTGAACAGCCACAAGGAGACCGTCCAGAAGCTGGCCAACGCCTTCGTCAAGACGCTGAAGTGGATGTCTACGCACAGCGCCGACGAAATCGCGGCCAAGATGCCCGCCGACTACGCGCAGGGCGGCGGCACGGCTCTCTACGCGCAGGCCATCAAGAGCACGCTGCCCATGTTCACCACGGACGGCGTCATGCCCCCGGACGGACCCGCCACCGTCGAGCGTGTCTTGAAGTCCTTCAACCCGAACCTGAAGGACGCCAAGGTCGACCTCGACAAGACCTACACCACCGAGTTCGTCAAGAACGCGGGCTGACCACACGCGTCGATCGCGCCTGCGCACCGGCGGGCCGGCGGGCCGGCTCGCCGGTAAGTCCCGGTGCGCAGGCGCCTCCGGCTCATGCGGCGACCTGAATGACGTACCCATTGGTCGGCGGAGCTCCCGAACTCGAACGACCCGCCTCGGCGGACACGTCGTTCCCCCGGGGGCTCCGCTTTCCCGCGAACGGCGGAACGCGCGACTCGCGGCCGAAGCGACACCGACGCGCGCCCGGGCAGAGGCGGCGTGCGTGATCCAGCACCGAGAGGCAGGACCTCTCCGCGAGGCGCCTTTGCCGCCTTCTGGCTAAGGTCGACGAGGGGCCGAGTAGCTGATCGACGGAGGCACCCATGATCATGAAAGTGGAAACACGCGATGTGGCCCCGCGCCTTGCCACTGGCGCGTTCATCCTGAACTCAGGGTTGAGCAAACTGAAAGCGGACGAGGAGACGGCCGCGGGCGTGCACGGCACGGCCTGCGTGGCCTATCCGTTCCTGAAGAAGTTGGACGCACAGCGCTTCACCCGGCTGCTCGCCTGGTCGGAGATCGCGGTCGGCGGAACACTGCTTGCTCCCTTCGTTCCGACCCCACTGGCCGGGCTTGCTTTGACTGGGTTCTCCGGCGGGCTGGTCGGCCTGTACATCCAGATCCCCGGAATGCGGGAACCCGGCAGTCTGCGACCTACGCAGATCGGCATCCCGCTGGCCAAGGACTCCTGGATGCTGGGGATGGGGATCGGCTTCCTGGGCGCGGCTTCACGCTGGGGAGGCGGGTGCACGACCCGGCGCCGGCGGCGCCGGTGCGGACGGCACTGACGGGACGGCCGACGCCGGACCGGCGGTGCTCATCGCCGCGTGTCGATGGCAGGACCCGGGTGCGGGAGCGGCGATGGTGGTCGCATGAAAAGCGCGGACCTTTTGGCGGATGCGTTCACACGAGTCCAGGAATCGGTGCACTCGGCGGTCGAGGGTCTTTCCGTCGACGACCTGCACGTGCGGCTCGACGAGGGCGCCAACTCGATCGCATGGCTGGTGTGGCACCTCACCCGGATTCAGGACGACCATGTCTCGGACGCGTTCGATGTGGAGCAGGTCTGGTTCTCCCAGGACTGGGCCGCCCGATTCGACCTGCCTTTCGAGAAGGGAGCCACCGGGTACGGGCACAGCAGTGAACAGGTCGCGTCCGTGCAGGTGGGTTCGCCCGAACTGCTGCTCGGCTACCACGACGCGGTCCACGAGCGGAGCGTCGAATTCATCCGTGGGCTCGACGCCAGGTCCCTGGACCGCATCGTGGACGAGGCCTGGTCGCCGCCGGTCACCCTCGGCGTCCGGCTGATCAGCGTCATCGCGGACGACCTGCAGCATGTCGGCCAGGCCGCATTCGTCCGGGGCTCGCTCGAGCGTCGGTAGAACCGGACACCTACGGGCCGGCTGCCCAGGTGTCCTGCGACCGTGCGCTCGGCCGACCGTCATGGTGACGGGTGCGGTGTGGACCCACGCGCAGCCGTCGGCCGCGGTGCCGGCCGCCTGTGAAGCCGCCCCTTCGCCGGCATCCATGCGGTGACTGGCGTCGGTCGGCGCTGACCAGTCGTCTTTCACCGCAGGAACAGCCTGGACAACGTTCCGCTCCTGATCAGCGGTCCGGGTCCTTCACCGGCGGTGAGGCACTCCAGGACTCCGCGGCAGGCCGACTCCTCGGCCACGACGGAACCGCCCTGAGGCACGTTGCCCTGCTGTGGGCGACAATGGAAGACGCAGACAGGACACTCGCAGCCGCCGATTCTGGTCCGGAGCCACCCATGGATTACCCGGAATGTTATGAGCTGGTATTTCAGGCGTCCGCCGTCGAGGACGACGCCGTGATCGTTCGGCGCACCGCGAAAGAGGGGGCCGGCGGCTACCCCATCTACGAGGACGAGACGGGAATCGTCCGCGCGGAGATCAGCGAGCTCGGTGAGGTACGGATGCTGGCCAGCGGTGGACACCAGGTGTTTGGAACACCGCAGGTCCGCGCGGTCACCGAGCACACCGAGCCCTGAGGAGACCGCGCGGCCTCGACTGGCCCGTGGACCTCACACCGTTCCTGTCCAGTGCGCATGAGTGAGTCCTGGACCCACTGCTGTGTACTGGGCGCATCCCGAACGGTGTTGGATGCGCTGGGTTCCCGCTTTCGCGTCCCGTTCGGTGACGGCTCTCCAGGGGGCCGGTCCGTCGCGGGTGGGCGGGACCGTCTCGGGGGCCGGGCCAAGGAGAAGATCCGCTGCACGCTGCCGGTCATGGACTGAGCGTCCGCTCCTCGGTGGGGAGCTGGTTGCCGTGCAGGCCCAGCGGCACGCGTACGAGGATGCGGACCCGGGCGGCCGGACCCGATCCCGGGTTGTCGGCGTGAGTGACGAGCAGTCAACTGTGCGCCTCCGTAAGGTCGGTGGCGTAGGCCATCCGGTAGCCGTCCCCGTCGGATCCGTGCCCCACGGCGGGGGCGAAGACCGGTTCGCCGACCGACAGGTCGCCGGCCCGCCGCAGCACCGAGGTTCCGGTGCCGTCCTCGGTGTCGTACCAACAGCGGATCGCGTCGTATTCACCGGGCAGCAGGTCGACCTCGTCGGTTCCGGGGCGACGGCGAAAGACGTTGCTGAGGATCAATCAGATACCCGTCGGTCCAGGGGAGTTCGATGTGCGAGTCATCCAGTTGCGTACGGTGCATCGTGCCGCCGGACGGATCGATGACCGCCGGCACCGGACTGCCGGTGTCGTAGGCGTTCACCGTGTGCCGGAGCCAGAATGCCTTGCCCGGGGCCTGGTGTTCGCGGTCTGCGCGACCCTCGGACCGATCGCGGCCCCTATGGCGTCCGGGACGGACCGGCTCAACTGGATCATCCCCGTCGCCCTGCTGGTTCCGGCGGTCCGCTTCACCCGGTGCTACCCGGAGTACGTGAAGCAACGCGCAGCCACGGCACGTGTCGGGGTCTGAATCGTGGCCGAACGGAAGCTAGGCCGATGGCCTGCCACTCACTCATGGAAGAGCGGCAGACCATCGACCGTTCACGTGGTGGGGCTGCTTACTTGGGCCGGCGCGTGTCGCCGGAGCCCAGGTTGCCGAGCTGCTCGCTCTGCTCCTGCAGCTTCCGCGCCTTCTCCTGGAGCCGCTGACGCTGCTCCGGGTCGGTCGCGCGCTCCGCGGCCTCGGTCAGATGCCGGGCCTTGTCGCGCATCTCCTGGGCGCGGCCACTGGTTTCGCCTGCAACGCTCATCGTCACTCCTAGGACGGTAGGGAAGAGCGGGCTCATTCAGGGAACCAGCGTCCGGCATTCACCGCATTCCGAACCGTTACGCTGCGTTACCGGCCGTCCGTGGGTCCGTGGGTCCGTGGACCGGATCGGCGCTGGCATGATCAAGGGTATGAACGAGCGCATCATCGCCGCGTGTGACGGGGCATCGAAGGGGAATCCGGGGCCTGCGGCCTGGGCATGGGTCGTGGCCGATGCGCAGGGGACTCCGCAGCGTTGGGAGGCGGGGCCGCTGGGCACCGCGACCAACAACGTCGCCGAGCTCACCGCACTCCAGTCGCTGCTGGAGGCCACGGATCCGGCCGTGGAGACCGAGGTCAGGATGGACTCGCAGTACGCGATGAACGCGGTGACGAAGTGGCTGCCGGGGTGGAAGCGCAACGGCTGGAAGACCTCGGCCGGCAAGCCCGTGGCCAACCAGGAGCTGGTGGTCCGCATCGACGATCTGTTGAGCGGCCGGACCGTCCGCTTCGTCTATGTGCCGGCCCATCAGGTGGACGGGGATCCGCTCAACGCCCTTGCCGACCAAGCGGCCGGCGAGGCCGCCGTGACGCAGCAGGCGGCTGGCACGGTGCACGGCTCCCCGCCGCCGACGCCCGCACCGGCCAGGACGTCCGAGAGCCGAAGCAGCGGCGCGGCGGCGAAGAGGAAGACGGCGGGCGCGGCACGCCCCGCGCGCACCGGAGGCACCATCCGGGCCAAGTTCGCCGGGCGTTGCCACTGCGGAAAGCCATACGCGGCGAAGGACGTGATCGCGAAGAATCCGCACGGATGGGGCCACCCGGAATGCAGGTCCGCGCCCGCCTGAGCCGACAGCCCGCCGGGCCAGGACCGGGGGAGTGCTCACCTGACAGAGGTTCTCCGTGCCATGATGCGGCTCCGACCGCAGCGCTTTCGGTGTTCCGCCGGCGCTGCGGGAACGGCTGGACGCTGGGGGCGGTGGGATCCACGGGCACGGTGCTGCGCGAATGGCGCGGCGCGCAGAAGACCGCAAAAGATGTGTCGCTCTACTCGCGGTATGTCAACCGCCCGGCCGGGCGTGTGCTCGCCGCGGGCGCCTACCGGATCGGGCTCACGCCCAATCAAGTCACCTTGATCAGCGCGGTCTTCACTTTCACCGCAGTTGCCTCGGCCGCCGCGTCCGGCCCTCCTGGGGGCTCGCTTTCGCCGTGTACGCGGGGCTGGCCGTCGGCTTCGCCTTCGACTCGGCCGACGGGCAGCTCGCCCGGCTGACCGGACGCGGCGGCCGCCCGCCCCGCACCGGCCGGCCGTGCCACGGCCCCGGTCCCGGTGTCCCGGGTGCGGGCCGTGGCACTGCTCCCCGCCGACTACGGACTGTTCTGCCTGGTGTTCCTGCTGTACGGCGACGAGACCGCGTTCCGTATCGGCTGTGCCGCACTCGCCGTCGTGCACGCGCTGTTCCTCGTGGCGTTCCTCGTCAAGTGGTTCAGGGAGCTGAAAGTGCTCCGGGCTGAGGACTGACGAGGGTGTCCAGCGCCCGGCGCAGCTGGGTGCTGGACGTGTGCACGGTGTACGGGAAGTAGACCACCTCCACACCGACCTCGGCGAAGTCGCGCTCGAGCCGTTCCCCTTTTTCCGTGCCCCGCCAGTCGTCCCCCTTGAAAATGACGTCGAACCTGACCTGCTGCCACGTCTCGACCTTGTCGGGAACGGTCTCGACGAACGCCGCGTCCACATAGCGCACACTGCGGACGATCTCCAGCCGCTCCGGCAGCGGGATCACCGGCCTGTGGCCCTTGGCGAGCGCGGCCATCTCGTCCGAGACGACCCCCGCCACGAGGTAGTCGCACTGGCTGCGGGCATGCCGCAGGATGTTCAGGTGCCCTACGTGGAACAGGTCGTAGACCCCCGGCGCGTAGCCGACCCTGTGCACCATCCGTTCTCTCCCCCCACGGTGAACATGATGTCCGTATTCCGGTCGCAGGTGTCCGGACATGGCCTCCGGTCCTGCGGGATATCGGTATCCGTGCTGATAGTGCAATGACCTTACTGTGAAGACCACTTGCGCATCACGTGAACGGATAAGCTCACTTTTGGGGTTTTTCCCTCGGGGGCACAGAGGCTGTACCGGGGGGTCTGGCGGACTGCCGAGAGCCGCACCGGGGTGTTGGTGCACCGGCGCGGTCACTTCCAGCGCACCGCACCGGAAGTCCGACAGGCGCCGCATCAGCGGGGGCTGGCCGGGGCCGGACGGCCAGGACGGCCGCAGTGGACCTGAGGGCTCTCAACACACCGGCGACCCCACCGAAACCCTCGGGCTGCGCATTTTCGACACCTCCGCAGGGCACAGGTGAGAGAACGCACTGCGGTCGCCAGCTCCGTCGCGGACCAAGGGGTGGCGGCCCTCACCAACATCCTGGTGCTGGTGGCGGCCGCCCGGCTCTCCACCGTCGCCGACTTCGCCCGCTTCACTGTCGTCCAGATCCAGACCGGATCACCAGCTGACCTCCACCTCACCGGCCCGGGGAGCGGACACACTGACGGCGAGCACGGACGGCGCGCCGGTGTCCGGCGTGTTGGCGAACCAGGTCAGGGACTGCTGGGCGACCCCGTTGACCGTGGTGAACTCCCCGCCCACCCAGAGGAAATCGCGGCCGTCGCGGGAAGACACGGTCAGGGCGCGCGGCCCGACCGGCTCACCGATCCCGTCATTGGTGTCCGGGAGTCAGCCGAGCATCGCCGGATCGTCGACGGACTGCGCGGTGAGGTGCTTGCGGACCTGGTTGGGGAAGCCGACCGGCGGAGTCAGAGCCACGGCCGGGGGAGCGGTGGCCGCCGAGGCGGCGAGTGCGCCCGCGGCGAGCGCGAGGACGGCGGCGTACACGCCACAGCGTCCGAGACGTCCTGGCGTCTCATCGGTCCACCCGCACGGCTGCCCCGGTGAGCTGGTCGGAGAGTTGCCGGATGTCCGCCTCGACCATGATCCTGGCCAGCTCCTGCGCCTTCACGACGGGCTTCCAGCCGAGCAGTTCCTCGGCCTTGGTGGCGTCGCCGATCAGGGAGTCGACCTCGCTGGGACGCTCGTACTTCGCGTCGTACCGGACATGGTCACGCCAGTCCAGCCCCGCATGCTCGAAGGCGAACTCCAGGAACTGCCGGACGCTGACCCCCTCACCGGTGGCCACCACGTAGTCGTCCGGGGATTCGCACTGCAGCATCCGCCACATCGCGTCGACGTACTCGGGGGCGTAACCCCAGTCCCGTACGGCATCGAGATTGCCGAGGTGGAGGTGTTGCTGGAGCCCTGCAGAGATCCGTGCCACGCCGCGGGTGATCTTGCGGGTCACGAAGGTCTCGCCGCGGCGCGGGGACTCGTGGTTGAAGAGGATCCCGTTGACCGCGAACATGCCGTACGCCTCACGGTAGTTGACGGTCGCCCAGTACGAGTAGACCTTGGCGACGCTGTACGGGCTGCGCGGATGGAACGGGGTCGTCTCGTTCTGCGGAGGTGGAGTGGCGCCGAACATCTCGGACGACGACGCCTGGTAGATCCGGGTGTCGATGCCGCTGGCGCGGACCGCCTCCAGCAGCCGGATGGTGCCGAGCCCGGTGATGTCGCCGGTGTACAGCGGCGCGTCGAACGAGACCCGCACATGCGACTGCGCACCCAGGTTGTAGACCTCGTCGGGCTGGATGTCGCGCAGCAGGTTCACCAGCGCGACTCCGTCGGCGAGATCCGCGTGATGCAGGACGAAGGACCGGTTCCCCTCCTCCGGGCCCTGGTAGATGTGGTCGATCCGCTCGGTGTTGAAGCTCGACGAGCGGCGTATGAGGCCGTGGACCGTGTACCCCTTGTCGAGCAGCAGCTCGGCCAGGTACGAGCCGTCCTGCCCGGTCACGCCGGTGATGAGCGCGGTCTTCGCCACGACTCCCCCTTCTGTGGTCGTCTGTGTTGCTGTTGGTGCACCGAAATATCGTGATGTGAGCGATCCGCGGTAAAACGTCACCGCGACATACAGTTACTGGCACAATCCGAACCATGACGACTGATCTACCCGGCCCTCCCCAGGAATCCGTCCACCCCCTGCTACGCCCCGGCTCCCGCATATTCGTCGCGGGACACCGAGGTCTCGTCGGCTCGGCGGTGGTGCGCCGCCTCACCGCCGGAGGCCACGAGGTGATCACCCGCGGCCGTGACCGGCTCGATCTGCGCGAGGCCGCACCGACCGAGGCCGTTCTGCGTGACATCCGCCCGGACGCCGTGGTGCTGGCCGCCGCCAAGGTCGGCGGGATCATGGCCAACAGCACGTATCCGGTGCAGTTTCTCGAGGACAACCTGCGCATTCAGCTGAGCGTGATCGCCGGTGCGCACGCCGCCGGGGTCGAGCGGTTGCTCTTCCTCGGCTCGTCCTGCATCTACCCCAAGCGAGCTCCCCAGCCGATCCGCGAGGACGCCCTGCTCACCGGCCCGCTGGAGCCGACCAACGAGGCTTACGCGCTTGCCAAGATCGCCGGGATCGTGCAGACCCAGTCGTACCGGCGGCAGTACGGCGCCTCGTACATCAGCGCCATGCCCACCAATCTCTACGGGCCCGGCGACAACTTCGACCTGGAGTCCTCGCACGTCCTGCCCGCCCTGATCCGCCGCTTCCACGAGGCGGGACGGGACGGCGCACCGGAGGTCACCCTCTGGGGCTCCGGCAGCCCTCGGCGTGAGTTCCTGCACGTCGACGACCTGGCCGCCGCATGCCTCCTGCTCCTGGAACGTTACGACGGTGACGAACCCGTCAATGTCGGCTGCGGCGAGGATCTGACGATCCGCGAACTCGCCTCCACCATCCAGGATGTGACGAGCTACCAAGGCCGCGTCTCGTGGGACACGACGAAGCCCGACGGCACCCCGCGCAAGCTTCTCGACGTCTCCCGCCTCTCCTCCCTCGGCTTCAAGCCGCAGATTCCGCTGCGCGACGGCATCGCCCGGACCTACGCCTGGTGGCTGGACCACCAGGGCGCACAGGACTGACGGCGCCCAGGGCCGGGCCGGGCGGCCCGCCGCAGAGCGGCGGCGGCCCGCACGGCCGGCCCCGAACGGCCGGTCCAGGTTCATCTTCCGCATCCGGTCCCCGCCGCTCTCAGTACGCCCCGCGGCCGTCGGTGACGGCGCGCAGCGTACGGACCATGAGCCCCAGATCCGTGGCCACCGACCAGTTGTCGACGTACCACAGATCGAGCGAAACCGTCTCCTGCCAGGAGAGGTCGGAACGCCCGCTGACCTGCCACAGCCCGGTCAGCCCGGGCCGGACCGCGAGCCGCCGGAGCTCGCGCTCGTCGTAGCGGGACACCTCCTCCGGAAGAGGCGGACGAGGACCCACCAGGGACATCTCGCCACGGACGACATTGAGCAGCTGCGGCAGCTCGTCGAGCGAACTCCGGCGCAGCAGCCGGCCGATCCGCGTCACCCGGGGGTCGCGGCGGATCTTGAACATCGCACCGTCGTTCTCGTTCGCTGCGACGAGCTCCGCCTTGTGCGTTTCGGCGTCCTCGACCATGGTGCGGAACTTCCACATGGTGAACGGCCGGTTGTGCCGGCCCTGGCGGATCTGGCGGTGGAACACCGGGCCCTCGGAGGTGAGTCGTATTGCTGTTCCGATCAGGAGCAACAACGGTGCCAGCAGCACCAGTCCGAGAGCCGCACCCGTGCGGTCCACCACACCCTTCAGGGCCATCTGCGGCCCCTGGCGGAGCGGCGGCACGATGTGCAGCAGCGTCAGCCCGGCCGCCGAGGCGGGCCGGACCCGGTCTGCCGCGATCTCCGAGAGGTCCGACAGCACGGACAGCTGCAGCCCTCCGTCGTGCAGGCCCCAGGACAGTTGCCGCAGCCGCTCCCCGGAAAGCTGTGGTCCGGGTATCACCAGCGCCAGGTCCGCCTCGTGGGCGAAGGCTCCGCCCAGCACCGTCGACACGTCGTCGTCGGCGGGAGCCGGTGCGAGGTGCCCCGGGACCGGAGCCTCGCAGCCGAGTGATGTCTCTCCGACGGGTATGGCCGCAACGACGTTGTACGCGTGGTCCGTTCGCGAACCGAGCAGCCGCACCGCTCGGTCCACGCCCGAAGCCTCACCGACCACCAGCACGCGGTGCTCGGCGCGCTGCCGCGCTCCTGGCCAAGGGAGTTGGCGCGCGAGCGAAGCGGCCACGGTCACCAGCAGGCCGGGCAGGAGCGCCACGACCGCGGTCACCGGCCGTGCCGGCTCGCCGAACACCGTGCTGAGGACGGCCAGTGCGCCGATGAGCAGCAGCCAGTCCCCGGGTACGGTCAGTGCGCCCCGGAGGCCCTCCGGCTGCTTGGTCGTGTAACGGCCACGCGCCAGCCGGACTCCGCACCACGCCAACGTGGCGACGACCGCCGTCAGTTGGGCCAGCGGGAGCCCGCCCGTGCGAAGGATGAGCCAGGCCGGTATCCCCAGCCCGAGAAGATCGGCCCCGACGGCGAGCGGCAGGTACCGGCCCGGTCTTCTCTTCGGTGCGGGCGTCTGGTCAGAACGCTCGCACTGTACGGTCGGGGCGCTCCACAGCTGTTCAAGTTCCCTGCTGCGAGGCCGATTCGAAGTGGCCCGTGGTCGTGGCGCCCCCGCCAGTCCCACGGATCCAGGTATGTCGGATTCGGGTAGCTCGACATGCCCCATGAACCCCCCAGTCACAGTTGCATCTCCACAAACGGGACGCATTCGCCGATCCCGTGGACCGACGGATGCGCCCTCGCTCGCTGCACGATATCCACGTACGTGCCATTTTGCTGGAGTTCTCGTGAAGTTCAGACATAAACGATGGCCCGGATCTCGTCCCGTTCCGCGCTGGATGCAGCAGGTCTGCGGTCGGCTGTTGGCATTTGGAGGGTTCCGCCGTGGGACTATGTACGGACATGTCACGTCCTCGCCATGCCGCACCCACGTCTGGGAGTATGCACCCGAGGCGGCGAGCGCCGGCGACGAGGGAAAGCAGGCGTGCGGCGACTCCCACGGAGAAGAACCGGGCCGGAAACATCGCCTTCGGGGCGCGGCGTCTCCATGCCCCCCGCTCGGTGGCCGAGATCCAGGAGATCGTGGCCTCCGGCACCACGGCCGGCACCACGGTACGGGCACTGGGCACCCGGCACTCCTTCAGTACCGTCGCGGACACGGCCGGAGACCTTGTGTCGCTGGCCGGACTGGACCGCGTCGTCGAGATCGACCGGGCGGCCGGATCGGTCACCGTCGGCGCGGGGCTGCGCTTCGGGGAGTTCGCCGATGTCCTCCACGAGAACGGCTACGCCCTGCGCGACCTGGGCTCACAGCGTGGAGGTCAGCGGCCGTCGCGCTCGTTCCGGTAGCGGGGCGGCCACGCGCTCGCCGATCTTCCCGGTGCGAGATGGTCCACCACCTCGGCGAGCTCCTCGCAGGCCTGCTCGATCCTGCGCCGGATATTCATGTCCTCGCTGACGATCGACGCCAGCAGCAGTGCGGTGAGGGCGATGGAGCCGTTGAGGATCGCCAGATTGAGCATGATCTCAAGGATCGTGTGACCGGCGAACGGTCCTACTTTCTCACTGCCCGCGGTGATCGCCAGCACGGACAGCACAAGGGCACATGGCGCGCTGCCCGCCAGCTGGAAGCGCAGCGCTGCCCAGATGAGCACCGGGAACGTCAGGTAGAGCATCGAAAGCGAGCTTCTGGTGGCCACCACGCCGATCACGACGCAGAAGACCGCCAGCGCGATCGCCTCCGCCCACCGGTCGGTCCTCCGCGGCCGCCGCGCCTTGCGCAACACGAGGAGCAGGGGGGTGACGATGAGTACACCCATGGCGTCCCCCGCCCACCAGGCCGCCCAGACCGGCCAGAAATGGCTGAGCGGCAGCCTGCCGGTGAGTGCCAGCATGCCCGTGCCCATGGTGGCGCTGATCAGCATCCCGGCCATCGCGCCGAGGAAGACCAGGATCACCCCGTCGCGCAGCCGGTCCAGTTCCTTCCGGAACCCGGTCCGGCGCAGCATGAGATACGCGCAGACCGGCGCGATGGTGTTGCCTGCGACGATGCCGGGGGTGGCGAGGTCGACCGGGCCGGTGACGGTGGCGACGACGAGGAAGGACCCAAGAGTGATACCGGGCCAGATACGCAGGCCGAGATAGAGCAGAGAGCTCACCGCGATGCCCGTCGCCGGCCAGAGGGGGGTGACTCTGGCTCCGTGGATGGTCACCTGCCTGAGCAGACCGATCTGTCCCACCCCGTAATAGGCGGCGGCGACTGCCAGGATGCTGAGGGCGGTCACCGCCGTACCTCTGGTTCCCTCACTGCGGATCACAGCTCTCATGAGACACCGCGCGCCCGGGGCGGCGACTGTGTGACACGCTCGGCCCGGGAATGCTCACGGTGCACTGCACGGCGTCACCGGTCGTCACGCTGTGCGACCCCCGGGACGCGTCGTGGCGCAGGACGAGTACGGCGGCGTCGTCCTCGTGCCCGGTGCGTTCCGCCGCCTGCAGCACCGCGTCGGCCAGCTCGTCGGCCGCGGCAGCGGCGCGTGAGGCCACCAGCCGCACCACCGTGTCCAGGCCCTCCTCGATCGGGAACGACGGCCCCTCGACCACCCCGTCGGTGAGCAGCACGAACGCCCCCGGGGTCGTCAGGCGGTGCCGCGTGACCGGATACTGCGGACCGGCCTGAATGCCCAGCGGCAGATCCCCCGCGTCCTCGGCGATGCCGGAGCGTCCGTCGACCGTCGCCCACACACCGGCCACATGTCCGGCGCGCGCGGTGTCGAGCACCCACGTGCGCGGGTCGAGGCGGACGAACGTGCAGGTCGCGAAGAGCGTGCTGTCGACGGACAGCAACAGATCATTGGTGCGGCTCAGTATCTCGCCCGGATCCGAAGCCGTGGCGGCGATCGCCCGCATCCCGATGCGGATCTGCCCCATGAACGCGGCGGCTTCGACGTCATGGCCCTGTACGTCCCCGATGGTGAAGGCGAGCGTGCCGTCCGGCAGCGGAAAGCCGTCATACCAGTCGCCGCCGATGTCCAGGCCACTGCGGGCCGGCGCGTAACGGGCCGCCGTCTGCAGACCGGGGCGGGTGGGCAGGGTGGCCGGCAGCATCTCGCGCTGCAGCGCCTCGGCCAGTTCCACGCGCGCCTGGTGCAGCTGCACCTCCTGCCGCGCCCGGGCGGTAAGCCGCTGCAACGTGGTGAGCAGCTCCTCCGCACTCACCGAAGTGGGAGGACGACGCCGGTTCATGGGCCGCTCCGCAGTGCATTCGTTCGCGAGCCGCAACACAGGGCCTGACGTGGCGGTACGGAACCTTCAGGCCCCTTTTCCGGCTGCCCCCTGCATCGTATTTCGACGTTGAACACTCTGCAGTGCGAGCCGCCGTCAGGGGATCGCGTCGTGCCGACCCGAAGGGGCCGGGCCGGGAGCGCGCGAACGGACTCGGGTGGAGAGATGCTGAAGAGAGAACGCGTCGTGGCGGCTCACCGTGGCCGGACGCGGGCGAGGAGGTGCGCAATGACACGCACGCTGGAATGGAAGCTCCGCCTCGATCTGTCCGAGGAGGGAGGCACGACCAAGGCCGAAGCCGTGCTGGACACCGGTTCGGAGAAGCTCACCGGCCACGGGGTGGCGCGCTGCAACCCGACAGACGTGGATATCCCCAGCATCGGTGACGAACTCGCGGCAAGCCGCGCGATGAAGGATGTCGCCGGCCAGCTGATGAGAGAGGCGGACCGCGAAATGGAGTCAGTGGGTGCCGGCCCCCCGAAGGGTCCCCTCGGCAAGCCGTACGCCTGGACCGACGTGTCGAGCTAGTGCCCCTCCCGGCAAGTTTTGCCCCGTCGCGCCGTCCAGCACGCCCGCTCGCCGCGTTGGCCACAAGCCCTGGTAGCTCCTTCCCCAAGCTCTCAACTCCGTTCGAGCAGGGGAGACCCCATCCAAGGACTTCCGGCCGCCTTGCGATCGCACGCACTGGACGACGCTCCTCACGGGGCAAACATTGCCGGTCACGGCACTAGTGCCGTGACCGGTCGGCCCGTCGTCGAGTGGCCGGTGTCGTCGTGGTGCGCGCGGCTGCAGGGCAGAGGGGGGAGACAACGGGAGGGCTGTTCGCCATGCCTTCAGGGCTGTTCCTGTCTCCCGACGGAGGACGTATGACCCGTATCTCATTGAAGTGTTCACGATCGGCACCCGGCTGACCCGCGAGATGACGCACCGCGATGTGGACACGCACCGGCCGCCGTTGCGGCGGCCGTCCACGACCGGAGCGGCGGCATCCGGCTCGGCCGGAGGCCGGGTGCCTTCCTCGGCACAGGGGGGCGGCACGCCACCGCACGTGGAACCGTGGTCGTCGTGCTCTCCGACGGCCGGCAGCGCGGTCTCCGTGCTGCTCGCGGATCGGATGCGGCGGCTGCACCGGCCGGCACACCGGGTGGTGCCGTCCAACCCGCGCCCGGCCGGGGCGGGTTACGAACCACGGGCCGCTGGCATGGCTGCGGTGCTGCCCCGCGTGGACGCGTTCGTCGAGGGATACAGCCTGCAGGCCCTGGAGCAGTTGGCGGTCGCCGTCGGCGGAGCCGCACCGGCAGGCGGTGAGTGCGATGCGTGAGATCCTTCCGGCGCTGAGCCGCTGGTACGCCTCCGGTGAACCGTTCGGACTTGCGACGGTCGTCGCGGTCACCCGCAGCACGCCCCGCGGCCCCGGGGCGGCGATGGCGGTGGGCCCCGGCGATGAAGTCGTGGGCAGCGTCTCCGGCGGCTGCGTCGAAGGCGCCGTCTTCGACCTGGCCAAGGAGGTCGTGGAGACCGGACAGGCACAGCTCCACACCTTCGGCTACAGCGACGAGGACGCCTTCGCCGTCGGGCTCACCTGCGGAGGCGAGATCACCCTCCTCGTGCGCCCCGTGTCGGCCGTCACCGATCCCGCGTTCGGCGAGGTCGCCGCGTCGGTCGCCGCACACCGTCCGGTGGTGGTCGCCACCGTGACCGACGGCCCCGCTCCGCGCGGCGCCGCGCTCGCCGTATGGCCGGACACGGTGTCCGGCTCCCTGGGTACCAGCGGCCTCGATGTCGCCGTCACCGCTGACGCCCGGGGCGAACTGGCCCAAGGAGCAACGGGCCTGCGCCACTACGGACCGCTCGGCGAACGCCGCGAGGACGACGTCACGGTGTTCCTGCAGTCGTTCGCGCCGCCGCCGCGCATGCTGGTCTTCGGTGCGATCGACTTCGCCGCCGCCGTCGCACGCATCGGCGTGTTCCTCGGCTATCGGGTCACGGTGTGCGACGCCCGCCCGGCCTTCGCCGATCCCCGCCGCTTCCCGGCCGGGGCGGAGGTGGTCGTCGACTGGCCGCACCGCTACCTGCGCGGCACCGGCACCGACGAGCGGACCGTGATGTGCGTACTCACCCACGATCCGAAATTCGATGTCCCACTGCTGGAGGTGGCCCTGCGCTCCCCAGCCGCGTACATCGGCGTGATGGGGAGCCGCCGCACCCATGAGGAACGCCTGGCCCGGCTGCGCGAGACCGGACTCGGCGAGGCGGAGCTCGCGAGACTGCGCTCGCCCATCGGCCTCGACCTCGGCGCCCGCACCCCCGAGGAGGTGGCCGTCTCGATCGCCGCGGAGATCGTCGCGCTGCGCTGGGGCGGTACCGGCGCCCCCCTGGCGGACACGGCCGGGGCGATCCACCGGCCGCGACCGAAGTCCGTGTGAGGAGGAGACCATGCAGCTGCACCACTCATTCACCGTTCCGGTACCGGTCGACGAGGCGTGGCGGGCGCTGCTCGACATCGAGCGGGTCTCGCGCTGCATGCCCGGCGCCACCGTGGAGGACTTCGACGGCGAGACCATCAAGGGCTTCGCCAAGGTGAAGGTGGGTCCGGTCACCGTGACATATCGCGGCACGGCGACCTTCCTGGAGAAGGACGAACCGGAGCACCTGATCGTGCTGGCCGCCAAGGGCAAGGAGGTGCGGGGCCAGGGCATGGCCGCGGCCGCCGTCACCGGGACGCTCGCCGAGCGCGGCGGCGGCACGACCGTCACGGTCGACACCGACTTGACGATCACCGGACGGCCGGCCCAGTTCGGCCGCGGGGTGATGAGCGACGTCAGCGACAGGCTCATCGGGCAGTTCGCCGGCTGCCTCTCCGCGCAGCTGTCGGAGGCAGCAGTGGCTGCGCGTGGACCCGCAGCGCAGAACGGCGCCGCGGGACCGGCTGCGCGCGGGCCCGTCTCGCGGACCGGTGCCGCGGAACCCGGACCCGCGGCACCGCTCGGGGGCGGCGGCACAGGTGCCTACGAGGCGGAACCGGTCGATCGGCTGCGCACGGCGAGTGCGCCGGTGGCCGAACGCGCGGCGGCGGTCCTCGGCGTGGCCGCCCTTGCCGCGCTGGCCGTGGTTCTTCTGCGCGGGATCTGCCGCTGGCGGGCCGGCCACGGCCGGGGCCGGTGAGGGGCCGGCAGACCCCGGTGCCGGGGCGGGCCGGACGCCCGGGGGCGTGAGGGAAGCCGCCCGCCCGCGACGGACCGGCCCCCTGGACGGCCGTCGCCGAGCGGGAAGCGAAAGCGGGAACCCAGTGCGTCCACAACCGTTCGGGATCCGCCCAGTACGCAGCAGTGAGTCCAGGACTCACTTTCGCACACTGGTGAGGAACGGTTCGGTACGCAGCCACAGGGTGCGGGATCTCGACTCCATGGACACCGAGCTAACGCGCGCCGAAGTGCCGCTCCACGATCGCCGTGGTGTCGGTGCCGCGCGGCAGGATGCCGTACTGGTGACCGCGGTCCGCGCCGAGGCGTGCGGCGACGAACGCCTCGGCCAGGGGCGCCGGAGCGTGCCGCAGCATCAGCGAGGACTGCAGGGCGAGCGCCATGCCCTCGACCGTCGCCCGCGCACGGAGCTCCGCGGCGAGCGGATCGCGCAGATCCGCGACCAGCTCCTGACGCACCCGACGCACATGCGCGTCCAGCACAGCACTGGCCCCGGCCGTGGTCTCCAGCTCGGCCCAGAAGGCATCCAGGGACTGCGGGGTTCTGGCGATACCACGCAGCACATCGAGCGCGATCACATTGTCGGAGCCCTCCCACACGGCCATCACCGGCTGCTCGCGGTAGCGCCGGGCGAGTGGCCAGTCCTCGGTGTAGCCATTGCCGCCCAGACACTCCAGGGCCTCGTACGCGTGGTGCGGACCGCGCTTGCAGATCCAGTACTTGGACACAGCGGTGGCCAGTCGGCGGAACATCGCCTCGGACTCGCTGCTACCGGTCTCGTACGCCCGGGCGAGGCGTAGCGAGGTCCAGGTCGCGGCCTCCGTCTCCAGGGCCAGGTCGGCGAGGACCGCTGTCATGGCGGGCTGGTCGACCAGCGTGGCACCGAAGGTGCTGCGGTGTCGCGCGTGCCAGATCGCTTCGGACACCGACTGGCGCATGCCCGCGGTGGTGCCGAGGACACAGTCCAGACGGGTGTGGTTGACCATTTCGATGATGGTGGGAACGCCGCGGCCGGGCTCGCCGACCCGCACCGCCCAGGTTCCGTCGAACTCCACCTCGGAGGACGCGTTCGACTTGTTGCCGAGCTTGTTCTTCAGCCGCTGGATACGGACGGTGTTACGGGTGCCGTCGGCCAGCACACGCGGTACGAGGAAGCAGGTCAGCCCGGCCGGGGCCTGGGCCAGAACGAGGAAGGCGTCCGACTGCGGGGCCGAGAAGAACCACTTGTGGCCGGTCAGCAGGTGGGTCCGGCCGTCGGGGCCGGAGGGCACCGGAACCGCGCGGGTGGTGTTGGCGCGAACGTCGGAACCCCCCTGCTTCTCCGCCATGCCCATGCCGAACGTCAGCCCCGCCTTGCTGCCCGGGGCGATCAGTCGCGGGTCGTACGAGCGGCTCAGCAGGCCCGGGAGCCAGTCACGGCCCACCTCGCCGTCGCGCTGCAGTACGGGGACCACGGCGTGCGACATCGACATCGGGCAGGCGTGGCCCGGCTCGATCTGGGCGAACAGCATGAACGACGCCGCCCGCGCGACCGCGGCACCCGGCTTCGGATCGGCCCAGGCCGCGGTGTGCGTGCCGTAGCCCACCGCCGCGCCGATGACCTCGTGGTACGCGGGATGGAACTCGACTTCGTCGACGCGGTTGCCGTACCGGTCGTGGGTGCGGAGCGCGGGTGGTGACGTGTGCGCGAGCTCCGCATTGTTCTGGAACGGTTCCGAGCCGACCAGGCTGCCGATCTCATGGAGCTCCGGCTCGTGCCAGGCCGCGCCGAATGTCCGTTCATAACTTCAGCTCCCACTGAACCACCGTTGTGTCCGCCGCGCAATGATCGGCGACTGTCGTCGGCCGTCGGTGGCGGCAGAGAGGTAGAACCCCCTTTCTCTTTTTCCGGGCTAGCGGAAAGTCCGTTCGAGGCCGGGTGAGCGGCGGCTGTTACAGAATTCTGTGTCGGTCACGCAGGAGTGAGCCGTGGTGCGCGCGGGTTGACGAGGCGCGCACTGTGCCGGATGCGCCGGTCCCGAACGGGTGGGTGCAGCGCTCAGTGATTGACAGGTACCCGGGTAGTCGAATGCGTGCCAAGTGCATGTGTGTGTGACGGAAATGTCTGCATTTCGTAACACGTATCGAGGCGTCTGACGCAAATCGGGCGATCGGGCCAAAGTGTGCGCTCTCGGCATCACGCCGGGATCGATCAACGCTCGGGCCACACGCTCCGGGCCTGCACCTGAGGGGTTTTCATGTCCCGTTCCGCACGGCGGTTCTCTGCTGCCGTTATTGCTGCCGGCGCGCTGGTGGGCGCCGCCGCTCTCCCGGCCGCCGCCGACGACAACGACCGCGGCTATGGCCGGTCGAACTCGAATTCCGGCGTCGTCCTGGGCGAGATCCAGTACGAGAGCCCCGGAACCGACTACGGCACCAACCGCAGCCTCAACGGCGAGTGGGTCACCGTCACCAACACCAGCTACCGCACGGTCGACCTCAGTGGCTGGACCCTCAGCGACGAGAGCCGCCGTACCTACCGGTTCGACATGAGTCTGGCCGGCCGCTCCTCGGTGCGGGTCCACACCGGCTACGGCCGTGACAACCGTCACGACGTCTACCAGGACCTCCGCCACTACGTCTGGGACGACAGCGACACGGCGACCCTGCGCAACGAGGACGGCTACAGGGTCGACTCGAAGTCCTGGGGCCACGGACGTGACGACGACCACCGCCGTCACGACCACCGCCGTCACGAGGACCGCCGTCACGAGGACCGCGATCACGATGGTTGGGGCCACAGGGACCGTGACCACAAGGACCGCGACCGCAAGGACCGCGACCGCAAGGACCGTGACCACAGGGACCGCGACCGCAAGGACCGTGACCACAGGGACCGCGACCGCAAGGACCGCGACCACGATGGCTGGGGCCACAAGGACCGTGACCACAGGGACCGTGACCACAAGGACCGTGACCACAGGGACCGCGACCATAAGGACCGCGACCACAAGGACCGCGACCACAAGGACCGCGACCACAAGGACCGCGACCACGACGGTCGTCGTTGACCCCCTGCACCCACCTGTCCTGACCCTCTGACCCCCGCTCCCTGACCCGGGAGCGGGGCCCCGCCCCATCCGCCCGCGGCGCACCCCGGCCCCCGGCCGCGGTGCGCCGCCCGAGTCAGGTACAGCGGTCCATGGGCCCCTGCGCCGGATACCGGCCGCGGCGTGAGTTCACAGCACCTGCCCGCCTCGTCATGGAACGCCTCGGGCCGGTAGTGCCTCCCAGTTTCTTCCGTTACCCGCCCATGGTGTGCCGGGTACTCGCGCGGCCCGCAAGCTGACGCCGTCGGGCCCTCCCAAGGGGCGGATGGCTGCGCTCCTGCCTAGCGTGGCAGCGTGAGCCACCAAGGATCCATCGACCGCAGCGGAGCGCCCCGCGCCGCGCACGGCTGGGGTGAAGCTCTTCTGGCAGTGCTCGCCGGACTCGTGGTCATGGCAGCCACCTCGGCCCTCGGCCTCTGGGCGGCAGGTGCGAGCAGTCTCCCCGGGGGCGCGTTCGCGCGTGTCGTCGCGGCCGTCGTGGTGATGGCGGCGGGCGGCTCCGTCTCCCTCTCGGGAAACGCCGGGGAACTGGTCAGGACCCATGCGGAATTCTCGGTGCTTCCGCTGTCCGTGACTCTGGCCGGGGCCCTGGTCATCGCCGTCGGCTTTCTGCGGCCCCTGCGCCACCGGGCGGTCGCGGGCGCACGGGAACTGGCCGGCTGGGCCGCCCGGGTGGCGGTGCTGTGGGCGCTGGTCCTGATCGGCCTGTCGCTCCTGGCCCGTCAGAGTTTCGACGTCCCTGTCCGGAATTCGACCGGGGATGTCATCGGTGACCTGCTGGGCGCCTCGCCGAAGGTCGGATTCAGGACCGACGTCCCGCTCACCCTGCTCCTCGGTCTGTTCTGGCTGGTGGGCGTCCTCTTCCTGGCTCTCGCCGTGTCGCGCAGCGCCCCGCTCCCGGCCCGCCTGCTGCGCTTCCAGGAGTCGGTGCGCCCGGCCGCGTACGCGATGGTGGCGCTGCTGCTCGCGTACGTCGCCCTCGGCGTGATCGTCGGACTCGTCGTCATGGTGACCCGGGGCCACCCGGCCGAGACGGTCGCCGTGATCCTCCTGGGGCTGCCGAACCTCGTCTGGCTCGCGTACACGCTCGGGCTCGGGGCAACCTGGGAGGGGAGGGTGGACGGGCCGTTCGGGCTGCCCATGCCGCAGGTGCTGGACTCGGTTCTGCGCACGCCGGACCTCTCCGTCGTCAGCGTCTCCACGCTCGCCGACCACGACGGTCGGGCCTGGTTGCTGGTCGTCGTCGCCGCCGTGCTGACCCTGACCGCCGCCTTTCTCATGGCGGTCCGCTCGCCCGGCCGGATGCGGCCGTGGCAGCACGCCGTACACATGGCGGTGGCGCTCCTCCTCACCGTGCTGACCATCTGTCTCGTCGCCAGGGTCTCGGCGCACTACGGCCTGTCACTGCTGGGCATCGGGGACCTCGGCGGCGGTCTCGGCGGCGAGGTGACGCTGCGCCCGCGACTGGGATCCGCGCTCGTCGTCGCCGTCGCGTGGGGGCTGGTCACCGGCTTCCTCGGCAGCCTGCTCGCCTCAAGGATCCACCGGCGGGGAGAAGTCCCGGCGGACGGCTGAGGCGGATACGGACTTCGCCTCGACGGTGGCGGGGAGATCGGGGCGCCTGCCGGTCAGTGGTGGCGGCGGGTCTGCCGAGCGGATCGGACGGGCGGCCCACGGGCAGCGCCGTGTCCTGCCGGGGGTCGGGGGAGCGCGGGGGGCCCGGCGCGGGTGCGGGGGACATCACGCGTCACCCGTCCGGGTGGGTGGATGTGTGGTGTCCGCCCCGGACCGGTCGACGGGCCGCAGGAGCTGTGTCGGCTCGGCATCGGCGGGATCCTCAGGGCGGTACGGGGCCACCCGTGCGGGGTCGACGATCTGCGTCGGCCCGGGCTCCGGTGCGTGCGCCCCGCCCGCTCCGCGGTCCGTGGGGGCACTGCTCGGCCGGCCGGGACCGCCCGAGGCCGCGTACGTACTCAGCTGGGTGCCGTCGCAGTACACCCAGCGCTCGTGCTCGGCGTCGTACAGCCACATCGCCTCGCCGTCGGCGACCACGCCCACCCGTAGCCCCCGGGTCCGGCGGCGGAAGGTCTCCCCGTCGATCCGGCCCTCGGCCAGCTCCTCCGCGGCGCGCCGGTACTGGCTCAGCGACTCCTGGACCCGCGCCATGAGCGGCAGGGGGTCCGCGGTGCGCGCGAGCGGCTGTCCGGACTCCGGCGGGCCGTGGGGGACGGAGACGAGCATCCGGCCGTCAACCCATGCCGACCAGCCGTTGGCGCAGAGGATTTGTCCCCAGTCGCCCCGCCGGTTGAGCAACTGGACGGGAAGCAGCGGGTCGAGCGGCTCGGTGGGGCGGGTCACGTCGGGCGCTTCCCAGGCGGACATCCCGTCCGGGGGGACCACGTGTGTGGGGCGGAACTCCGGTGTCGCCATGGGCTCCCGCCTCCGCTACTTCCGCATGATGACGGGCTCGTGCCGGCGGAGCAGCCGCGCCACCACCAGTCCGAAGACGACCGACAGCACCACCAGCATCCCCATGTTCAGCAGCCACGCCGCCGCGGAGTGATCGAACAGCGGATCCGAGCTCACCTTTCCCGGCACGATCCTGGCGAGCCCGATGGTCCCGCCCATCGCCGCGAGCGCCCACCGGGACGGCACCAGCCACGCCAGCTGCTCCAACCCGGGCACCCCGTGCAGTTTCAGCAGCGCACCGCAGAACACGACCTGGACGATGGCGAGGAGCACCAGCAGCGGCATGGTGACCTCCTCCTTGCGCACCAGCGCGGAGACGACCAGACCGAGCATCATCGCCGTGAACGACAACAGGGCCACGGCCAGCGTGATTTCGACCAGTGGTGGCAGGAGAACGCCTTTGCCGCCCGGGGCGTTCAGATCGACGCCCACCAGACCGACCAGGGTCAGAACCACCGCCTGCAGTACCGTGATGGTGCCCAGGACAACCACTTTGGACATCACATACGCCTGTCTGGACAGTCCGACGGCCCGCTCCCGCTGATAGATCGCCCGCTCCTTGACCAGTTCCCGTACGGCATTGGCGGCGCCGGTCAGCACGCTGCCCACGCAGAGGATCAGCAGCGCGTTGATCGCCGTGTCCTGGGTCAGCCGGCTACCGGCCAGGGCCCGGGTCATCGCGCCCATCACGAACGGCAGAGCGATCATGATGGCCAGGAAGGTCCGGTCGGCGCTCAGCGCGGCGGCGTACCGGCGGACCAGCGTCCACAGCTGAGCCTCCCTGCTCCGGGTCTTCGGCGGCGGCGTGATCGGGGCGGCCACGGCGTGCGGCAGCCGGGGCTGCGCGCTGGAGTTCGCGATGTACTTCCGGTGGAACGGGGAGGCGCGGTACTCCGCCGACCAATTCCGGTCCCGGTCGTTCTCGAACGCCTCGAACGCCTCCGGCCACTGCTCGAACCCGAAGAAGGCGAGCGCCTCGTCCGGCGGCCCGTAGAAGGCGGTCTTCCCGCCGGGGGCCAGGACCAGCAGCCTGTGGCAGACATCGAGGCTGAGCACACTGTGCGTGACGACGATGACCGTACGCCCGTCGTCGGCGAGCTTGCGGAGCATATGCATGACCGAGCGGTCCATACCGGGGTCGAGCCCCGAGGTCGGCTCGTCGAGGAAGAGCAGCGACGGCCTCGTCAGCAATTCCAGCGCGACGCTGACGCGCTTGCGCTGGCCGCCGGAGAGGCTGTGGATCGACTGTTCCGTCCGCTTTTCCAGACCCAGCTCACGGATCACTTCGGTGACCCTGGCCCGGCGTTCCTCCGGGGCCGTGTCGTGCGGGAAGCGGAGCTCGGCGGCGTACCCGAGGGCGCGGCGCACGGTCAGCTGGGAGTGCAGGATGTCGTCCTGCGGGACAAGCCCGATGCGGTGGCGCAGCTCGGCGTAGTCGTGGTAAAGGTCGCGGCCGTCGTAGAGGACGCTGCCCTCGTCGGCCGGGCGGAGGCCGGTCAGTGCGTTGAGCAGGGTGGACTTACCTGAGCCGCTCGGACCCACCACGCCGAGCAGGCACTTCTCGCCCACCGGGAAGGAGATCTGGTCGAGCAACGTCTTGCGGCCCCCGTCCACGGTGACCGCCAGGTCCTGCACATCGAGTGAGACCTCACCGGTGTCGACGAACTCCTGCAGAACGTCGCCTACCAGAGAGAACTCGGAGTGACCGATACCGACGATGTCACCGGCGGCGACCGGGGCGCGGCCGACGAGCTGGCCGTTGAGATACGTCCCGTTGTGCGAGCCGAGGTCGACGATTTCGTATGTGCCGTCCGGATGCGCCCGCAGTTCGGCGTGCCGGTGCGAGACGGTCAGGTCGTCGACGACGAGGTCGTTGTCGGCGCTGCGGCCGATGCGTACGGTGTGGACGGGCCGCGGTCGCACGATGGTCGGCTGCCGGAACGTACTGGTGGCGGCCGGCATGGAGACGGTGGACGGGCGGTCCGCCGGATGCAGCGCGGGGGCCGGGGGTTCCTGACCGACCAGAACAGCGCACGGCCCGTCCGCGGGATGACCGAACCGGATGACGCTGCCGGGTCCTACGCCCGATTCATGGATGCGCCTGCCCCCGGTGTACGTACCGTTCGTGCTGTTCTCGTCCTCCAGGGACCAGTGGTCGGCCACGGGCCGGAGCACCGCATGGTGCCACGAGACCCGGACATCGTCGATGACGATGTCGCTCAGCGGGTCGCGGCCGACGTGGTAGTCCCGGCTCGGACTTATCACCGTGGGTCCTGCGTCGGTTTCGAGAATGAGCTCGGGCGCAGTCGATGCGACAGGCCTCTCTGACATGGTCGAATTCTATCTATCGGTGGGGATATCTGCTCATGTGCGCCCCGGGCCGCTCGGTCGGAACATGGTGGGCTCACGGGGGCCGGCGCATTTCCCCAGGCCTCACCGGACCCGATCTCCCGGCTGTCGTGGCGCGATGCCCAGCGGCCACGCTGCGGGCGCGCGCTCTCGCTTCGAGAGCCGGCACGGACAAGCCGCCGACCGACGGGCAATGCGGCGACCCCGGTCCGTGGGTCCGGGTTCACCGCCGGGTTCCGGAAGCAGGCAACCCTGCCCAGGACGGCCCTGGGGCTCCTGCCCGGTGCTGTCCATGGCGAAGGAGAACTCCCCGCATGTACCGCCCCGTGCCCGAACGGGCGCGTCGTCCGCTGACCAAGGAGCCGCCTCCCGCGCGTCGGCCGGGCGTCGCACGGGACGCGGCCTTCCGATCGCTCAGAGCCTGTCGGGTGACCTTCGATCGGAAAGCGGACGCGGTCTGGTGCGTGCGATTCCAAGGCGCTGGAAGGTCCTCGTAGCGGAGCTACTAGGGCATTTCGGCAACGCGGGAAGCGTGCGTGCCAGGGCGTGGCCGCCCGATCAGAGGTCACCCGACAGGCTCTCAGGCGCCCAGTGCCGCCGAGACCACGGCCTTGGCCTCGTCCTGCACCCGGCCGAGGTGATCGGACCCGAGGAACGACTCCGCGTAGATCTTGTAGACGTCTTCGGTGCCCGAGGGGCGGGCGGCGAACCAGGCGTTCTCCGTGGTCACCTTGATGCCGCCGATCGGTGCGCCGTTGCCGGGAGCCGACGTGAGCACCGCCGTGACCGGTTCGCCGGCCAGCGTGTCGGCCGTGATCTGCTCCGGCGAGAGCTTGGCGAGTACCGCCTTCTGCTCACGGTTCGCGGGGGCATCGATGCGGGCGTACGCGGGCTCTCCGAAGCGGGCGGTGAGCCCGGCGTAGTGCTCGGACGGCGACTTCCCCGTCACGGCGAGGATCTCCGAGGCGAGCAGCGCCAGAATGATGCCGTCCTTGTCGGTCGTCCACACCGATCCGTCACGGCGCAGGAACGACGCGCCGGCCGACTCCTCGCCTCCGAATCCGAGCGACCCGCCGACCAGCCCGTCCACGAACCACTTGAAGCCGACCGGCACTTCGACCAGCTGCCGTCCGAGATCGTCGGCGACCCGGTCGATCATCCCTGACGACACCAGGGTCTTGCCGACGCCCGCCGTGTCCGGCCACTGATCACGGTGCGCGTACAGGTAGTTGATGGCGACGGCAAGATAGTGGTTCGGGTTCATCAGCCCGCCGTCCGGGGTCACGATGCCGTGCCGGTCCGCATCGGCGTCGTTCCCCGTCGCGATCCGATACCGGTCCCGTTGACCGATCAGCGACGCCATCGCGTACGGCGAGGAGCAGTCCATCCGGATCTTGCCGTCCCAGTCCAGCGTCATGAACCGCCAGGTGGGGTCGGTCAGCGGATTGACGACGGTCAGATCGAGCCGGTGCTGCTCGGCGATACGGCCCCAGTACGCGACCGACGCGCCGCCCAGCGGGTCCGCGCCGATCCGGACCCCGGCCGCGCGGATCGCGTCGAGGTCGAGCACGGACGGCAGGTCCGCGACATAGGTGCCGAGGAAGTCGTACGTGGAGGTGGTCGGCGCCGACAGCGCGCGGACGTACGGCAGCCTTCGTACGTCCTTCATGCCGGCCGCGATGATCTCGTTGGCCCGCCCCTGGATCCAGCCGGTCGCCTCGGACCCGGCGGGGCCGCCGTTCGGCGGGTTGTACTTGAATCCGCCGTCGCCCGGCGGGTTGTGCGACGGAGTGACCACCACGCCGTCGGCGAGACCCGAGGTACGGCCCCGGTTGTGGGCGAGGATGGCGTGCGACACCGCCGGGGTGGGGGTGTAGCCGTCGGCGGAGTCGATCAGCACAGTCACGTCATTGGCGGCGAACACCTCGATCGCGGTGACCCGTGCGGGCTCGGACAGCGCATGGGTGTCGGATCCGAGGAACAGCGGACCGTCCGTGCCCTGCTGCGCCCGGTACTCGCTGATGGCCTGACTGGTCGCGGCGATGTGGTCCTCGTTGAACGCCGTGGCCGTCGACGTCCCGCGGTGACCCGAGGTGCCGAACGCCACCCGCTGGTCCGGCTCGGCCGGATCGGGGTGCAACGTGTAATACGCCGTCACCAGCCTGGCCACATCGGTCAGGTCCTCCGGACGTGCCTGCTGTCCGGCTCGTTCGTGCGGCATCTGCCCACTCCTCCGTATCGGTCGGTCGTTGCGATCTCCCCGCCGGATCAGTTTCCCCGATGGCCGACGCGGACCGGTGGCTGCCCGGCAGTACGCACCGCCACGGCGGCGGCGTACCCGGCGGGGACCAGCACATCGGTGACGGTCCAGCCCGGGGGGCCGGGCTCCGGCACGGGCCCGGTGCCCAGATGGTCCAGCGAGAGCTCGCGTGCGAGCCCGATCCCCTCGCCCTTCAGATATGCCTCTTTGCGGGTCCACGCCCGGGCGAAGGCGACGGGCCGGTCCTCCGCGCGGAGTTCTGCCAGCTCCTTTACCTCCGCCGGATGCAGCATCGCCCCGACGCTCGCAGCGGCCGTGCCGTTCGGCACCGCCTCCACGTCCACCCCGACCGGCGCGGCGGCGAACGCCAGCAGCGACAGGTCCCGGCTGTGCGACAGGGAGAAATGCAACCCGCCGTCGGTCGCCGGACGGCCGTGCGGACCACCGCAGGACGGGCACGGCTCACGGACCAGCCGCACCTCGCGCGGTTCGACACCCAGCCGGGCGCCGAGCAGCATCCGCAGCGCCACATGGGCCGTGACATAGCAGCGCCGGTCGGCCGGAGCGACGAATCTCCCGGCACGCCGCTGTTCCCCGGCGTCGAGAATTCCGGGCGCGAGCCGCTCGGCCGCATCACCGTGCCGCACCGCGTCCACGATCCACAGGGCAGGTATCGCGGCAGGCCAGGAGAGCAGCACGCCCCGGGTGCCGTCCACCGGGTCGAACTCGATGGGCTGATGCACCGGTCGGATCATCTCCAATCATCTGGCGAACGCCGTGAGGGAGTGTCATCGGCGCGGGGAGCAGCGCCAATTCTATGGAGACCCCGACCGGACGCGGCATGGATTCCTCCACGATGTGAGCAGGTCACCGCGCCAGGGAGAAACGAGCCTGCAACGAGGAGAAGGAACCCGACGTCATGTACCGGTGGGTCGCGCGGGGCTGACCGACCGGCACGCCGGTCACGTCCCGCACGCACCGGCTCCGACGGGTGTGGACGCGACCTGTTGCGCTGTCCGGATGATCACGCTCAAGGCGGCAGTGGGTCCCGGACGAAGGACAGGTGTCCGCTCTTGTTCGCGCTCGATCCAGGCATTCCAGGAGTCATGCATGCGTTTGCGTACACGATGGGCGTCGGCCGCCCTGCTGCTGCTCGTACCGCTGATCAGCAGCGCACACGCCGTCGCTGCCGTGCCGGGTGACGGCGGCGTCGTGGTGGAACGTTCCGCGCGGGCCGTTCCGGGGCAGTACATCGTCACCCTCGAGCCCGAGTACTCGGCGTCCTCCGCCATGGAGCAGCTCGGCGTGGGGAATGGGACCGCGGCCGGGATGCTGGCCGGATTCGACTGGGTGGCCGGGCATGCCAAGCAGCCCGCGGTCCTGAACGCCTCCCTCGGCGGCCCGGGGTCCGTGGCGGTCGACGACGCCGTCGACGCCATTGCGGCCCGGGGGACCCTGCCCGTCGTCGCGGCGGGGAACAGTTCGTTGGACGCCTGCACCATTTCCCCGGCCCGCGCGGCACACGTGGTCACGGTCGCGGCCAGCGACGCTCAGGACCGGCAGACCAGCTTCAGCAACTACGGCCCCTGCGTGGAGATGTACGCCCCCGGCTCGGCGATCGTATCGGCCAAGCTCGGCGGTGGTTCCGTGGCCATGAGCGGAACCTCCATGGCCAGCCCCCATGTTGCCGGGGGCGCCGCCCTCTACAAGCAGTGGAAGCCGGCCGCCACGCCGAACGACCTCACTCGCTGGCTCGTCGACCAGTCGACCAAGAACGTCCTGTCGTCCCTGGGCGCGGGTTCGCCGAACCGGCTCCTCTACACCGCGGGGCTCTGATCCCGAGCCGCTGAACCCGTCCGACCGGCGGGGTCCGCATCCGCGGGCCCCGCTTGCTGCTGTGCGGTGCACAGTCCCTTCGCTCTCCCGCGCTTCCATTGCGCCATGTGCGACGCCATCTGCCGGTCGGCATGGCGCGCTCCGGCGCCGGGCGAGGGGCGGAGTCCCCCCGGATGCTGTGGCTGCAGGCGCCTCCGCCGACGGGCTAGGGGCGCCGTGCGGTGGAGAGGGCGGCGCTCCGGGCTGTACATCACGAGCCTGAGGCAGCGGATGACGGACGGCCTGGACCGGCTGTCAGCCGCGCTCGCCGACGGCAGCGCGGGCGGGGTCAACGTCACCACCCGCAAGGGCGAGCCGTGGATCACACCGCGACCCGGCTGCGGGGCTGACGGCGGCGCGGGCGGATCGCGGCGGCTCCGGGGCTGCGGCACAGTGGTCGTATGGATGATCTCAACGCCCTCGCCGACGAGCATCTGGCCGCCGCCCGTACGTCCCCGCACGGCCGCAGCGCCCACCTGCTGTTGCGGCAGGAGCCCCTGCGGCAGACGGTCATCGCGCTCACCGCGGGCTCGGCCCTCGACGAGCACAACGCGCCGCCCGCCGCCTCGCTCCAGGTCCTGAGGGGGTCCGTCCGCCTCACCGCGGCCTCCGGCGACGTGGAAGTGACCGCCGGAGGGCTGCAGCCCATCCCGCACGAGCGGCACGGACTGCTGGCGCTGCAGGACGCGGTGGTGCTGCTGACCGCGGTCAACGACTGAACTCACCGCGCCCGGACCCGCTCCAGCACCCAGAGCACGAAGCTGCCCGCGGCCAGCGAACCGCCCAGGACGCAGATGCCGGTCCAGCCCGCGCGCGACCAGACCACCGAGGCGAGTGCCGCTCCCACGGCCCCGCCCAGGAAGAAGAGGGTCATGAACCCGGAGTTGATCCGGTTGCGGGCCTCCGGGCGGAGCGCGTAGACCACGTTCTGACTGCTGTTGAGTGCCGCCTGCTGGGCCACGTTCAGCGAGATCACGCCGAGCGCGAGCCACGGCAGCGAGGACTCGCCGGCGAGAAGCAGCAGCCAGGAGAGGGCGAGCAGGGCGGCCGAGGCCCCGGAGACCGCCTGCACACGGCCGCGGTCGCTCAGCCGGGCCGCGAAGTTCATGCCCACCACACCGATGACGCCCACGAGTCCGAAGAGTCCGATCGCGGCCGCGTTCCAGTTGTAGGGCGCCCGGGTCAGCAGGAAGGTCAGCGCGGTCAGCTGCACGCTGTACGAGGCCATGGAGAAGGCGGCGACGGCGGACCGCCAGCGCAGCAGGGGCTCCGTGCGCAGCAGGGAGAGAGTGGAGCGCAGCAGCCCGGCGTAACCCATCGGGGCGGTGTCGTCCGACCGGGGCAGCCGTGGCAGATGGCGGTGCAGGAGCACGGCCATGGCCGCCATGAGCAGGGCGTTCACCCAGTACGCGGTCCGCCAGCCGCCGAGCTCCGACAGCGCGCCGGAGGCCAGACGCCCGACCAGGCCGCCCAGCAGGACGCCCGACATGACGAGGCCGACGATCCTGCCGCGTTCGGCCGGAGCCGCGAGAGTCGCCGCGAACGGCACCACGACCTGGGCGCCGACGGAGGTGAGCGCCGTGAGCGCCGTCCCGGCGATCAGCAGGGGGCCGGTGGGGGCACCGGCGGTCAGCAGCAGGAAGAGCGCCGTCAGCGCGAACAGGCCCACCGCCAGCTTTCGGCGCTCCATGGTGTCCCCGAGCGGAACCAGCAGGATCAGGCCGAGCGCGTAGCCGCCTTGGGCGGCGGTCACGATCAGCCCCGCCGCCGTGACACCGATGTGCAGATTCGCCTCGATCACGTCGAGGAGCGGCTGCGCGAAGTAGTTGCCCGCGGCCGAGAGTCCGGCCGCGACGGCCATCAGGAGAACGAGCCCGCGGCCGAGGACGGGCGACGCCTCGGGCGGGATCGGCAGAGCCGTGCTGCGCCGTAGCGCCTGTGTGGAGTGAGCCATGCCCCTCAGCCTCGGGGACCGGGCATCCATGAGTCCAACACATGTTTTTCATTCGATCGATCGTGATTCACGATAGATGTATGGAGCTTCAGCAGATGCGGTACGTGGTGGCGGTGGCGGAGCTGGAAAACTTCACGCGCGCTGCGAAGAAATGCCTGGTCGTCCAGTCGGCCCTGAGTCATCAGATCGCCCGTCTGGAGAAGGAGCTCGGCGCCCGGCTGTTCGATCGCACGAGCCGTCAGGTCCGGCTCACTGCCGCCGGCGAGGCGTTCCTGCCGGCGGCCCGGCAGGCGCTGGACGCGGCCGAGCGGGCCCGCGCCGAGGTGACGGCAGCGG
The DNA here is from genome assembly GCF_043200055.1 of Streptomyces sp. NPDC048496. Classification (NCBI taxonomy): domain Bacteria; kingdom Bacillati; phylum Actinomycetota; class Actinomycetes; order Kitasatosporales; family Streptomycetaceae; genus Streptomyces; species Streptomyces sp. NPDC048496. The sequence goes on along the minus strand of NZ_JBICXB010000024.1, from coordinate 44,216 downwards.
CGGGGGAGGTCAGCGGGCGTCTCGGGATCGGGGCGATCCCGACGCTCTCCGCGGTCGACATTCCGGCCGCACTGCGGGAGTTCCATCTCCGCCACCCGAAGGTCCGTATCGACCTGAGAGAAGGGGCGAGCAAGGACCTCGTCCAGGAAGTGCGGGACGGGACGCTCGACGTGGCGTTTCTCGGTGTACTGCCGAGCTACCGGCCGAAGGGGGTGCGCGACCGCGAACTGGGTCGCGGGGAACTCGCCGCTGTGGTGGCGCCCGGCCACCCGCTGGCCGATGAGTCCCAGGTGGACCTGGAGCGGTTGGCGCGGGAGACGTTCGTCGACTACCCCGCCGGGACCGCGGCCCGCGCCCAGTCGGAGGAGGCCTTCGAGGCGTCCGGACTCACCCGTGAAGTGGCGTTCGAGGTCAGCGGAACCGATTTCATCGTCCGGTTGGTACGCAGCGGACTGGTCGTCGCTCTCCTGCCCGCCGCGTTCGCGGCGGAGCTGACGGGGCTCACCGTGCTTCCGGTGCGCAATGCGCCCGCACGGACGGAACGGCTGGTGTGGAGCCGGTTCCGCCCCACACCGGCGGCTGCGGCATTCCTGGCGGGTCTGGACATCGGGGACGAGGAGCTCTGTCCCAAGACTCTCTGAGGAGAGCCTTTCGACCACGCCTCGTGGGTTCGTGTCCACCGGATCCCGCGCGACGAGGTCCCGCACGGGGAGAAGCGGCCGCCCCCCATTTGCCGGTCGGTCTTATTCAGCCCGCCGGCGGAGCCCCGCGCCGACGGCGAAGGAACTCGGGGACGGAGCACCACGCCGGACCTGTAAAAGCCCTGCCCCGTCGCACCGCCCAGCACGCCCGCTCGCCGCGTTGGCCAAAAGCCCTGGCAGCTCCTTCCTCAAGCTCTCAGCTTCGTTCGAGCAGGGGAGGCCCCATCCAAGGACGTCCGGCCGCCTTGCGATCGGCCGGCAGCGGGTACGGGACCGGCACCTCGCCGAGGGATGCCCCGGCAAGGACCTGGGCAGGTACTCGTGTACGAGCTGGACCGGGGCCGGGCAGTCGGGTGCAGAAGGGTGTGCGATGTGAGCGAGCGGACCGAGTGGCAGTTCTCCGACGACCGTGGACAACTGTCGAGTGCCGGGCGGCGCCCGTGGCGTGTGCTCGCCTATGTGCAGGCCGGAGCGACGCTGTGGGACCACGGGATACGTCCGAGCGGGATCTTCGGATCGGATCACGACGGGGAGTCGCCCGACCGGGCCAAGACCGGGGCGCTGCCGCTCACCGAGGTCGACTATCTCGGTGCGGGCAGCGTCCTGGACGTGGACACCCTCCTGCGGGGCGAGCCGGACCTCGTGGTGGCCGTCAGCTACGGGGGAGGGCATGTCTACGGACTGGCCCCGGAGACTGCCAAGCACCTGGAGGAGCACGTTCCGGTCGTCGTGATCGACGTGGGCCAGGCACGCACCCTCGCCGACATCGGTGACCGGTTCGCCGAGCTGGCCCGCTCGCTCGGGGCCGAAGAGGGAGGGGCGCCGGCGACGCAGGACCTGGAAGCAGCCCGGGAGCGGCTGCGTAGTCTCGCCGCCGGTCCGTCCCGGCCCCGGGTCCTCGCCCTGTCACCGGCGGGGCAGGACCGGGCGCATCTCGCGCGTCCCCGCATGTGGCCGGAGCTGCGCGTGCTGGCGGAGCTGGGCGTCGACGTCCTCGAACCGGCCGCCGGGCCCGGTGCCAACTGGTCCACGGTCGGCTGGGCGGAGGCGGCGGCCCTCCGTCCGAGGATCCTGCTCACCGACATCCGGTCCAATGCGGCACCCCTGGACCGGCTCCGGTCGAACGCTGACTGGACGGCGCTGGAGCGGGCGGCCGCGGTGGTGCCGTGGAATCCGGAACCGGTCTGCAGCCCCCAGGCCCATGCGCGGTTCCTGACGCTGGTGGCCGACGCGGTGGAGGAGGCGCAGGGCCGGTAGCGCGCGCCGCAACCGTCGCACCGCCAGGCACGTCCGACGGGTAAGCAGCAAGGACCGAGGGTGGACAGGGGTGGGGCATGAACAGAGGCAGGGTGGGCGGAACGGTCGCGGTGATCCTGGTGACCGCGCTGTCGGCGGTGGCGTGCGGCGGGGGTGCCTCCGAGGATCTCGTGACCGAGGGGAGCCCCCCGGCCGCGCCCTACAGCGGCCCGCTCGACGTACCGCATCCGAACGTCGAAGCCGACAGCCCACAGGCGATGAAGACGAAATCGGGGGCCGCCGGCCGCGCTCTGGAGTGCGCGGGGGACATCTACTCCGGCAGCGGCAGTGAAACCTGGAGCAAGGGCGACGGCGGGGCGACGCCCGAGGAAGGGCTGAAGCTGTACTTCGAGATCGAGCAGCCCGATCTGCCGCAGTACGGCTATCGCGTGGAACGCGAGGAGGCGGACCGGGTCCTGTACTCGTTCGACGTGGACCGCAGGACGAAGATCGCCGTCGTCGTCGCCAAGGACCAAAAGGGGCGTCCGGGCTGGGGTCCGGAGACCGCCGCCTCGTGCGACCCGGCGGAGCTGCCGTCGAGCTATACGGACAAGCGGCCGTACCGGGTCTGGACCGACAAGGACGGCCACCGGGTGCCGGTGTCCGAGCTGAACAGCTCGGCGGGCGAGGCGCACTGCGACTGGCAGGAGGCGGACTTCCTTGAATGGGACGCGGGTTCGGGGGAGGGCTCGGCCGACCGGAAGGTCTATGCGCGTGACCCGAAGGGCGTACTTCCGTCCGGCATGCTCACCTCGGCGTACGACGGGGACGTGACGATGCCCGCCGGTGCGCGGTCCACGGGCTATCACCTGGATGACTGGGAACTGTGGCTGACGGACGACCTGTCCAGGGTCTATGTCCGCACCCCGCACGGGGTGGAGGCGTGGCCCGTCATGAAGCAGCACATGGGATGCCGGTGACGTGTCCGGCGTGCCAGGCCCCTTGACGGGTTCGAGGGTCCGTCCTCAAGCGCCGGATGGACCGGCCCGGCACCGGGGCCAGGCACCGTCGTCTTCCGCGACCGCTCCGCGGGCTACGCCTTCCTGACCCGGTCCACCGCGTCCAGCGAGCAGACCATCCAGTGGGACGACGGGGAGACCTGTCCCGTCATCGACGTGGAGATCTCCGCCGAGAGCCACCCGAACCCGGGGCGGTTCATGGCCGGACGCCCCGTCTTCACAGTCGGCCAGGAGGCACCCGACGATCACGTTCTCTCCACCAAAGGTCACCTGGACATCTGCCAAACTGCCTGTTCAGTGCTAAGTTGACAATTCGTCATATTTCCCAGTGGTATGATCGGGGCACTTGCCGGGCGCATGTTTTCCCCGAGTGACGCCTGCAGCAGGGGATCATCCGAGCGGCGAGTGCAGCCGTTCGTCGAGGGTCCGCACGGACAGGTTCCAGTTACTGGACTCCAGTCGCACAAAGAGAGTCATATGACGAACTACTTGCAGGATCCGGCGGTCTGGGCGCTAGCTGTCGGCGTCCCCACTGCGGCCACGGCCATCATCCGCCAGCGTAGAACGATCACAACGTTACGTCAGGGCAATCTGGAACTGGAAAGCTTCAACACTGAGCTGCAGACCCGCTGCACCGGCAGCGAAACCTCTCTCGCCAGACTGCAGAGCGACTACGAAAAGGCCATTGAGCAGGCCGAGCAAGAGGCAGAGAGCGCCACAAAGACCGTACTGAAGTCCGCCATGCAGACGCTCCAAGGCCTCGCGGCGGAGCAGCAGCGGGTCATCTCCGATTTGCAGAACAAATACGGCGAGTCGGCCATCCTGCGGGATCTGCTGGACGTCGACCACATGAACAACCAGTTCAACCGGCGCGCGCAGTCTATCTCCGTGCTGTGCCAGGGCTGGCTCGGTCGGCAGCGGGATGCAGCCTCGGTGTACGACGTAATCCGTGGCGCCCAGGGAAGAATCCGGAACTTCCAGCGAGTCGACGTCCTTTCACAGGTGGAATTCGCTGTGACCGGCCGCGCGGTCGAGCCGGTTGCGCTGGCGGTTGCCGAACTACTCGATAACGCCACGAGTTATTCGGCGCCGGAAACCATGGTCGAGATCAACGTGCGGACTGTGCCGAAGGGTATCTGCATCGTGATCGACGACGCGGGTGTCGGGATGAGTGAGGAGGAGAAGACCAACGCCTCGGCTTTCCTGTCGGGTGCACGTGCAGCCAGTGTCTCGTCGCTCGGCAACCCTCCTCAGTTCGGCTTCGCGGTGATCGGCGCCTTGTGCGCTCGCTACGGTTTCACGGTGACGATCGACACCACGTCGCCCTATGGGGGTGTCCGCGCGGTAGTGCTTGTTCCGCAGGACCTGCTCACCAGCATGCCGGAGCCGAAGAAGCCCGCCGCTGCAATGGCGGCGGATTCGGACGCGCATGGGCGCGAGCCAGGTGCTGCGGAAACCACGGCCGATGGACTGCCCAAGCGCAAGCGCAGGCGGCCCATGGCTGTTGTGCGGGACGGAGGCTCCTCCCCCTCACCCTCGACAGGCCGTTCGGACGTGGAGACGGCATCAATTTTGGGTGCCTTTCAGCGCGGCACGGCAGCGGGCCGGGTTACGTCGCCGGACGTGGAGTACCGGTCAAGCCCCGTCGACGCACGTAAAGAATCGGATGACCTGTGAGTAATGATCTGTCCTGGATGCTCGACGGCGCTCTGGAGATTCCCGGGGCCCTGCACGCAGTCCTGGTCTCTGCCGATGGCCTGCCGATGTTCCGCACGAAGGAGCTCGACCGGGACTCGGCCGACAAGGTGGCCGCTGCGATGAGCGGGGTGCAGTCCCTCAGCCGGTCACTCGGGTTTTTCTGCGGTGACACCAGCCAGCGGTGGCGCCAGACTCTGGTTGAGTTCGACGGTGGCTGGATCTTTCTGATCTCCGCGGGCGAGAGCGCTTATCTTGCGGTTGCCGCGTCACCTGAGGTCGATATGGGCGCCATCACTTTTCGTATGCAGCAGCTCGTCGGCCAGCTGGGCAAGGAGCTGAAGGCATCACGCCGCGAGACATCGGCCATCGCCCATGACTGACAATGATCTCCCTGAGTTCGAGCCCGAAGCCGCCGGCTTAGTCCGGCCCTACGTGATCACCGGCGGGCGTGACCTGCCTGCCGAAGATGAGTTCTCGCTGATCACCCTCGTCACGACGGCCAGCGACCAGCGGCAGCGTCCCCATCGGCTCTCTCCCGAGGAGCAGCAGCTTCTGGCGATGTGTGCCGGCGGCTATCTGTCTGTTGCTGAGATTGCCGGGCACGCCAAGCTCCCCCTGGGCGTCCTCAAGGTTCTCCTCAGCTCTCTATCCGAGGGGGGCTACCTGCTCACCCGTGCGCCGGTGCCCCAGGCTCGCTCCGCCGGCGCAGATCTTCTCCAGGAGGTGCTGGATGGTCTCCGGACCCACTTTGGATGAGGACGCCTACGTGCGGCGCGGCGCGGAGCAGACCCCGGTGAAGATTCTGGTCGTCGGACATTTTGCCGTCGGCAAGACCACCTTCATCGGCACTCTCTCCGAGATCACCCCGTTGTCCACCGAAGAGAGCATGACGCGCGTCGCTGAAACCGTGGACGACCTCAAAGGCGTACGGGGCAAGACCACCACCACCGTCGCCCTGGACTTCGGACGGCTGACGATCAGCGACCGGGTGGTGCTCTACCTGTTCGGCACTCCGGGGCAAGAGAGGTTCGTCAGCCTTTGGGAGGACATGGCCCGCGGAGCGCTGGGAGCCCTGGTCCTGGTGGATCCCGAGCGGCTGGCGGACTCCTTCCCCATCATGGATCTGATCGAGGAGCACGGACTCGACTACGCCATCGCCATCAACCGCTTCGACGGCACCCCGACGCGTACGGCAGAAGCGGTGCGTGAAGCACTCGACCTGCTCCCTGAGACCCCTGTCGTCACCGTCGACGCACGAGATGAGAGATCATCAGCGGACGCATTGATCACCCTCGTTCGCTACCTACAGGACCGCGCCGCTCTGGAGCACGCATGACCACGACCCCTGTTCCGCCGCCCGGTTGCCCCGCGCATGGCAGCGGCCAGCCGATACCCCTGCACACGGCGGATTACGCCGCCGACCCGCACGCTTACCACCAGTACATGCGCCAGCACGGCCCCGCCTCGCCGGTCGAACTCGCTCCCGGCGTGGAAGCGACCCTCGTGACGGACTACAACGCGGCGCTCGATCTGCTGCAGAACTCAATCGACTTCCGCAAGGACTCACGCCGGTGGCGGGCCCTCGCCGAAGGACGGATCAGCCCCGACAGTCCTGTCCTTCCCCTGCTGGCCTACCGGCCCAACTGCATGTTCACCGATGGCGCCGCTCACTTGCGGCTGCGCCAGGCCATCACCGAGTCCTTCGCCCGCGTCAGTGGTCACCGTCTGAGCCTCATCGTCGAGCGGGCTGCCCGCTTCCTCATCTCCCGGTTCAGCGCCCGCGGCTCGGCCGATCTGCTCAACGACTATGCCAAGCAGCTGCCTTTGTTCGTCTTCAACGAACTCTTCGGCTGTCCCGCAGGCATCGGCGACCGAGTGATGTTCGGCATCTCCGGCATGTTCGACGGCATCAACGCCGAGCAGGCCAACCAGGTGCTCGTTCAGGCCGTCAACGAGCTGGTTGCGCTGAAGCGGGCTCAGCCAGGCGATGACGTCACCACCTGGCTGATGCAGCACCCGGCTCAGCTGAGCGATGAGGAGATGATCCAGCAGCTCGTGCTTCTTCTCGGTGCCGGAGCGGAACCGCTGCGCGGCCTCATCGGTAACACCTTCCACCGTGTCTTGACCGTTGAGCGCTATGCGCGCAGCGGACTGCTGGAGGAAGCACTCGATGACACCCTGTGGCGTAATCCGCCCATGGCCAACTATGCCCCTCACTACCCGGCCGTGGATACGGATGTGGCTGGCCATAAGGTCAGCGCCGGCGAGCTGGTTCTGGTGAGTTTCGCTGCCGCCAACGCAGCTCTGGCGGACCAGGCGGGCAACAGCCATGCCCACCTGGCCTGGAGTGCGGGCCCGCACGCATGCCCCTCCAAGGAGCCCGCTCGGCTCATCACCCTGGCAGCCATCGAGCACCTGCTCAACGAACTGCCCGATGTCGAACTCGCAGTCCCTGAAGAGAGCCTGGCCTGGCGGCCGGGGCCCTTCAACCGAGCTCTGGCGCACCTGCCTGTCCGCTTCGGCGCCGTAAAACCGCGTGCCGCCGTACAGCCCCAGCAGCCGGAAGCGCCCCAGCAGCCGACGGTGCTTCAGCCTTCGGCGCCCAGCACCAGTCAGAGCAAGACCGGACGCAGCGGGTGGAGCGCCTTCCTTACCTGGTTGAAGGGATAGGAACCCAGAAAACGCAATGTGATGCAGGCAACATAGTCAGTTGCCGCTGTTTGCATGACCGTTCAACCGCTGGGGTAGGACTGCACGGAGTTTCTGGATCTTCGCAAGGTGAAGGAGGGGCAGTGGAGCCCACTGATATACCGGCGCATCGTTCCGCAGCCTGGCCGCCCCAGCGGCACCCGCTCTTGAGGCGGACGATCGCGCGGCGCACAGGCGCCGAACCCGATGGACCTTATGGCTGTACACCCGCCTCTCCCGGCGGGTCTCTTTTTTCCGCCTCGCCCGCAGGCACGCCGCGTGCGGGTATGTCGCCGGCGTGCGACTGCTCCCAGCGCCGAGCGCTGCAGGGGGCGCAGTGAGCGTGATACCAGTGGTGTCCGACGCACCCGCTGCAGGACCCAGCGAGGTGATACTCGGCGATCACGTGCTCGGCCAACTGCTGCGCCTGGGCGCCGTCGTGGGACTGAACGATGCGGATACGTCCCTGTACGGCCAGGTCCTCCTGAATTCTCTGGCGGATACAGCGCGGCGGCCGCTATCTCTGCCGCCGGCCTCGCCCAGCTTCATCTCTGATGACCACACCCCGGTCGAGTTCTCCCTTGCCTTCACACCGGGCACCGCCCCCGTTCTGCGGATGCTGGTGGAACCCGGTTGTGCTTCTGGCGACATGGCCGACAGCGCACGCGTCGGCCTCGCGGACATCCGTGAGATGGCCAGCCGCTGGGCTTTCTCCACCGCGCAGCTCGACGCACTGGAGGACCTCTTCTTCCCGACCGCGGCCGAGGGGCCAATGGCGCTCTGGTACGCGCTGGAGCTGCGTCCCGGAGGCGTCCCCGGAGTCAAGGTCTATCTGAATCCGTCCGCCAACGGGCCCGAGTACGCCACCCGAACCGTGCAGGAAGCGCTGCGCCGACTCGGCCACCGGAACGCATTCACCGCGCTTCCCGATGCCGCGGGCTATCCGTTCGTCGCGCTCGACCTGAGTACCCGGACGACGCCTCGCGTCAAGGTATACCTGAGGCATCCACGCCTGTCCGCAGGCGACGCCTGTGCACTGAGCCGTACGGGATCCATCCTGGCAGAAGAACAGATCAAGACCTTCTTCCATACGGCCGCAGGATCGCTCCTGCCGCCCGGGCCGGGGGCCGAAGAAGGTCCGCGGCTGCTGCGGCGGCCCGCGCTCACCTGCCACGCGTTCACCGACAGGGAAGCCGGCGCACCTAGTGGTTTCACGCTGCACATCCCTGTACGGGACTACGTCCGCGATGACGAGGAAGCCCTCACCCGAGCGACGGCCCTGCTGAACCAATTCGGCATGGATGCCTCGGTTCTCAGCCGCGCTCTGGCCGCTCTCACGTCGCGGGAACTCACCTCGGGCGTCGGACTGATCGCTTATCTGGCTCTCGTGTACGAGCAGAATCGGCAGCCCCGCGTCACCGCCTACATCAGCTCCGAGGCATACGCGGTCCGCCCGCCACTGTCTCTGCCCCTGCAGGACAGAGTCAGCGTGTCCTGAAGCGGCGCCGCAGCACCACAAGTTACGCAGTGATCACGAAATGCAGAAGGAAGAACCCACGTGGAGCCGTACCGCATCAAGGTCGTTGAGCCCATCGCCATCACCACCCGGGCGCAACGCGAGGAAGCCCTAAGGCGGGTCGCCTACAACCCTTTCGACCTGCGTTCCGACGAGGTCACCATCGACCTGCTGAGTGACTCGGGAACCGGCGCGCTCTCCGCAGCACAACTGGCCGCCGGTATGAATGGCGACGAGGCCTACGCCGGGTCCCGCTCGTTCTACCGCTGGCATGAGGTCGTCACCGAGCTCACCGGCTACCCGCACATCCTGCCCACCCACCAAGGACGGGCAGCGGAACGCGTTTTGTTCGCCTCGCTCCTCAAGCCTGGCAGCACCGTCCTGTCGAACACGCATTTCGACACGACCAGGGCCAACGTGGAACTGTCCGGCGCTCAGGCACGTGACCTTCCCTGCGCCGAGGCCAAAGACCTCGACAGCGACTACCCCTTCAAAGGCAATATCGACTTGTCCGCTCTCCAGCAGGCCCTTGAGAGCGCACACGAGTCCCCGGTGGCAGCCGTGTTGATGACCATCACCAACAACGGCGGCGGCGGGCAACCGGTCTCCATGGACAACCTGAAGGAGACGGCCGCACTGTGCCGCCGTTACAACGTCCCCATGATCCTGGACGCCGCGCGCTTCGCGGAGAACGCCTGGCTGGTGACCCGCCGCGAGCCCGGCTACCAGGACCGCACCCCCCGCCAGGTCGCCGAAGAAGCTTTCCGACTGGCGGACGGGTGCATCATGAGCGCCAAGAAGGACGGCATCGTCCACATCGGCGGTTTCATCGGCCTGAAGGACCCTGAACTCGCCGAGAGGTGTAACGGGCTACTCATCGCTACTGAAGGCTTCTCCACCTACGGCGGCCTGGCCGGACGTGATCTAGACATGATGGCTCAAGGACTCACGGAGGTCACCGAGCCGTCCTATCTGGCGGAGCGTGCCGAGATAGCCGACTACCTCGCCGGGCGCATCCGCGCCGCAGGCGTCGACATCGTTGAGCCTGCCGGCCTGCACGCCCTCTACCTCAACGCGGGCCGCCTCCTGCCCCACATACCGCCCCACCAGTACCCCGGCACCGCACTGGTCGTCGAGCTGTACCGGCGCGGGGGAATCCGCTCGGCAGAGCTGGGATCCCTCTACCTCGGCGAGGAGGACGCAGAAGGAAACCCCATCAAGAGCGCGCCGTACGAGCTGGTGAGGCTGGCACTCCCGCGCCGGGTCTACACCCGCAGCCACTACGACCATGTCGCCCAGACCCTGGCAGAGATAGCCCAGGACCCCGGCTCGGTGCAGGGCTACCGCATCGCGCGCCAATCACCCATCCTTCGCCATTTCAGCATCGAGGTGGAACCGGTGAAGTCCGAGGGCTGAACGGCCGTCGTACGCCTGCCACGACGATCCGCCGATCACCCTGTGACTCCGGTTGAGTCGGCCTGGAGAAACGGACCGGTGGCAACACCGGCACCGCGCTCCAGGCCGACTCGACCGCAGGCTCGCCCCTCAAGGGGCGGGCCTGTCGCGTTGCGCCCCCAAGCCCACGACCTCTTCCAGCCGCCAGGAGCGGACTTCACCCGCCGCGAGAAAGCTGCGGGCGGGTTCGTCGAGTTCGGCCGCGCACCGCAGGCCGCGGGCCCGGAAGCGGGCGAGGTTGCCCCTCATGCGGCTGACGGCGATGTCCCCGACCGCGTACCGGCGGCCCGACTCCGGTCCACTGCACGGGCTCGGCTCTCGCCCAGTTTGAGACCCTGCTCACCGAACGGAGCGGCGGTCCGCAGACGATCTGACCGAACGTCTCAGGCCGCTGCCCGCTTCGATCGACGTGGCAACTGGGCGGGTGTCGTCGTCCTGCGCCGCGATCCGAATCGTGTCGACCGTCTTGCCGTACGCGTTGGTCTTGGACAGCCGACGACGTCCGGCATGAGGGAATCAATCAGGAGCTTTCTGGGTTTGCAGACCGCCGTGCGTGACGCCCGAGCATTCGATCGCCCCCGGTCTGGCTGTCGGGGCCCGGTAAAGTTGACCGGCATGCGAATGAAGATCATTTCAGTGGTCGTAGCTACTACTGCGGTGGGCCTGCTGGCCACGGGGTGCGGGGGCGAAGGTTCGGGTTCCGGCGATGCTGGCGCCAAGCCGGCACCCGTGGGTGCCGTGCTGCCGCAGAAGCTGACGGAGCCGCCCGCACTACCGGAAGATGAGCTGCAGCCGTCTCAGGCCGACGATGCTACGTTCGGGGAGAATCTGGCATACGAGTTGCGCCGTAAGACTCTGAACATGGCCCGGGCGGCGGGCAAGGTCACCTCCACGTGTCCCAAGGGCCTGGAGCCAAAGGGCGGTTCCAAGGTGACCTGCACGACCACCTATGAGGGTCTCGAGGTGGAGTGGGACGTGACGGTCGGCGACAAGCCCGGCTGGTCGGACAACATGGTGGAGTTCGAGGCGGTCCCGCGCCAGGGCATCCTTACCCGCGACGGTGTCGCGCGCCTGCTCTACGGCAACAGTGGCGACACCATGGACTATGCGCTCTGCAATGGCATTCCCAAGGCCGTGCTGGTGCCCCTGAACGCGAAGTCGAAGTACTCCTGCGAGGTCGTCTTCAAGGGCAAAGACCCGGTCGGCGCCGCCACCGCGGTGCGGGTCACAGCCGCAGGCCCGCGGGTTTTCTGATGTCGGTGGACGCGCTTACCAGGACACGTACGTACGCGCACTCGTAGGAGAGATCCCACCCATGCCCGAAACGGTCGACACCCTCGGCTCGCCCGGCTTGCCAGAGTTTCTGGTCATCGGCGAATGCGTCGCCGACATCGTCCGGTTGCCGGGCGAGGACGACCGCGTCCACCCCGGCGGCAGCCCGGCCAACGTCGCGTACGGACTCGCCAGACTCGGCCGGTCCAGCATCCTGCTCACCCAGCTCGGCCCGGACGCCGGGGGCAGGCTGATCGCGGAACATCTGGCGTCCGCCGGAGTCGTGGTGCGTACCGACGGCTCCACCGGGCCCACCCCGTCCGCCTCGGTGGCGCTGGACGATGCCGGCCGGGCCGCGTACACCTTCGCCATCACGTGGACGCTCTCCCCGGTGGAACCGGAGCGGCCGCCGCACCATGTGCACACCGGCTCGATCGCGACGGTCATGGAGCCCGGCGCTGCCACCGTCCTCGCAGCCGTCGAGTCACTGCGTACCACGGCGACCGTCAGCTACGACCCCAATGTGCGGGCGGCCCTGATGGGCGACCACGACGCAGCCGTCCGCCGGGTGGAGCGCTGTGTCGCACTGAGCGATGTGGTCAAGGCCAGCGACGAGGACCTGGCATGGCTGTACCCGGGGCAGTCCCCGGAGTCCGTCGCCGCGCGCTGGCTCGGCACGGGCGGCCCCGCCCTCGTCCTGGTCACCCGGGGGGCGGACGGCGCGCTCGCTTTCACTCCGGGCGCGCGGACCACGGTCGACGCGCCCCGTACCAAGGTCGTGGACACGGTGGGGGCGGGCGACGCGTTCATGTCGGGCACGCTGCACGCCCTCGCCGCGCACGGGCTGCTCGGCGCCGCAGGACGGGACGGACTGCGTGCCATCGACCCGGAGACCGTCACCGATGTGCTGCGCCACGCGGCTGTCTCCGCGGCGCTCACCGTCGCACGCGCCGGTGCCAACCCGCCCGACGAACCCGAGCTGCGTGCCGCGCTGACCCGCGCCTGAGCACGGCTGTGCCACCGGCCGCTCGACGAAGCTCCGTCGAGCGGCCGGTGGCACAGCGGGGCCTGCGGTCACGCGTGCGGTGACGGGAGCATGTGCGGTGTGCTGTCGTCGTCGAGGAACTCCACGACCGCCAGGGCGAACAGCGCCGCCAGGGCGATCCACACCGTGACGAGCCCCGTCGGCCGGTCCCACACGAGCAGGACCGCCGCGGCGACCACGACGACCGTCCAGTTGAGCCACTGCTTCGCCCGGTGCACCCAGGCGCCGACCGGTCCGCCGGTGATCCCGGCCGCGTCGCGCACGGCGCCGATGCCGCCGTTCCACATGGCCTTGACCCGGGTGGCGGCGTGGCCCTCGCCGGAGAGCCAGGCGGCGAGCGCCACCACCGTGCCCAGCGTGACCACGAGCCGGACCACGGCGCGCAGCTGGACGACCAGGGCGTCGAAGACGGAACCGGCCGCCGGCTGCGACACCGAGTCCGGAAGACTGTCCAGATAGAACGCGCGGAACACCCACAGCGCCAGGCCCAGCACCGCACCGCCCACCGCGATCGCGAGGGCTGCCGTGACCAGCGCACGGCGTCGGCGCACCGCGAGCAGCACCCCGCCCGCGGCGAGCACCAGGGTCACCACCGGTAGCCAGAACCCGGCCAGTTGCAGCAGCCGGAACCCCTTCTTGGCCTTGCCGATCGCGTCGGACGTCAGCACGGTGAAGTCGGTGTGGATCTCGGGAATCTTCGCGGCGATCGTCAGCCCGTGCTCGACCAGGAGCTGCTTCACCCGGTCGATCACCGGGGCGAGATCGATGACAACCGTGTCGTTCGTGAGCTTCACGGCCCCGCCCCCGCTGCCGGTCAGCGCCTTGACGGCCGCCGCGTGGGCGGCGCGGTTGAGGTCGACCCACACCCTCTCGAAGGCGTCCGAGGTCACGAACTTCTCCACGGTCCCATGCACGAAGTTCGTGAGGCCCGTGGTGATCGGGGCGCTCAGCCGTCCCAGCGCCTTGTCGAGGACCGGCCGGTCCGCCGGGGCCACCTCGGCGAGCAGCGCATGGACATCCAGATGTGTCATCACGGCATCGGTGACCCGGTTCGTCAGCGCCGCCTGCACGTCGGGGTCCGACGCCAGCGGCTTCATCATCGCCACATAGCGGTCGGTGTCGCCGACATCGTTCTTGGCCCAGACGGCGACGGCGCTCAGCGGCGTGAGGACGGCCGCGACGAGGATCAGCAGCACGGCGAAGACCGAGCGGATCCGGGGTCGGGACCGCAGTGGCGTGCGCGCCTCCAGCTGCGTCACCCGTGCGCGCAGCGAGTCCAGTTCGTCGTGGGCCGAGAGAGGCTGTGACTCGTCGTGGTCCGCTGATGCCATGACCCAAGGGGATGCCCTGCGCATCCGGGCAGCACGGCGAGTTGCTCCGGACGGGTGAGCCGGGGGCGCGTGCCGGGCGTGAGCCGTTCGTGCTCGCGGGTTCCGCGCGCCCCCGTTCGGCCCAGTGAGCGCATCCTCACCGGGGTGACGGCCGTTCGCCAGCCGGTGGGTCTGATCGGTTGCGGGGATCGGCGCAGCGAGTGCCGAGGGGATACGTACTCGACGGCGGCGCGCAACCGGATACGGGGGCGGGTACGGGGCAGCGGAGTCACCGCCTTCGGGCGCGGTCCGGCCTGGGCTTCCGCCGTACTTCGCCGACCAGGAGCCCGCACGGACCACGCACAGTGCGCGACGGAAGGAAGGGCACATGACGCAGGCTGACACCGGGGTCGCGGTGACGGGAGTGGGGCTGGTGACCCCCGCGGGCGCCGATGAACACGCCTTCTGGGCGGGGCTGTGCGCGGGACACTCCGTGGCGCGGCGCTGTGACGCGCTGGCTGGCCTGTCGGTCGACTTCGCCTGCCCGGTCGACGGACTCGACCTGGACGCGGCGGTGGGCGGGCGCTCGGCGTGGCGGATGGCACGGTTTGTGAAGCTGGCCCTGATCGCCGCCCGGCAGGCCGTCGCGGACGCCGGACTCTCCCCGGCCGACTGGGACGGGAGCCGGGTCGGCGTGGTGCTCGGCGTCGGTGTGGGCGGTGTCTCCGTCCTCGTCGACAACCTTCGCAAGCTCGACGACGCAGGACCTGAGGCCGTCTCTCCGCTGCTGGTGCCGATGATGATCCCGAACGCGGCGGCCGGGGAGCTCGCCATTGCGCTGCGCGCCCAGGGGCCCAGCCTGGCGCCCGCCACCGCCTGCGCGTCCGGGGCGACCGCGATCGCCGTCGCCCGTGACCTGCTGACGAGGGGCCGATGCGATGTGGTCGTGGCGGGAGGTTCGGAGTCCGCGCTGACCCCGCTCGTGGTGGCGGCCTTCGCGAAGATGGGGGCGCTCTCCACCCGTACCGGCGATCCGGCGGGCGCGTCGCGACCGTTCGCCACGGACCGGGACGGATTCGTCATCGGGGAGGGTGCCGCCGTGCTCGTGCTGGAGCGGACCGCTGACGCGTGCGCGCGCGGCGGACATCCGCGTGCGCTGCTGACCGGCGTGGGTTCCAGCACAGATGCCCACCACCCCACTGCCCCGACACCCGACGGGCGCGGTGCGCAGCGGGCGGTGGAGGCGGCGCTGCACGAGGCGGGCTGGGCGCCCCGCGAGGTCGACCACATCAACGCGCACGGCACGTCCACTCCGTTGAACGACGCGATGGAGACCGCGCTCATCTCCCGGCTCTTCCCGCACCGGCCCTCGGTCACCGCACCGAAGGGCGTGGTCGGACACACCCTCGGCGCCTCCGGGGCGATCGAGGCGGTGGCGACCGTACTGACCCTGGAGCAGGGCGTCGTGCCGCCGATCGCCAACCTGGATGCGTTGCCGGACGGGTTCGCGCTCGACTGCGTGACCAAGGAGCCGCGCCGGCAGTCCGTCGAGCGCGCCGTCAGCCACTCCTTCGGCTTCGGCGGACACAACGTCGCTCTCGCCTTCCAGCGCGTCTGACCGTTCGGACCGCCCGCAGGTACCGGTGGGAACCGCGAGGTGTGTCCTCGCCGTTCCTTCATCGTTCTCCTGTTCATGACCGCAACGATCGAGAGCACCACCGTCCACGGCACCGCCGATCTGTTGAGAGGCGTCCTCTTCGGCGTCAACTTCCCTCAGGAGCACGGCTCTTGGCGTCGGCTGATCTCTACGGAACCATTCCGCCGCCCGGCCGGCCGCAGTCCCGACGAGCGTCTCGCCCTGACGTACGAACGGCTGAGGATCCTCAACAGCGCGCTCGACAGCGCAGCAGGGCCCGCCGCCGACCCACGCGCCCTCGCCGCCCTGCACGAGTGGCTCGGCCCGGTCGATCCCGCGCTCACCACCGTTGCGGGCATCCACTACAACCTCTTCCTCGGCAGTCTCCTCGACCACGCCGGCGACAGCCGGCGTGACCTGTCGGACTTCCTCCGGTTGCGGCGCATCGGCACCTTCCTCTGTACGGAGGTGGCGCACGGCAATGACGCGGTGGCCATGGAGACCACGGCGACGTACGACCGCGCACGTGACGGGTTCGTGCTGCACACCCCGCACGCCGGGGCGCAGAAGTTCATGCCCAACACCAGTCCGGCCGGCGGCCCCAAGACCGGACTGGTCGCGGCGCGCCTGCTCGCCGACGGCGCCGACCACGGCGTCTTTCTCTTTCTGGTGCCGCTCACCGACGACACCCACGCTCTCCCGGGGGTACGCGTCCGCAGGCTGCCGGCGCGCCTGGGCAGCCCCGTCGACCACTGTCTGACCTCCTTCGACCGCGTCTTCGTGGGGCGTGACGCACTGCTCGGTGGTGAGCACGGACGGATCGGCGACGACGGGGAGTTCAGCAGCGTTCTGCCCAACCGCAGGCGTCGCTTCCTCACCTCGATCGCACGCGTCACGGTCGGCAAGATCTCCATGAGCGCCTGCGCGGTCGGCTCCGCGCGCGCGACGCTCGCCGTCGCCGTGCGCTACGGGGGCCATCGGCAGATCTCCGGGCCGCGCACCACGGAACGGGTGCGGGTGATCGCCCATCGCAGCCATCACGGCCCGCTCGCCGAGGCCATGGCCACGGTGTTCGCGATGAGCCTGCTGCACCGCAGGGCCCTCGACCGCTGGGAGGAACAGCTCGGGACCGGCACGGAGACGGGACGGGCCGAGGCGGAGCGGCTGGTCGCCGTCGCGAAGGGGTGGATCACCTGGCAGGCCCGCGCAGTTGTCGTCGAGTGCCGCGAACGGTGCGGAGCACAGGCGCTGTTGGAGAACAACGGCATGACCGATCTGATCACCGGCGTGGAGGCGGTGATCACCGCCGAGGGCGACAACCTGGCCATCCACGCCAAGGCCGCCGCGGAAATGGTCTTCGCCGCTTCACCGGCCGCGGACGGCGGCACCTCGGACCGGGCGACCGGAGAGCTCACCGACCCCCGGTTCCTGGGGTGGCTGCATGCGCAGGTGGAGGTCATCTGGTTCGCCCGCGCCAGGGAGCGGATGAGCAGCGCAGCGCACGGTGATCCGCTGGCGCGGTGGAACGCGGCGTCCGGGCCCGCCCTGCGGGGCGTCGAGGCGCACGCCCGCCGACAGGCGGCCGAGGCGTACGCGGAGGCGGTCGCAGAACTGCCCGAAGGTCCTGGCCGCGAGAGGCTGGCCGAACTGGAGCGGCTGTTCGCTCTCCGGTGGGTGGCCCGCAACAGCGGCGATCTGCTTGCCGCCGGTCATCTGACCACTGATCAGGTCAACGCCCTGCCGGACGCCGTCGAGCAGCTCATCGCCGCCGTCGCCGGGTATCTGCCCACCCTGATCGAGTCCTTCGCGCTGCCGGACGAGGTCTTCGCGGACTGGCCCATCGCGGGCGCCGACTACGTCGATGCGTACGACGATCCGGAGGCGTCCTGGCACACCACCACCGGGGCGCAGGGAGAGCGGTGAAGACTTCGGACGAGCGCACCGCCGGGCAGCTGTGCCGGGTACGTGATGCGGTCGGGGCCCTCGGAGTCCGGGCCGTTCTGCTGGCGTACTGGGGCACCGCATCCGTCCTCTCCCGGTGCTGTACGAAGCCGCGGGTGATCGTTGGCGAATCGGTTCGCCGCAAGGCGTAACCGGCAGATCGGGAGTCAGTTACTTCGGCGTCGGGACCGTGCGTTCCGCCGGCCCGGGCATCGGCAGAACCTGCATGAACTGCGCGACCTGCACGACCTAACGAAGAGGAAGATCATGAGCGCGATTCACCCCCAGATCACCGACGTTCTCACGAACACTTTCAAGGTGCCCGCCGCAGAGATCCTTCCGGGTTCCACGATGGACAGCCTGGAGATGGACTCCCTCGCCGTCGCCGAGTTCGCCGTCATCATCAAGGAGACGCTGGGGGTCGAGGCCGACTCCGACAAGCTCTACAAGGACGCCACCCTCGCCGACATCACGACGTTCATCGGTGCCGCGGTGAGCGGCGACCCCGCGATGAGCAGCGCCCGATGAACAGGCCTGCCGTCGCCGTCACCGGCCTGGGGATGATCACCCCGGTCGGCAACGACACCGACACCACCTGGGACGGGGTGTGCGCCGGGATCTCACCGGCCCGCACCGTCCCCGAACTCGAAGGCTGCGCGATCGACTTCGCGTGCACGGTCTCGGGCATCGATCTGGACGAAGCGGTCGGCGGCCGTGCGGCCTTCCGGATGGGGAGGTACGTCAAGTTCGCCGTCCTTGCCGCGCGGGAAGCGGTCGCGGACGCCGGACTGGACCCGGCCGACTGGGACGGCAGCCGGGTCGCCGTGGTCGTCGGCACCAGCAGCGGAGGCTCCGCGGGCCTGACCGAACAGGCCGTCGTCCTCGACCGGCGAGGACCGGGGGCCACCTCGCCGACGGGGATCCTCCTCACCATTCCGAACATGCCCGCGGCGGAGATCGCCATCCGGATGGGGGCGACCGGTCCCAGCCTGGCGCCGTGCACCGCCTGTTCGTCCGGGGTCACCGCGCTCTCCGTCGCCCGGGACCTGCTGGTCACCGGCCAGTGCGACCTCGCGATCGCCGGAGCCACCGAGTCGATTGTCTTCCCGGTCGCCATGACCGGATTCGCCCGGTCCGGTGCCGCCGCCACGAGGGACGGCGACCCGGCCCGCCTCTGCCGGCCGTTCGCGGCCGACCGCGCCGGTCTGGTCATGGGCGAGGGCGCCGCCGTCATGGTGCTGGAACGGGCGGACGACGCACGGGCCCGGGCAGCGGTCCCGCGGGCGCTGCTCGCCGGGACAGGCGCCACCACCGACGCCCACCATCCCACCACTCCGCACCCGTCCGGCGCCGTCGCCCGGGCCGCGGTCGAGGCCGCGCTGCGCGACGCGGGCTGGGCGGCCGAGGACGTCGAACACGTCAACGCGCATGGCACGTCGACACCGCTGGGCGACGCCACCGAAGCCGCTCTCATCGGCCGGGCCTACCCGCACCGGCCACCCGTCACCGCCCCCAAGGGGGTACTGGGCCACTGCATGGGGGCTGCCGGAGCCATCGAGGCGGGGCTGACGATCCTCACGCTGCAGCGCGGGATCGTACCGCCGATCGCCAACCTGGACGCCTCGGCGCCCGAGTTCGACATCGACTGCGTCACCGGACAGCCCCTCCACCGGCCCGTCCGGCGCGCCGTGAGCCACTCCTTCGGGTTCGGCGGCCACAACGCCGTGGTCGCCCTCCAGCGTCCGTAGGCAGGGGGCGGAGCATGCCGGGGCGGTACGGCCGGGGTGCCTTTGGCCCCACCGCACCGCCGACGGGCCGCGCGGCGCAGCGTGATAGCTTGCCGAAGCCAGTCAAACTCCACGTAGGGGTCAGGGAATCCGGTGCGAATCCGGAGCTGACGCGCAGCGGTGAGGGGGACGGGCGGGGCCACGGCCACTGGGACATCCACGGGTGTCCTGGGAAGGCGTCCCGTCCGAAGGAACCCGAGTCCGAAGACCTGCTGGCATCTGCCGCCCGGTACCGGGCGGCAGCACTCCGTACAGCGGGCTCCGCGCATGGGCCCTGAGACGCAGAGGGACTCCGTGCCGTCCATAGCCAGCCCTGCCCGCGCCGCCGCCCTGCTCTCGGCGGCACTCCTCCTGCTGACCGCGTGCGGCGGAGGGACCGACGACTCCACACCCAAGTCAGCCGGTGGCGAAGGCTATCCGGTGACGCTCAGGAACTGCGGCCGCACCGTCACCGTCGAAGCCGCACCGCACCACGCCGTCTCCGTCGACCAGGGATCGACGGAGATCCTGCTCTCCCTCGGCCTCGCCGACCGGCTGGCGGCCACGGCCACCTGGACCGACCCGGTGATGAAGGGGCTGGAGAAGGCCAACGCGAAGGTGCCACGCCTCTCGGAGAACCGGCCGTCGTCGGAGAAGGTCCTCGACCAGGAACCCGACTTCGTCAGCGCCTCGTTCGAATCGACCCTCGCCAAGGGCGGCGTCGCCCCCCGCGAACAGTTCGAGGAGCTCGGTGTCCCCACCTACGTGTCGCCCGCCGACTGCACCGGCAAGGACAACAGCGGCGGCGGCGACGGAGCGCGTACCGAAGCACTGACCATGGACAGCGTCTACGGCGAAGTGCGCGACCTGGCCAAGGTGTTCGGCGTCCAGCAGCGCGGCGACGAGCTCGTCGCCCGGCTGCGGGAGCGGGTGAGGAAGGCCACCGACGGCATCGACGCCTCCGACGCCACTCTCCTCTACTGGTTCTCCGACTCCAAGGCCCCGTACCTGGCGGGCTGCTGCGGCGCACCCGGCGTCATCACCAGGGAGCTCGGAGCGAAGAACGTCTTCGACGACACCCATGAGGAATGGCCGCAGATCAGCTGGGAGACCGTCGCCGACCGCAACCCCGATGTCCTGGTCATCGGCGATCTGACGCGCAGGGCACAGACCGCCGAGAGCGCCGCGAAGAAGATCGAGTTCCTGGAGTCCAATCCCGCGACGAAGAACATGGACGCCGTCGAGCACAAGCGGTACGTGCTGCTCAGCGGCCAGGCCATGAACCCGTCCATCCGGACGGTCGAGGGTCTGGAACAAGTCGCCGCCGGCCTGCGGACGTTCGGGCTCGCCGGGTGACGGACACCGAACGGGCCGCAGCGGTACGTACGGAGCAGGCACCCGGAACCGATACGCAGCGCAGGGCCGGTGGCGCACGGGGGCTGCGCGACGGTGTGCTGTGGGCCGCGGGCGTCGCCCTGCTCGCGCTGTCCGTCGCCGTCGCCATCACCATCGGCCCCGCCCGGATCTCCGTCGCCGACGTCTGGTCCGCGGTGGCCGCCCATCTCGGGGTGGGCGACTCGCGGCTCACCCCGATCCGGGACGGCATCATCTGGAACCTGCGCATGCCCCGTACTCTGCTCGCCGCCGTGTGCGGCGCCGGACTCGCGGTGTGCGGCACGGTCATGCAGTCCCTGCTCCGCAACCCGCTCGCCGACCCGTTCGTCCTCGGCGTCTCCTCCGGGGCGTCGACGGGCGCGGTCGTGGTCGTCGTACTCGGGGTGGGCGGGGGAGCGGTGTCGATCTCGACCGGGGCGTTCATCGGGGCGCTCTGCTCGTTCGCCCTGGTACTGCTGCTCAGTCATACCCTCGGCGGTACGACGGACCGGGTCGTCCTCTCCGGCGTCGCGGCCATGCAGCTGTTCTCCGCGCTGACCTCCTTCGTGGTGATGACCTCGGCCGACGCCGAGCAGACCCGAGGCGTGCTGTTCTGGTTGCTCGGCTCGCTCAGCGGGGTCGGCTGGACCGATGTGTGGGTCTGCTTCACCGTGCTCGTCGTGACCCTGCTGATCTCTCTGGGCCACGCCCGTACGCTCGACGCCTTCGCCTTCGGTCAGGACGCGGCCGCCGCCCTGGGAGTCGATGTCGGCCGCACCCGGATCGTGCTGCTCTGCACGACCGCGCTGCTGACCGCCGCGCTCGTCAGCTCGGCGGGTGCCATCGGCTTCGTCGGGCTGGTGCTGCCCCATGCCGCCCGGGCGCTCACCGGCTCCGGGCACCGGCGGCTGCTACCGGTCACCGCGCTGGCCGGGGCGGTGTTCCTGGTCTGGGTCGACACGCTCGCCCGGACCGTCCTCGATCCGCAGGAGGTTCCGGTGGGCGTCGTCACCGCTCTCATCGGCGTACCCGCGTTCGTTCTGGTCCTGTACCGCACCCGGAGGACCACATGACATCCATCGGCACCGCCGCAGGTCTGCGCGCCCAGCGGGTGTCCCGGGAGGCGGGCGGCCGTCTCGTCCTCGACGGGGTCTCCCTCGTCCCGCCGCCCGGCGCGACCGTCGGACTCCTCGGCCCCAACGGGTCAGGCAAGTCCACTCTGCTGCGGGTACTCGCGGGGGTCCTCGCGCCGGCGGCGGGCGTGGTGACGCTCGACGGCGAACTGCTCGCCGCGATCAGCCGGCGCACCGTCGCGCAGCGGGTCGCCGTGGTCGACCAGCATGCCGACACCCAGGTCGAGCTGCGAGTCCGGGACGTCGTCGGGCTCGGCCGCATTCCGCACCGCCGTGCCTGGTCGGCGTCCAGCCGCGCGGACGAAGACGCGATACGCGAGGCACTGGAACGCACCGGCCTCGCCGAACGCAGCGACCAGTCCTGGCACACGCTCTCCGGGGGCGAGCGCCAGCGTGTCCAGATCGCCCGCGCACTGGCGCAGCAGCCGCGCGAACTGCTGCTGGACGAGCCGACGAACCATCTCGACATCCAGCACCAGCTGGAGCTGTTGTCCCTGGTCACCTCGCTGCCCGTCACCGGCGTCATCGCCCTGCACGACCTCAATCTGGCCGCGATGTTCTGCGACCGGATCGTCGTCATGAAGGAGGGGCGGGTGGTGGCTGCGGGTACCCCGGCGGAGGTGATCACCGAGGAACTCATCGCGGATGTGTACCGGGTACGCTCGGTGGTCACCCAGGACGGCCCGGACGGGCGGCCCTCGGTGCGGTTTCTGCCCGGACGGGCGGAGTAGCCGTACATACGAAAGCAGGAGGCGGAACCCGGCACGGTGCGGGCCCGCCCCTGGCCTGTCCGCTCCCGGGAGCCGTGCCTGCCCGCTCGCCGGGACCTGCCGTGGAACTCACCCGGTGAGGCCGTAGTGACGGTAGAGCTCCTCCTCCTCGGAGACGGAGAGATGCGCATCCGCGTCCACCCTCGGGGCGCCTTTCACTCGGTCCTTCGGATGGGGAATGTGCAGATCGGAGCCCACTCGGCGAGCGCCGTCCAGGGGCACGAAATTCTCCTTCATGCCGAACAGGCCGGTCTTCACCGTGATCCAGTCCGGTCTGCCGGTGGCGTCGTCGAGATACACCCGCCCCACGGTGCCGACCTTCTCGCCTCTGGGGTCGTACACCGTCAGGCCGTCGAGTTCCTTGGCATCCGTGAAACCGTCAGCGGCTGCCATGACCGGTTCCTCCTCGCCCGGGCGCGCGTCATGTGGGCAGCTCCACCAAGGCAGGCACGTCCGGCTTCCATCGCGCCTCACCCGGATGGGCGATGCAACTTCCCGGCCCGGAACGATGGCCCCTCGCATCCGGGGCGGCGACGTGCGATGCCGGGGGTGGGGGAACAGCCCGGCGTTGGGCCATTCGAGTGAGGTCGTGACGGTGAGGAGGCGTACGTGGGATTGCGGACGGGCACCCCGGGTGGTCCGGCCGAATGGCGCGCCGGCCGCACCGGTCTCCGTGCCACGGGCACGCCGCCGCCTCTGCAAGCATGAGCGAACGCGCCCGTTTTGCCCGGACGTCGACTGCTTCGACGTCACTCGGCCGGCCAGGAGGTCGGCGGCGCGTCAACTCTTTCAACACGTCCGTGGTCGGCGCGCTCGTGGCGGTGCTCATCGGCCGCATCCCGCTGAGTCTCATCCGCACGGAGCGGTGCCGCCCCTGCCGCATATGATCGACAGACCGTTTCCGACCGTCGTCCTGCCGTGCCATCGGGGGTGCACCATCCGTTCCGTACGCGTCCGCCCACCCGGACAACGGGGCGAGCTGCTGACCCGGCAGGAGGACGGTCTCGCCCTGCACCACCTCGTCTGGCGGCTCGGACCCGGCTGGCGGGTGTGCAGCAGTGCCGTACTCGGCGGCGGCATCGGGATGCGCGAGTGGATCCTCAACGCCCAGGTGCCCGGCGGCTATCCGCGCCTCGACCCCGACCGGCACCTCGCCGAGATCGCCGCCGCCGAAGCGCTCACCGGTCCCGGTGCCGGACTGATGACCGCGGCCGATGTCACCGCGTACACCGTCGCCGACGACGAGGGCGTGACCGCCACCGCCACCAGCGGTCTGGGTGTACGGGGCTGGGCCGCCGACCCTGCCGCGGGACACGCCGGGCCGCTGCCGCCGGGCACGGTGAATATCGTCGTGACCGTCCCCGTGGCCCTGTCCGACGCCGCTCTGGTCAATGCCGTCGGGACCGCCACCGAGGCGAAGGTCCAGGCGCTCCTGGACGCCGGCCTCGACTGCTCCGGCACCCCCACCGACGCGGTGTGCATCGCCTCACCGGAGCCTGCACCCGGCGCGGCCGGGGAACCGTTCGCGGGCCCGCGCTCGACGTGGGGATCACGACTCGCCCGAGCCGTGCACACCGCCGTACGGGAGGGCGCACTGCGGCACCCTTGACCTCGAACCGCCCACGCGCCGACGAAGGGACCCTTGCTCTCATGACGTCCACCCCTGCCAACTCCATCCCCGAGTGGCCGACCGTGGCCGTCCTCGGCACCGGGATCATGGGATCCGGGATGGCCCGGAGCCTGCTCCGCGCCGGACTCGACGTCCGCGCCTGGAACCGTACGCAGGCCAAGGCTGCCCCCCTCGCCGCCGAAGGCGCCACGGTCACCGAAACGGCGGAGGAAGCCGTACGCGGCGCCGACGTCATCCTGACGATGCTGAACGACGGACCCTCCGTGGCCGCCGCGCTCACCGCCGCGGCGTCCGGAGTGCAACGCGGCCAGGTCCTGCTGCAGAGCTCCACCGTCGGGATCGACGCCACCACCGAACTCGCCCAGAGGGCGGCGGACTTGGGGCTCGTCTATCTCGACTCCCCGGTTGCGGGTACCAAGCAGCCCGCGGAACAGGGTGCGTTGACGGTCTTCGTATCTGGTCCGTCCGCCGTCCGCCCGTCGGTGAACCCTGTGCTGAACGCGATCGGACAGCGCACGGTCTGGGTCGGTGAAACACCGGGCGCCGCCTCGCGGCTGAAGCTCGTGGTCAACACCTGGGTGATCAACATGGTGAGCAGCATCGCCGAGTGCCTGAACCTCGCGGAGGGGCTGGGAATCGACCCGCAGTCGTTCCTCGACGTGATGAAGGGCGGCCCGCTGGATTCCGCGTATCTCCAGGGCAAGTCCGCCGCGGTCCTCTCCGGCGACCTCACCCCGAGCTTCACCCTGTCCACCGCGCTCAAGGACACCCGCCTCATCCTTGCGGCCGCCGAACAGGCCGGGGTGACGCTGGATCTCGTCGCCGCGTCGGCGAACCGGTTCACGCGTGCGGAGGAGGCGGGACACGGCGGTGAGGACATGATCGCCACCTACTACGCGGGCCGCCCCGCGGAGAAGGACGACGACTGACCGTCCCCGGTCGAGACGGGCGCCCTGGCTCCGCGCTCCGTGGCCCCGGCGGCCGCCGGCCCATGGTGCGCGGGGCGATCAGCCCAGACCCCGTCGACCTTGCGGAATGTGTCCTCGTAGTGCCCCACATCGGCGGGCAGGCAGGGCAACGGCAGATCCTCGCCCCTCACTCGTCGTCGCTCACTCGTCGTCGCTCACTCCTCGACGAACATGCCGCTGCGGAACTTTGCAGGATCCGGCTGAGCAGCCGCGACACCTGCATCTGGGAGATGCTGAGCTCCGCGCCTATCTGCGACTGCGTCATCTCCTGACCGAAGCGTATGTCGATGATGCGACGCTCGCGCGCGTCGAGGTGACCCAGCAGCGGGGCGAGGGTGTGCAGATTCTCGACCGGCTCCATGCCGGGGTCCGGGGAGCCGAGGGCGTCGACGAGCGTGCGCCCCGGCGGGTTGGGCCGTCCCGCGACCACCGGATCGGACGGCATGTCCAGCGATCCTGCGGTGTACCCGTTGGCGCCGTCGACGCCTTCGGTGACCTCGTCCTCGCCGATCCCGAGCTGCTCGGCGAGCTCCGGCACGGTGGGGTCGCGGTCGAACTCCGCGGCCAGTGACTCCTTGGCCTTGGCGATGTCTACCCGCAACTCCTGCATCCGGCACGGCACATGGACCGCTCAGAGCGAGTCGATCCGGCCAATCGGCGTGAATGGCCGGGAATATTCGTGATCCGGCGTCACAACCGTGCAGGTGAGAGGAGCGGGAGAGGACAGAACCGCCCCACCGGTACGGGGGAGCCCGGTGGGACGGTCACTATCAGACTGCCACACGAGTCGGCCGAATGTGGCGTGACCGGTCCGTGCCGATGTGCTGTTGAGTCGAAATCGATTCCGGACCAGGCAGCGGGGCGGGCCGGTCGCGCGGGTGTCCCACGGCGGTGTGGGTGACGGCGGCGGGGGAGTCCTGCGTCGTGCAGTCACCCCTCATGAATAGCCGTCATTGTGAACATCGCTGATCACGACCTGCGGCGACGCTCGCGGGCCGTGCGCGACGCGGCTCCGTTATCTGTGGCAAGGAGGAGACCGTGCCCGCGGTCATGCAGTTGTCCGCCGGGAAGGCGTTGAACCAGCGATAGCCTGGGCGAACCGGCGGGACGGAAGATCGTGATTCTAGCGGCTCGCCTCAGCGCCAGGAACTACTGTCGCGAGCATGGTCGAACACGATGCCCTCAGTGCCACCCGCGAAGCCTACGACGCTGCTGCCCCCGCCTATGCCCAGCAGTTCCGCGACACACTGCGTGACAGGCCGCTGGACCGCGCGATCTTGAGTGCCTTCGCCGAGGTTGTAAGTGTGAGTGGGGATGGTCAGGTCGCGGACCTGGGGTGTGGTCCTGGCTATATCACCGCATATCTGGACGAGTTGGGGCTGGCGGCGTTTGGCGTTGACGCCTCTCCTGCGATGATCAAGTTGGCTCGACAAGCCTATCCGGGTCTGCGGTTCGACGTGGGCTCGATGGCCTCGTTGAACATCGCTGACGGCGTGCTGGGCGGCGTACTCTCACGTTGGTCCATCATCCACACTCCGCCGCAAGAACTCCCCGTCATCTTGTCGGAGTTCCACCGGGTGCTGGCACCTGGCGGCCATCTTCTGGTCGGCTTTTCGGCCAGCGATGATCCGTCTCACCCGACGCAGGTCTTCGATCACACAGTCGCGCCGGCCTATCGGTGGTCGCCTGATCACCTCGCCGCGATGCTGCGTAAGTCCGGGTTGGCCGAGGTAGCCCGGATGGTTCGCGAGCCTCAGCCCACCGACCGACGGCAGTTCCAGGAGATTCAACTGCTCGCCCGCAAAGCTTAGGTAGGGGCTGTCTGGCCGAACGCACGACAGCATCCAACTTGGGTTCTGTACAGCTAACGGTGGGACTCGGTCGGATTTCTTCTAGTGCCCCTCCCGGCAATCTTTGCCCCGTCGCGCCGCCCAGCACGCTGGCTCGCCGCGTTGGCCACAAGCCCTGGTAGCTCCTTCCTCAAGCTCTCAGCTTCGTTCGAGCAGGGGAGACCCCATCCAAGGACTTCCGGCCGCCTTGCGATCGACAGCGCCATGCCCGCTCAGCGCCGCACACGACCGGCGGGCTGTCCAGGAGCCGTCATGACGCTGACGCTGCGACGCGGTTCAAGCTATGAGCAGGCGGAGGCCGAGATCTGCCGCGTCGAGGTCGGCGAGGTCGCTGTTGCGCTCGGCCCACCGGCCGGAGTCGAGGTCGTCACTGAGGCTTCGCACCGCCCGCTGCTCGGCCTCCGGCCCGACCCTCGTCCACACCGACATCGCACGGCGCACGTGATCCTCCAGGTACGCCCCCGGTCGGCGCGCAGCAGTGTCCCGGCCCGGGAAGGAAACCTGCTCACGCGTGCCGCGTGGTGGGAACCACAACCTCACCCGTGCTGCGACCATCCGCCCGCTGTGACCGTGCCGGCCTCGCAGCCGCTGTGGCTGTTCTGGGAGAACGAGTGGGGCAGGGCCGTCTCGCACGCGCCGGACTGCTTCGTACGCCGCGCCGGGGAGGCCCAGGCCCCCACGTCTGAGTGACCCGCCGGGGCCGCCCCTCAGCTCCGTGTCTGCGGGACGTCGGCGGTTCAGTGCGGCCCTGTGAACACCCCGGCACCCCGGGAATACGTGCATGCCGAATGGACTTTTCGCTGCTGTAGCCCACGGTGGCGGTGCCGACAGCCGATGCCATGAACCGGAGCGAGGGAGCTCATGCCCAAGGCGTACGTATTCACCCGCAACGGCGGACCTGAGGTGGAAGCCTTCGTCGAGCAGGAGGCACCGACCCCCGGGCCCGGGGAGCTCCTGGTCGCGGTCCGGGCGGCCGGAGTGAACCCCGTCGACTGGAAGCTCCGCAACGGGTACACCCGGCCCGGCAGCACGGCGCCGGATTTCCCCGCCGTGTTCGGCAGCGAGGTGGCCGGGACCGTCGAGCGGGTCGGCCCCGGTGTCGAGGGGTTCGAAGTCGGAGACGCCGTCTTCGGCAACCCGCTGAGGGGTGGGTACGCCGAGTGCGCACTGCTGCCCGTCGCGGTAACCGCGCACAAGCCCGACAGCTTGCCGTTCACCGAGGCGGCCGCGGCGCTGCGCGCAGTGGAGAGCGGACACACCCGCGGCAAGATCGTGATCGAGGTGGCCGGCGCATGAGCGCCCCGCACCCCACCACTCGGTCCGGGCACCCGCTGGACAACCCGGCCCGCGCCTCGCTGGCCGGACCGCACGCCCGCTTCGCCGAACGCCGGGGCCGCGTCCTGCGCTACCCCACCGATGTGGCGCCCTGGTTCGCGCTTCCGGACATCCCGGACGCCGACGACTGGGCCGACGCCGCCGCCCTCGCCGGGCCCGGCGCATCCCTCACCCTCACCGCCCTGCGCGAACCGCCGCCCGGCGACTGGGAGATCACCTTTCACGCAGAGGGCGTCCAGTTGGTCGACGCCGGACTGGCAGCTGCCCCGGATCCGGAGTCCGTCCGCCTGGGGCCGGCAGATGTGCCGGAGATGCTCGCCCTGGTCGAACGCACCCGCCCCGGACCGTTCCTGCCGCGCACCGTCGAGCTCGGCACCTACCTCGGCATCCGGCGCGAAGGGGCACTCGTCGCGATGGCCGGGGAGCGCCTGCATCCGACCGGCTACAGCGAGATCAGCGGTGTCTGCACCGACGAGTCCGCACGAGGCCAGGGATTCGCCGGCCGGCTCGTGCTCGCCGTCGCGCACGAGATCAGGGAGCGGGGCGACATCCCGTTCCTGCATGCCTCCGCGACCAACACGAACGCGATCAGGCTCTACGAGTCCCTGGGCTTGCGGCTCCGCCGCCGGACGTCGTTCCTCTCTGCCGTCGTACCGCGGCAGCTGCCGGAGTCCGGGCGCACCGGTGATACCGGTGGCGCGCAGGTGGCAGCCTTGTACTGACGTGTGAGCCGTCTCTCCTCCCTGCCGGGTGACGGAGGTCCTGCGGCCGGTGTCACGGGACCTTCGGCCCGGGACTTCCGGACCGGACACCACCGGCAGGCGCCGACCGAGGATTTTCGGCCCGGCCCCTGAGGCCGTTAGCCCCGTGTCCCGGCCTTCCGATCCCGGGTGCACTGGATGGGAATGCCGGGAACGGGCCGGCACCGACACGAGGAGGCAGTGCCGTGACGATCGGGCACGAGCGCGCGGCGGCCGAGCGGAGGGCGGCGGTGCCGGGCGCCGATGCGGGGGAGGCTGCGGTCTTCGCCCCCCGGGTCGGGGACGGCGTGCTGTTCGGCGGGCTGTTTCTGCTGACCGCCGTGATCCTGACCCTCGACGTGCGTACCGGTGAGGATCTGCAGGTCGTGCCGCTGCTCGTCGTCGTGCCCGCCCTCGTCTCGGTCTTCGGCACCATGCGGCAGACGGTGTACACCGCCGCCTGGATCATGGCGGTCGTCGTCACCTCCCGGCTGGTGTCCGGAGGAACGTTCTGGGACCTCTTCGTCGGCATCGGCTTCACGGTCCTGGCCTGTGTCCTGGGAGTCGGCGCCTGTTCGCTGCGGATCCGCCATGCCATCGAGATCGCCCGGCTGCGCTCCGCGGCCGTCGCACTTCAGCGGCAGATCCTGCGCCCACTGCCCATCCTGACCGACCAGGTCGTCGCCCACGGGGTCTATGCGCCGATCGAGGAGGACCGACTGGTCGGCGGCGACATCTACGAGGTCGTCGAATCACCGTACGGAACCAGGGTGATCATCGGCGATGTGCAGGGCAAGGGGATCGCCGCGATCGGTGCGGGGTTCGCCGCGCTCGGCGCGTTCCGGGAAGCGGCCATCCGCGAGCCCACCCTGGCCGGAGTGGTGGACGCTCTGGAGGACGCGGTCGCCCGCCACAACGCCTTCTCCGCCCAGACCGGCGAGATCGAACGCTTTGTCACGGCCCTGGTCCTCGGCTTCGAGGGAGAGGATCGGGTGGAGGCCGTCAATTGCGGTCATCTGCCGCCCCACCTGCTGCACGACGGCGCGGCAGCCGCTGTCCCGCTCCGCCTCACCTCCGTAGCGCTGGGCATGGCGGAGCTCAGCAGCGAGGCACGCGGCGCGGAGCGGTTCGACTTCCCGGCCAGTGCGACGCTTCTGGCATTCACCGACGGAGTGACCGAGGCCCGCGATGCCTCCGGCGCCTTCTACCCGCTGGACGCCCGGCTCGGCCGTTGGGCCGGGTGTGAACCGCGTGAACTGCTGGACGCGGTGCATGCGGACCTGGACGCCTTCTCCGGCGGCGTACGGCGCGATGACATCGCGATGCTCGCCCTGTGCAAGGCATCGGCCGGCAACCGTCGCCGACAGCCACGGGCGATGCCCGGTCGGGGCGCCCGGAGGGCCGCGCAGACCTTCGGCGAGTGGTGACTGAGAGGCGAGACCCGATCCCCAAATGTCCCGGCGAGACGTATGTCGCGCCGGGACATTTGTAGGTGTGCGGTACAGCTATGAATCCGGAACGGAAGACCCCGGAGAGGCGGAGCCGCAAGGCCCGTCGCACCAGGGACTCACTGGCGCAGGCCGCGTTCGAACTCGTACTCGACCGGGGTCTGAGGAACGTGACGGTCGAGGAGATCGCGGAACACGCGGACGTCGACCGGCGCACCTTCAGCCGGTACTTCACGAGCAAGGAAGCCGCAGTCCTGGACCCGCTCCGGGGCGACGGCGACCGGATCAATGACGCCCTGCGCGCCCGCCCCGCCGACGAGCCCCCGCTGACCGCTTACCGCCGCGCCGTCCTCGACTGGCTCGAAGACCACGAGGCACAGGCCTGGCACCGACGCCCCCGGATCTTCGACCTGCTGGTCGTCGCCGAGGAGGAGCCGACCCTCTACGCGGCGTTCCACCACATCCGGGTGGATGCCCAAGAGGACTCGGTCGCCATTGTCGCGGAGCGGCTCGGCGTCGACCCACGGCTGGACATCCGTCCCGCCGTCACGGTCGCCGCAGGCGCAGGTGCACTCCTCGCAGCCCAGGCCGCCTGGGTTCGCGGCGGACAACCGGACGCCCTGCCCCGACTGGTCGGGCAGGCCTTCGACGCCCTCTGCGGAGAACTGCTCGCGCAGCTTCCCGCCGGGCCGGCGCCGCACAGCACGACGGAAGGAAACGAACCATCATGAGCCCCGCTCCCGCCCCCGCCGACCAGGAGTTCGCCGGCCGGACCGCCCTCATCACCGGCGGCGCCTCCGGAATCGGACTGGCGCTGGCCCACCGTCTGGCGGCGGGCGGCGCGGCCGTCGTCGTCGCCGACTACGACGAGGAGAACGCCCGCAAGGCCGTCGCGGAGCTCGAAAGCGCCGGCGCGAAGGCAGCCGCCGTCGCCATGGACGTGACCGACCCCGCCTCCGTGGAAGCGGGCGTGCAATTCGCCGTCGACGCGTTCGGGGCCCTGCACCTCGCCGTCACCAACGCGGGCATCGGCGGCCCGAGCGCCCCGACCGGCGAGTACGCCGTCGAGGACTGGAACCGGGTCGTCGCCACCAACCTCAGCGGAGTGTTCTACTCTCTGCGGTACGAACTCCCCGCCATCGTCGCCGCGGGCGGCGGCGCCGTCGTCAACATGTCGTCGATCCTCGGCACCAACGGCTTCGCCGGATCCCCCGCCTATGTCGCCGCCAAGCACGGCGCCGTCGGTCTCACCAAGACGGCGGCCCTCGAACACGCCGCACAGAACGTCCGGATCAACGCCGTCGGCCCCAGCTTCATCGACACGCCCCTGCTGCGCAACACCGAAGGCCCGGCCCGCGACCACCTCATCTCGCTGCACCCGGCCGGACGCCTCGGCACCGCGGAGGAGGTCGCCGAACTCGCCGCCTTCCTGCTCTCCGACCGCGCCTCCTTCATCCACGGCAGCTACCACCTGGTGGACGGCGGCTACTCCGCGTCCTGAGTGGCGGACAGGGGACCGAGAACCGGAAGGGACGACGGTGACCTCCCCGTAGCGGGGATCGCGCTCCGAGCTCGCCGAGGTCCTCGGCCTGGCCCGCGCCGGATCGGTCGAGGTCCACGTCGAGACGTACACGCTGGACGAGGCGCCGCTGGTGTACGAGAGGCTGCACGACGGGAGGATCAACGGCCGCGCGGTCAACCTCCCCAACGGCTGACCCCTCCAGCGGTACAGGAGGGAGCGCGGGCTGTCGCCGATGGGCGACGGCCCGCACTCGCGTGCTCCGGAGCGATGCGTACGCCAGGTGCTTCGGCGATACTGGCCCGATGGAATTCGTCGCACTGATGACGCTGCCCGGACTGGTGATCGGGCTGACTCTGGTCGCGTTCGTCGACCAGCTGATGCTGCGCGCCGGGCGGGCGGGGGTGCTGCCGTGGCGCAACGGCGCGCGCCAGGGCCAGGTGTCGGCGACCGGATTCGAGCAGCTGCACGCGACCTTCTCGCCGGGCAAGCAGAGCGAACTCAAGGAGCGCCAGAGCGCCCTGCTACTCCGTGACGACGAGGAGGACGGAGCCCCGCCGAACCGCTCCACCGTCGACCTCGACGGGGGCCGCGCCGTCATCCGTCTCGCAGCGGCCACCCCCTCGCGGGGCCCCGGAACGCTCTGAAGGCTGTCCCGTGAGGGTGTGACCGTTGGGGCGGCGATTGGGGACGGGCGCGGGTGATCTCAGCGGATGATCCGACGTGGAGTGGACCACCTGGCACCTCGGTTGGCGATCTCGACGTTCAACTAGTGGGTTGCCCAGCCGGTCCGGGCCCTACGCCGGCGATGCCACAAAGCGGCACACGAGCTGATCGCACCGGCACGCGTCGCCCACCCCGACACCGGATCCCGTCTGCAGCTCACCCTGTCCGTGGACGACGTGGACGCGATGTGCAAGGAGTTGTCCGCCCGCGGCGTGACACTGCTGAACGGCCCGATGGACCCACCGTGGGGAATACGCACTGCGAGCTTTCGTGACCCCGGCGGTCACATATGGGAGATCGCCCAGTGACCGCGGCGCCGGATACGGAGATCCGGACACTCCTGGCCTTCCTGAACGGACAGCGCCGCCATGTGCTGGGGATCCTCGACGGGCTTGACGCCGATGCGCTGAACAAGCCCGTGCTGCCGTCCGGGTGGAGCTGCCTGGGACTTGTCCAGCACCTGGCACTCGATGTTGAGCGGTTCTGGTTCCGAGCCGTCTTCGTCGGCGACGAGAACGTCATCGACACTCTGAACGATATGGAGGACGCCTGGCAGGTGGCGTCCGACACTCCGGCCGCCGACATCCTCCATCAGTACCGCACGGAGACAGAACTCGCAGACGCCGTTGTCACAGCCGCGACGGCGGACGCCCCGTTGGCCTGGTGGCCCCACCACCTCTTCGGCGAACCGCACCTGCACACCCTTCGAGACGTCCTGCTCCACGCCATCACCGAGACCGCCTGCCATGCCGGCCACCTCGACGCGGCACGAGAGCTCATCGACGGACGACGTTGGATGGTCCTGACAAAGGTGGAAGGGCTTGACACAAAAGTCGGCCACCCCTCGCCGCTCGGGACCTCACGAGACCCGAGAGGCGTAGGGAAACCTACGGGACAGCCTCCAAGGGTTGTCCCGTAATCCTGACGGGCGCACGGGATGACGGGACAGCCCTTACGCTTCGGACGTGGCGGCCCTGCGGCGCAGCATCGAGTCGGCCAGACCGGCACCGCATTTCTGGAGCAGGCTGTACGCGAGGACCGGCAGCAGCACGTGAGGGCTGCCGGACAGGTTCGTCGCCGCCAGCACCGCACCGGCGCTGCTGTTGTTCATCCCGCAGGTGAGCGTGATCACCACGGTGTCGGCCGGGTCGGCCCGTACCGTACGGGCAAGGCACCAGCCGATCGCGAACGACGCCGCACACAGCACAGCCGCCACGACCACCGACGCCACCAGCAGCGCGGGCCGTGGGTTCAGCAGGAACCCGCCCAGTGCGCCCGACGCATTGCTGTAGGTGAGCAGCAGTGCGTCGACCAGCCCGAGCAGCCCGATCCACGGCAGATGACGGGCGAGCGCCCCGGCGGGCAGCACCTGCTGGACGAGGAGCCCGGCGACACACGGCGCGATCACGCTGATCACCGCGAACGCCCCGCCGTTCACCGCGGCCAGCCTCGACAGGTCCTGCGCGTAGTGGCCGACCGTCACCATCGAGGCGGCCGAGAGTGTCAGCGGGATGGTGAACGGGCTCAGGAGCGTGGAGGTCAGGACGATACCGACGATCAGCGACTGGTTGCCGCCCGCCCGGCTTCCCCAGACCGTGGCGCCGCCCGCAACCGGCATGGCGCCCACCAGGGCCAGTCCCGTGAGGAGCCCGCTGCAGCCGTCCGTGTCGGGGAGCCGCCCGAGCGCCACCGCCATGCACGGCAGCAGTGCGAGCGGGATCAGCGTGTTGGCGAAGGTTCCGACCAGCAGCGGCAGCGGTCGGCGCAGGAGTCGCGGCAGGTCCCGGGCGGGCACCCGTAGTGCCGCGGTGAAGAGCAGCCAGGCGAGGAGGAGCGACGGCAGCGTGAGCGGCGTACGGGCCCCGCCGGGTGCGGACACCGCGCCGAGATCCAGCTGCCGCATGGCGAGGCCGGCCTGCGGTAACAGGGCCGCGGCGGCGTAGGCGGCCACTATCGCCCAGGTCAGCCGATGCTGAAGGAGCGCGAGCACACGCGTGACAGCGGGTGGACGCGTGACGTGGTTGGTTCGGACGAGGGGCACGACCGGCGGACGGGGCATCGCACTGGACCTCTGCAGAGGGGGCCGGGACCGGAAGGTCACCTGCGGTGTGCGGGCAGTGCCGTCCGTATCAGCGCGGCCCCGAGCCCCAGCCAGAACGCGGCGAACAGCCATCCGGCCACCACATCAGTCACCCAGTGCACCCCGAGCAGAACCCGGCTCAGCCCGACGGCCGCGGCCCAGCAGCAGATCAGGACGGCGGCGAAGCGGCCGGCCCTGCTCCCATACGCCCGGTGGCCGATCGCCGCCACGAGGAGTCCCGCCATGAGCGCGGACGTCGCGTGCCCGGACGGGAAGGCGAACCCGGAGGCGTGCGTCGCCCAGTCGCCCACCGGCGGGCGGGGCCGGCTGATCGCTTCCATCAGCCCGTAGCGCAGTGCCTGCCCCAGCAGCAGGAAGGCCAGGGCGCCCGCCGCGTACCCCAGACGGTGCCGCAGGTTCCGGCCCGCGATCAGTCCGGCGGCCACCGCGGCGGCGTACGGGAACACGCCCGTACCCGTCGCGGTGACCACCCTGGCCGCCGTGACCAAGGCGGAGGGCCGATGGTGCAGGGACCATGCGTGCGCACTCCGATCGACGGGCAGTACGGCCCCGTGCCGGGCCGTGAGGACCACCACCGTCAGGCCGAGGAGACCGACGAACCCGACCAGTACGGCCCCGAGCGCCGTACGGATACAGGGGTCGATCGGGCCCGCGACGGACCGGCGCCCGGCCTCCGCGGCCTTGATCACCGCGCCGCCACCAATGGGCGCAGCCTGGTCTCGCGCAGCCGCACCACGATCGGGGCGCAGCGCCGGGCGGCGACGGTCAGCGGCCAGGCCACGAGCGCGCCGGTGACCAGCCCGATGAGCACGTCGTGCGGATAGTGCACACCGATCCAGACCCGGGACGCGGCCATCAGCAGCGCCGCGGGGACGGCGATGGCGCCGAGCCGGCGGTCGGTCAGCAGGATCGCGACCGCCGCGGCTGCGGCGATGGCGGCGTGATTACTGGGGAAGGACCAGTCGCCGAGCGGAGGGCACGCTTCCACCGTGACCGCATGCAGGGTCTGGCAGGGCCGTTGTTCATGGACGGCCATCTTCAGCAGGTCGTTTGCCACATAGGCGGCCACCACGACCAGGGGCGCACAGAGTGCCATCGCCAGGCGGGCCGGGGTGTCGGAGCGGGCCCGCCACCAGGCCGCGAGCATCAGCAGGGCGAAGAGCGCGAGACCGAAGTCGGACCAGAGCCGGATCGTGGAGTCCAGAGCGGCGGGGGAGCGCTGGGCGAGCTCGGTGATCCAGGTGTAGAGGCCACCGTCGAGGGAGGTGGCGGCAGAGGCGAGCAGCATCAGCTGTGGTCTCCTTCAGCGGTGCGGCGGCCGCGCGAGCGCATCAGCTCGGTGGCGAGCGGGATCAGGGAAACAACGACCACGACGGCGACGATCGGCAGCAGATAGCGGTCGACATTGGGTACCGACGACCCCAGCCCGTAGCCGGCGAGCACCAGTGCGACGGTCCACACCAGTCCGCCGACGATCTGCCAGATCGTGAAGAGCCGGGCCGGTACGTTGAGCGCCCCGGCCAGCGGGTTGAGTACCGTGCGCACCACAGGGACGAAGCGCGCCAGCACGATCGCGCGCGCGTGTCCGTACTTTTCGAGAAGTTCCTCGGCGCGGGCGGCTCCCGCATGCAGCTGCTTGGCCCGGCTCCGGGCCAGCAGGGCGCGGCCGCCGCGGCGCCCGATCCAGTACCCGGTCTGGGCGCCGAGGAGTGCGCCGACCACTGCAGCGATGAGCACCTGTGACAAGGAGAGGTGGACCGCGCCGTGGTTACCGGGCACGCTCAGCAGCCCCGCCGTGAAGAGCAGGGAGTCGCCGGGGAGGAAGAATCCGACGAGCAGCCCCGTCTCCGCGAACAGCACGACCGCGATGCCGAGCGCGCCGAACGTGGCGAGCAGTGATCCTGCGTCCAACAGGTTCACCGCCTGCGGCATCGCTGCCAGTGAGGATACGGACACGGCGGAAGGCCTCCCATAATGGTGACTGGGCGCACCGACGGGACGCCCGACTGACTACAGTGCTGTAGACGGTCTACGTCACTGTAGACGCTCGGAGCAGGAGGAGGGTTCCCATGTCCCACGTGCAGGGGATATCCAGCGAGGATCCGAACCCTCGCGCGGACGGCAAGCCGACCTCCGGTCCAGGCAGCGAGTCGGCCCAGGCTTCCGCTTCGGTGCCCGGGCAGGTACCGGGGCCCTCCTCGGCGCCGGAACGGCGACCGGCCGGCGAGCTGGAATCCACCGTTCTCGCGGCTCTGTGGACGGCTGACACCCCGCTCACCCCTGGTCAGGTGCAGGGCGCCCTCGGCGCGCCCCTCGCCCGCACCACCGTCACCACGATCCTGACCCGGCTGTACGAGAAGGGCACGGTCGCCCGTACCCGCGCCGGGCGCGGCTTCGCCTACACCCCCACCGAGGATGCGCCCGGCCTCACCGCCCGCCGGATGCACAGCGAACTGCAGAAGGAAGAGGACCGCAGCACCGTGCTGGCCCGATTCGTCTCGCAGCTCACCGACGAGGACGAGCAGCTGCTCCGGGAGCTGCTCGACGGAGACGCCCCATGATGTACGCCGTATGGGTTCCACTGCTCATGCCGTTCGTCGCGGTTCCCGCCGCCCGCCGTCTGGCGGACGCCCTGGCGCCCCTGCGTGCCGTTCGGCTGCTCGCCTCGACGGCCGTGGGTCTCGCCCTGTGCAGCACGCTCGCCCTGGTGCTGCTGGTGGTGCCCGGCGCGACCCAGCTGTCCGCGGTCGCCGCGGTCGGTGAACTCGTCAAGCCGCTCGCCGACGCGCCCGCCGCCGTGGCCGTCCCGCTCGCCCTTGCCGCCTTGGCCCTGCTGGCCGGCTGCACCGCCGCGGTGGTCCGTACCGCCCGCCGCCACTGGGTGGAGCTGCAGCGCGCCAGGCAGTCGGCCGAATGCTCAAGCGGTGAACTGGCCGTCCTGCGCGACAGCCGCCCCGACGCCTATGCGCTGCCCGCACTCCCGGGCAGCCCCGGCCGGATCGTCGTCACCACCGGCATGCTGCGCGCCCTGAACCCCGCCGAACGGGACGCCCTGCTCGCGCACGAGCGTGCCCATCTCGCGGGCCGCCACCACCTCTACCTCGCTGCTACCGAGCTCGCCGCCCTCTGCCATCCCGCTCTGCGCTCGCTGCGCGCGCCCATGGGCTACGCCCTGGAGCGCTGCGCCGACGAGGCGGCGGCCGTCGCTGTCGGCGACCGGCGGGTCGCCGCGCGCGCGATCGGCCGCGCGGCGCTCGCCGCGCGGGCGGCGGAAGGGGTGCGGGCGCGCCCCCGTGTGGCGCTCGCGGCGGCGGCGGGACCGGTTCCGCGCCGGGTCGCGGCGCTGCTCGGCCGGGTCACCCACCGGCCAGGCGTCGGCCGCGCCGCGGCGGCCGCGCTGCTGGCCTGCCTGATCCTGTCCGGGTCCGCCGCGCTCGAAGCGACGAACGATCTGCACAGCAGCATCGAGGTCGCACAGGGCGAGGTCCCGCAGCACTGACCGCGCGAGGCGCCTGCGGCGTGCGTGGCGCACGGTTCCTCATCCGCCTCAGAAGTTGACCATTGCAACAGCCTTGACGCCTGGGAACCGCTCGGTGACCCTCGCGTGGGCGCGTTCCCGTACCTTCGCCGAGACAGAGGGCTGATCCATGCGTACGACGGCAACAGTCCTCAGATCCATGAACGCCGTCGTCGGCCGGCAGGGCTCCGGCGAACACATCCTGCACAGCCCGGAGATCAACCGGGCGGCCCGCGCGTAGCGGCTCAGGGCACGTCCGGCGCCTGCCCACCCCGCACATGGTCCCGCAGCCGGTCGACGAAGACCCGTTGGCCCGCGACGAGACGCTCCGCCGCCTCCTCCGGTGTGCACCAGGCGAACCGGTCGATCTCCGGGAACTCCCGCTGCACGCCCGACCCCCGAGGCCACTCCATGGTGAACGTCTCCGGCTCGGCCCGGGCCGGATCGGCATCACCCTCCAGAGCCCACACCACCACCGTCTTGCCGCCGGCCTGGCGGGACTCACCGAGCGGCACCCACTCCCCGTCCGGCGCCGGATGGCCGAACTCCTCCTCGAACTCACGGCGGGCAGCGGCCTCGGGTTCCTCTCCGGGCCCGTACTCACCCTTGGGGACGGACCACGAGGCAGCCTCGCGGCCCGCCCAGAAGGGGCCACCCATGTGCCCGAGGAACACCTCGAACCCAGCGCCCCCGTCCGCCGACCGGAACAGGAGAAGACCCGCACTGCGCTTCCGAGATGACATGCCGTCAAGTCTTCCCCATGGCCGCGGGTGTCATCGACTCGCCGCACCCTGTTTCCCCTGAGGTTCCCGAGGCCCCCTGATACGTGGCGGTACGCGCGGTCATGCTGTCCGTCGACAGCGCTTACTGCCCGCGCAACCGTCGCCATTCACAGCTTGCGGTAGCCGTAAGCCTCCGTCGCCGCGGCCTCCACCGCGGCAAGATCGCCGCCTGCCGACGCCGTGACGAGTGCGGCGACCGCGCCCTCCACGAACGGCGCATCCACCAGCCGCGCCCCGTCCGGCAGTTCGTCTCCCTCGGCCAGCATCGCTTTGACCGTGAGCACCGCACTGCCCAGGTCGACCAGCACCGCGATGCCCACGCCGCCGTCGACCTTCCGGGCCGCCTCGGCGATGAGCTCCGCACTGGTTCCGAGCGCACCCGACGGCGTGCCGCCGGCCGCGGCCACGGGCGCTGTCGCACCACCGGCTGCCAGCCCCTTGGCCAGCTCGGCCACTGCCTCGGCCACCGGCCCGCTGTGCGACACAAGCACGATTCCTACCTGCTTCTCTTCGCTCACGAGCTGCCTCCACCGCGCTCGTACGACTCCGCCAGCGCGGCGATCAGCAGCGCGGACGACGTCGCACCCGGATCCTGATGCCCGATGCTGCGCTCACCCAGATAGCTGGCCCGGCCCTTGCGCGCCTGCATCGGCACGGTCGCGGTCGCACCCGCCTCGGCCGCGTCCCGGGCAGCGGCGTACGACGTACCGAGCGCTTCCACGCCCGGCAGCAGCGCGTCGAGCATGGTCTTGTCCCCGGCCTGCGCACCGCCCAGCAGTCCCACGGCGGCGACACCTGCGGCGAACGCCTCGGCCAATTGCTCATTCGTCACGACGGGCGCATAGCCCAGCGCCTTGCCCGTACGTCGCAGCAGCGTCCCGTACAACGGCCCCGACGCCCCGCCGACCGTCGAGATCAACTGCCGCCCCGCAAGCGTCAGTACGGCCCCCGGCGTCTGCGGGTCATCCTTCTCCAGTACCGCGGTCACCGCGGCGAATCCGCGCTGCATATTGCTGCCGTGATCGGCGTCCCCGATCGCCGAGTCGAGTTCGGTGAGGCGATCTGCCTCACGGTCCACAGCGGCTGCGGTTGTGGTCATCCACCGGCGGAAGAAGTCAACGTCGAGCACATGGATCTCCTTGTCCCTGGAACAACGTCATGGGCGTACGGCCGCTCCTCAACGGCCCCAGCGGAGCGCGGGCGTCTCGACCGGCGCGTCCCAGAGCCGCAGCAACTCCTCGTCCACCTGGCAGAGCGTCACCGAACAGCCCGCCATGTCGAGCGAGGTCACATAGTTCCCCACGAGCGTACGAGCCACGACGACATGCCGCTCGGACAGCACCCGCTGCACCTCGGCATTGAACCCGTACAG
This sequence comes from Streptomyces sp. NPDC048496, assembly GCF_043200055.1. Classification (NCBI taxonomy): domain Bacteria; kingdom Bacillati; phylum Actinomycetota; class Actinomycetes; order Kitasatosporales; family Streptomycetaceae; genus Streptomyces; species Streptomyces sp. NPDC048496. The sequence continues at coordinate 3,668 of NZ_JBICXB010000024.1, read as the reverse complement.
CTCCAGCAGCGGCGTCGCCCCCATCCCGTTGACCAGCAAGAGCACCGGATTGTCCGGCCGCAGATCCTCCAGAATCGCGTCCACTGCGAAGTCCGCGATCTCCCCCGACGTCATCATCGGACGCCGTTCCCGCCCCGGCTCGCCGTGGATGCCGATGCCCAGTTCGAGCTCGCCCGGCGGCAGATCGAAAGTGGGAGAGCCCTTGGCCGGGGTGGTGACGGAGCTCAGCGCCACCCCGAAACTCCGTGACGCCTCGTTCACCTGCCGGCCGATGGCCTCCACCCGCTCCAGCGGCGCACCCTCCTCGGCCGCCGCCCCGGCGATCTTCTCGACGAACAGCGTCGCCCCCGTGCCCCGCCGTCCCGCCGTGAACAGACTGTCCGTCACGGCCACGTCGTCGTTGACGAGCACCTTCGCGATCTGCACGCCCTCGTCCTCGGCGAGCTCGGCGGCCATTTCGAAGTTCAGCACATCGCCGGTGTAGTTCTTGACAACGAACAGCACCCCCGCGCCACTGTCGACGGCGGCGGCGGCGCGCACCATCTGGTCCGGAACCGGCGACGTGAACACTTCCCCGGGACAGGCGGCGGACAGCATTCCGGGCCCGACGAACCCGGCATGCAACGGCTCATGCCCGGACCCGCCCCCGGAGACGAGCCCCACCTTTCCGGCGACGGGCGCGTCACGCCGTACGACGACACGGTTGTCCACATCCACAGTCAGCTCGGGATGGGCGGCGGCGATGCCGCGCAGGGCGTCCGCGACGACGGTCTCGGGGACGTTGATCAGCATCCTCATGGGTACCTCCTGAAGAGATTAGCAGGCGAGCCCTGTACCTGCGTTTGCCGAGGTCAGAGCACGTAGGGCCAGTTGTCGATCTTGGCGGTCCGTGACGGTCCGGGGCGGGTCCTGGCGGTGCTGATGCTGACCTGATGCCGACTTCGGTGATGGCCCGTCAAGTCCTGCGGTGATCGGTTGTGGGACGACTGCACATCCTGTTGACGGCAGTATCGACCTTGCGGCAGCGAAGGTCACCCTACCGTCGCCCTGGGGCGACGGTAGGGGTGATCGAGGTCAGGGCGGCTGCCCATGCGAGTTGCAACCACGGACCCATAGGGGGCGGCGTACCCGTCGCCAGGCTGACGGTTGCTCACCGCTGCCGGACTGTGGTGGAGGAGACCCAGACGCGCTCCGGGCATGGTGCCCGGCTACGCCATCAGGTGCGGTCTCCGGGCGGCCGACCAGGGCAGATATTGGCCGACCGGCGCAGGGAACGTCTTGACTCGAAGGTGGGGCGAATGGAGGACGATATCTCGGCACGGTTTGTCAGCGCCGCCCGCTACAGCGAGTGAATCGGTGCGGAGTACCCAGGAGGCCAAGTTGGAGCTCAGCCGGCGTACCGTCCGGGACCTGGCAGAAATGATCTGCGGCGATGACATCCCGGTGTTGAGGCACTTCACCTACCGCAGCAGCAGCCACCTCACGGACAGGGCTGTTGCAAAGTCACGTGATCTTGTGAGTGCGCTGGTCGGAGTCCTGGCCGTGGGCTGCGTGTCCAACGCAACGAAGTGCCGTTGGAGCAAGTGACCTTCCCAAGTCGCTTGCGTCCTACGGAGCTTCGATGTGCCGCCAGTCTGCCATGCCCTGTCTCGTGAAGTTTCCTGTTCTCGAGGGGTGTCGGGGCTGTCGGTGGCCGAGCGGCTGGTCAGGCTGCCTGACCCGCGCCGTCGGCGCGGGGTGCGTCACCCGTTCGTGAGCGTGCTGCAGATCGCCGCCTGTGCGGTACTGGCCCGTGCGCGCTCGTACGCGACGATCGGCCAGTGGGCCGCCGAGGCCCCGCAGCACACCCTGGCCAGACTCGGCGCCCGGTGCGCCACTGCGTTCGCGGTCAGGATCGCGCCGAGTTCCGCCACCGTCCGCCGCGTGACCACGTCGGTGTGCCCCGGCGGCCTGGCCGACCTGCTGGGATGCGACCCGCATGGCGCCGACACCGTGGCCATCGAAGGCAAGAGGGCCTGGGGCTCGCGCCGCGGCGACAGGCCGGCCGCACACCTGCTCGCCGCCCTCACGGGCACCGGCCAGATCGTCACCCAGCTGTCAAGCGCAGCGACGACGCCGAAGGCTTCCAGATTCTGCCGCGCCGCTGGGGAAATGACGCTCGTGACGCTCATTTGACGCCCGTACTGATGGGTTGTCAGGAGCTCTGTGCCGCTGGTCAGGCGATCTGCTGACTACGTGAGTGTGGTAGGTCGCTGTGAAGTTCCCCCAAGGCCGGGTAGTTAGCGTTTCCGCAGGTCACGCAAGGGATCTGTTGTCCTGGGCGACAGCTGTGTAGCGGCCTGTGCGGACTCTCTTGATCATTCCTTTCTCGGTCCAGCGGGCGAGTTGTCGGTAGGTGGCGACGAGAGTGACGTCACCGAGCAGCTCGGCGATCTCCCTTGCGCGCCACAGCCGTTCGGGCTCTGCCTGCAGGATGGCCAGGACGCGGGCCGGGCGGCTGCTGGTCCTTCCGGGACCGGCGTACTGGGGGACGGTCGTTGTGGGGAGTTCGGGCTGCGGGGTCGGCGGCGGCAGGAGAGTGATCGTCGTCGACGTCACGACCCGGCTGCTGTCAGGACGGCCGTCCAGTTTCCGTTCCGCGTAGCGCGAGATGGGCGACTTCACCTTGCGGGTGCTGACGCGGGACCGCCGGGCGGGCAACAGCGCAGACAGGACGCGGCGGCCGATTGCCCCGATGCCCTGCTCGAAGATTCCTTCCGCGCAGACCAGCAGGTCGCGAGCGGTTTGGAGGGCGATGGTGAAGCTGCAGCGGTCGGGATCCGTGCCGGGCTGGGACTCCGCGGCCTCGACCATGGTGCGGCGCAGGAGCTGGTAGAGGGTGAGCAGGGCCCACATCTCCTGCTCGACGCCGACCGGGTCGTGCGAGCGCAGGACACGTCCGTGCAGGATGGTATGGCGCAAGACGTAGTAGGCGCTCTCGTGCTCCCACCGCTCGTGATAGAGACGCACGAGGCGGTCGGCCGGGTGGTGGCGGGCGTCCAGGAGCGTGGTGGCCAGACGGTAGGAGCCCTCGAAGGTGCTGCCGTCCGTGCAGGTGACGTTCACCCGGGCTTCGATGACGCGCACCGCGACGCCGCCGATGACCGAGAGGTAGGAGGAGTCGGCGAGTGGCTTGAGGACCGGTGGGCGGCGGCGCTGGTTGATGCGGCCCAGGACTCGTGCGCCGGTGGCGTGCACGGCGGCGAGGAAGTCGTTGCCGTCGAAGCCACGGTCCCACAGCACCAGCATGTCGGGGCCCAGATGGTGCAACAGCCGGGTGGCATAGGAGGTTTCGCCCTCCCGGGTGGGGCCGAAGACGGCTGCGATCACGGCCCGGGTGCCGGTCTCGACCAGCGTCATCAGCTCGACCTGGGGATAGCCGCCGTGCGGACACCGTCCCAGCCAGCCCCGGTTGCGCTCGCTGTCCGGCACCTTGATCGAGCTGCAGCCGTCGAACGACACCGTCCGATACGGGCCGAACCGCACGCCGGGCGTAGTCGGCCGGGCCAACGGTCCGGCCAGTACCTCGAACAACGCCCGCACCGGCGCGCTGCCGAGTCTGCGGCGCAGGTCACGTAGCGCTTTCGTGCTCGGGCAGACGACAGGCATCCCCGACAGGCCGGCGGTCA